>NZ_SMKN01000054.1 GCF_004348675.1 Micromonospora sp. KC606 | reverse complement strand
AGGGAGAACTGAGGATGCGTACCCCGACTGTCCGGACCGGCGCGGCGCTGGCCGCCGCCGGGCTGGCCCTGCTGGCCGCACCCGCGCCCGCCTCGGCCACGCCCACCCCCTCACCCGGCGCCACCCCGGTCACCCGGGCCGGGACGTCCTTCCTGACCGCCACCGGCGTCGGCGCCGGCCAGCCCGTCCGGGTGGACGCCTCCACCGGCGACCACCTCTACTGGTCGTTCTCGGCATCGGCTGGCGAACGGCACGAGATCAGCGCGACGGTGACCTTCCCGAAGGCCCGCAGCGGCGCCTCCACCTGGACCCTGGAGGTCTTCGACGGGCTGCGCCGGCGACAGTCGTGCACGGCCGGGGCGCAGGCCCCCACCGTGGCCGCCGCCGGCGGCAGCGTGTCGCTCGGTTGCACGCTGCGCCAGGTGCGTTCCTGGGCGGAGCCCTGGTCGGCGGACCCGCTGCCCGGCACCTACTACATCCGGCTGTCGGTGCCCGAGCTGCCCGAGGCCGACCTCGGCCTGCCGATCGACGTGGACCTGCTGGTCGGCGCGGACGGCGCGGGCTCCCGGGACGACGGCGAGCTGAAGGCGCCGCTGGTGCCGAACACGAAGGCGGGCACGGTGCTGGCCGCCGAGCCGACAGCCGCCCCCGCCGAGGAGGAGGCCGGGTTCTTCGACTGGCTGCCCGACCTCGGCTCCCGCTGGATCTGGAGCACGGTGGGCGGGATGCTCGCGGCCGTCGCCGGCGTGGTCGGCTTCGCGCTCACCCGCCGCCCCCGCCGCCCCTGACCGCCCGGGCTGGTGGCCGCCCGCCCGGGCGGTCACCGGCCCGGCGGGACGAATCCTCCGCCGTCACCGGCGTTGCGGTACGTTCACCAGCCATGGCAGTCGTGAACCTTCCGGCCACGGTCGTACCGGAAAGGGGACGGTGATGCGTGACCTGCTGCCGCCGACCGTGTCGGTCGTGGTGGCCGGGCCGGCGGACTGGACCGGGGAACTGCTGGCGGCCGAGCGGTCCGGCCTGAGCGAACGGGCGGTGGAGAGTCGGCGGCGGGACTTCACCGCCGGCCGGGTCTGCGCCCGGCGGGCGCTGACCCGCCTGGGGCTGCCGGCCGTGCCGGTGCCCGCGGCGGCCGACCGCTCCCCGGTCTGGCCCGCCGGCGTGGTCGGCACCATCACCCACACCCGCGGCTACTGCGCCGCCGCAGTCGCCCACGCCACCGACATACGGTCGGTGGGCATGGACGCCGAGCGGCACCGGAACCTCGACCCGGGGGTACGCCGGCTGATCTGCCGCCCCGAGGAGGAGGAACTACTGGCCCGGCTACCCGTCGGCACCTGGTGGCCGCTGGTGCTGTTCAGCGCCAAGGAAACCGTCTACAAGGTCTGGCACCCGGTTGTCGGGTCCTGGTTGGACTTCCAGGACGCGACCGTCGAACTGGACTTGCGAGCAGGGACGTTCACCGCCCGAATCGACCCGGCACGGGTGGCGGCGGCGACGGTGGCCGACCCGCCCGCCGTGATCCGCGGCCGGTTCGCGGTCGAGGGCGACCTGGTCCGCACGGCGGCGGTGCTGCCGCACTGACCGATCGGTCCCGCCCCGGCACCGAACGGGCAGGTTGGACCCGAGACATTCCCAGCTTGCCGGCACCCACTAGCGTCGGGTGGTTCGTGACGTGACCGACGTGCCGAGGAGTACGGTGAGCCAGCCCCAGCCCCCCAACGGGCCGCAGGATCCGAACCAGCCGCCCGTGGACCCGTTCCCCACAGCACCGGTGCCGCAGTATCCCGCCGATCCGACCGCGCCGCTGCCGCCGGTCTCCGGCGTCCCACAGAGCCCGTACGCCCCGGTCGACCCCACCACCCCGCAGCCGCCGGTCTCCGGCACGCCGTACCCACCCATGTCGGGCAGCCCGTACCCGCCGGTCTCCGGCACGCCGTACCCACCCATGTCGGGCAGCCCGTACCCGCCGGTGCCGGGCTCGCCGTACCCGGCCTACGACCCGAACGCCTCGATGCCGCCGGTGTCGGGTACGCCGTACCCGCCGGTCTCCGGCGGCGGCTACCCGCCGCCGCCCGGCGGTCCGTACCCGCCGGCGCCGGGGCAACCGCTCGGCCCGCCGGTGCGGTCCGGGTCGAAGAAGACGGTGTGGATCGTCGTCGGCGTCGTGGTGGCGGTGCTGCTCCTGCTCTGCTGCGGCGGTGGGGTGGCGGCCCTCGTCGCTGCCGGCAACGAGGTGGAGAAGAAGGCCGGGGAGTTCGAGCGGTCGCTGCCCACCCCGGACACGACCACCCTGCCCGGGCTGCCCGGGGGCAAGCCGTCGGCCAGCGCCCCGGCCGACGGCGAGACCTTCAACATGAAGCCCGGCGACACCCTGGTGCTCGAGGACGACGACGGCACCATCGAGATCGCCGTCCGCAAGTTCAGCACGTTCACCAAGCCGTGCCGCTCGTACGCCCGTCCGCCGGAGAAGGGCATGTTCCTGGTCGCCGACGTCACCGCGACGGTGACCAGGGGCAGAGCCTCGATCAACCCGTTCTACTTCAAGTGGGTGGCCGAGGACGGCACCACCAGCAACGGGTTCTCCGCAGCGTTCTCCGGCTGCGGCGGCGACATGCTCGGCTCCGGCAGCGGCCTGCCCAGCGGCAGCAAGCGCACCGGCGTGGTGGTGTTCGACGTCAAGGACAAGAACGGCGTCGTCGAGTACCAACACCGGTTCGAGACGGCCGGCTCCTGGAGGCCGTGACGGCTCCGCCCACGTGAGTACGGGCCGGTCCCCGAGCGGGGACCGGCCCCTCTCGTCGTCGGCCGGCGAAGGTGGCACGCGTCGTCCCGTCCCCCAGGGCCAGGGACACTCGCGGATCGGCCAGCACGTAACGCGCCTTCACGCTGCGATCGTCGCAGCCGATCCACCACGCCCCGTCGTCACGCACGAACCAGACGGGCGTCACATGCGGCGAGCCGTCCCGGCGCAACGTACACAACCAGACGTTGCGCTCCTGCCGGAGCCGGGCCTGGACATCGACCGGAACAAGCTGGTCAATGGGCGCATTGGATCACACCGGCCCGGGGTCGCCCACGGATCGGGGCCCGTGCGACGGCCCGCCGGCGTGCTCCGCCCGGAAGCAGGGCCTCATCGCTTGTGGACGCTCCAGGTGTCCTCCACCGTGTCGTGCAACAGCACGCCGAGCTACTACTGAACGCCCGGCCCGGATGCAGGCCGTCGACGGGGCCTCGACCGGGCCGCCGCCGAGCGGGAGCGAACCCCCACGGAAACCTCCCCGCGTCACGAAGCCGGGGCCGACGCCGGCGAACGGCGGGAACTCTCCCCGATCACCAGTTCGTACCGACAGCGGATGTCGCGGTGCTCGATGCCGGCCGTCGACCGGATCCGTTCCGCCAGCGCGGACACCGCGAGGGCGGCCATGTCGGCGAAGTCGGGGGCGATGGTGGTGAGGGTGGGGATGGTGAACCGGCCCTCCTCGACGCCGTCGAAGCCGGCGAGACCGAAGTCGGCCGGCGCGTGCAGGCCGTGCTCGTGGGCGGCCCGCAGCGCGCCGATGGCGAGGACGTCCGCGAAGCAGTAGATCGCGTCGGGACGCTCCTCCTGGCGCAGCAGCTGGTGGGCGGCCTGCGCGCCGGCGGTCTTGCTGTAGGGGGCACCGGGCACGACGGGGGCCAGGGCGCGGTGGGAACGCAACCCCGCGGCGCGCAGCGCCTTGTGGTAGCCCTTCAGCCGCTTCACGGCGGTGGCATGGGGCGGATCGTCCTGCCGGCCGATGACCGCGATGCGCGAATAGCCCTGCTCGACGAGGTGCCCGGTGATCTGGTACGACGCTTCGATGTTGTCGAACATGACGTGGTCGCACGGGCCGGAGTAGTCCCGCTCGCCGAGCAGGACCAGCGGGATGGACCGGCTGCGGCGACCGAGCTGCCGCTGGTCCAGGGTCAACGGCGACATGATGACGCCCTCGATCAGCGGATCGTACAGCCCTTCGGCGGCGCTCAGCTCGACGTCCGGGTCTCCGCCGGTCTCATCGATCAGCAGGGTGTAGCCGGCTTGCCGGGCAGCGCCGATCATCGCGGTGGCGACCTCCGCGAAGTACGGGTTGCGAAGGTCGGGCACGACCAGGGCGATCACGTCCGACCGCCCGGTGCGCAGCCGCCGCGCCGAGAGGTTCGGCCGGTAGTTGAGCTCCTCGATGGCGGCGTAGACCCGCGCCGCGGTCGCCGCCGACACCTTGCCCTTCGTTCCACGAAGCACATTCGAGACGGTCTTGATCGACACTCCGGAGCGAGCCGCCACGTCGTGCAGGGTCGGCCCATCCATCTGCGCCTCCGCTGGTGATCGACAGTGAGAACGTACAACGGCCGCCGGTCGAGCTGTTTCCCCGCGACAGATGATCGCCTATTGTGACTGCTCGCCGGGGGCGGAGGTACAACGTAGGAACCAGCTCACGGTGATCATACTCACCACCACGCCGGCAAGGGAAACCCTCACCCCTACCCGTCCATCCGCTCGGAGCCGACCACGCGGCGGGTCTCACATCGCCGCGATCCACCGCCCGCGACACCTCACCACCGCCCGTCTCCGGGCCGCCCCCGACGCCAACCGGCGGACGGGCGAGCCCGTCGCGCCTGAGCGGAACACCGAAGAAGTAATCCCCCATGACCTTGAGAACAAGGATCCGTCGCAGCCGAACACGATCCCTCACATGGTGCCTCGCGGCCCTTCCTCCACGAACTTCCCAGCAGGTCGGGAACCTGCCCCGCCGGCACTGTCCTGCTCGCCGGGATGCTCATGCCCAGCGACCGTTCCAGCAGCCGGCTCGTGGTGTACGCCAGCCTCGACCGGGGAGCCACCTGGTCGCTGCGCAGCACCGTCGACACCGGCGGCCCCGCCAACTACGACCCGAGCCCCACCTCGACCACGACAACGGTCTGGGAACCGTCGCTGATCGTGGACGGCACCGCAAACCTGGTCTGCTACTTCTCTGACGAGCGGCAGAAGGCCAACAACGTCCTGCAGGCGGTCTCGTACCGGCGCTCCACCGACGGGGGCCTGACCTGGGGGGCGTTGAACAACTCTCCGCCCCGACCAACAAGAGCGACCGGCCGGGCATGATCACCGTGACGCCGAACTGGACCAGATCCAGGTGTACCGCCCGGGGGTTGACGCCGATCCCGAGTTCAAGCTGGTCAACCGCAACAGCGGTAAGTACCTGGAGATCCTGGGCGCGTCGACCACGGACGGGGCCGGCGCGACGCCAACTGCGTCTGCCAACGGTGGCAACTGATGCGGGAAGGCATCCAGTAGCCCGGCAACCGTACGGCGCCCACCCTGGCAACGCGGCAGGCGCCGTACGGGTCGTTTCCCTACCCGCCATGCCCCGGAGACTGCTCATGGACGCCCGCCCACGCGAGGATGCTGCCGCAGTTCCTACCACCGCTGCACAAACGTTCTCGTCCCGCAGGCGGGTCGTACCGGCGCAGGTGTGGTGCCACCGGGTCGACTCGCGGTCCAATCGCCGCCACGTGAGATCGGGCGGGCGGCGGCGGGCCGCGCCGGACAGGTGCCCGACGCGGCCCGGAGATCGGTGCCGACCGCTGCCGGCCGACACCGGGCGTCAGCACGCCAGGGTGGAGATCGGTACGCCCGTCAGGCCGTCACCCCGGACGAAGCCGGTGACGCCGGTGCTGTTGTTCGTGACGTAGTACCAGCCCCACCCGTCGTCACCCACCGCGCCGCACCGCAGGGTCGCGCTCTGGCCCACGTAGCCCAGGCCCAGCACGGTGCAGAGCGTCGACGGGCCGCTGCGCAGGCGGATACCGCCGCCCGAGAAGCCGACGCTGCGCGGCTCGTAGGCGCCGGGCACCCAGCCGCAGCGCGGCGCCATCGCCGTGACCGGGCCGGTGCCGGCTGGGTCGCCAGCAGAGATCCGCGCCGCCGGGGCGGTACCATCCGTGCTGCCGCCCGCGCCCGGGGCGGTCGCGATCTGCGGGGCGGACTGCGCGGTCGCCGGGCCGGCTGCCACGACCGGCCCGACCAGCAGCGGTAGGCCGAGGGCCACGGCGAACGCCGCCCGGCGCGCGACTGCGGTGAGCTTCATCTGCTACTCCCTGTCTCGTAGTCGTCCCCGCCCATGCGGCACTGCCCGTAGCAGCGAGAACGGCGGCGAAGTATCGAGCTACTTCATCCTATGGGCGCGCCCGGTCCAGTCGGTTGTCGTGGCGTGCTGTTTACCGCTCGGTGTCCGATTGCCCTGTGCCGTCGAGCCGGGTGGAAGAGGTCGGGTCGGGGGTGAGGTCGCCCTCGGCGGGGGTGACGGGCAGTGCGGACGCGTCGACGTTTTCGTCGGGGTGTTGGTGAGAACCGCGACACCAGGGGCCACCGCCCGTCGCATCCCGTGAGCAAGAAGCTACGGTCGGTGCGGGGCGGAGTGGGTAACGTTCGTACCCCTAGATCACGAGATGAGGCCGACTTTCAGCGCGAGGTCACGGGCGTCATCGCGGGTGGAACGCGGACCGTCGAGCAGATCCAAGGTGATCTGACGGGCGTACCCGTTGCAGCGGAGCGTCTCCGGAGCCGACTCGTACGCCCGCCGCAGGGTCGTCACGGTCGCTTCCCGGTCGTCCTTGCCGTAGTGCGCCCAAGCGACCTCGATGAGGTGACGTGCCCGGCGCGGCCTCGACGGGATCGCCGCCTCGTCATGACGGCGCGCCTGCCGCACCGCCTCGCCGGACCTCTGCAACTACACCGCCACGGTCACCGCATGAGCGCCCATGATGACCTGAGAGAAGGACGTCTGCGGCTGGTGATAGATCTGCCGGTAGCCGCTGTGCCACCTGGTCCGCGCGATGATGCTCCGGCCCGTTGACCACGGCAGACCGGTCGCTCAACTCCCCGACCAGGGAAGACACGCCGACCTTGAGGGCACGCGCGATCCGGTCCAACATGTGCACCCGCGGCGGCAGAATCCGGTCGGTCTCGACCGCCTTGACCCACTCGGCGCTGCGACCCACCAACCCAGCGAGCACCGCGCGAGTCTTTCCGGACCGCTCCCGGTAGACCTTAAACCGCTGCCCGAAAGTCAGCTCCAGCAGGGATTCCATCCCGGAGCTCCTCATAGTGCGGGATGCACTACCGACCCATCGGCCGCCGTCACGCCCAACGCTACCGACCCGCCCGCCACCTCGTAATCCCTCACACGCCGGACACCACCCGCCGTCCTCCCCCGCGTGCCGGCAGGGCAGTCCGTCAACTTCTCACTTGTACTTCTGGCGCTCCGTCTGGCCTCGTCCACGCACTTCTCCGACATCGGGCGGATCTGTCGCTGGCCGGCCTCTGCTCTCACCGTTCGCTCTGTTGCTGTCACGGTTGCTGCCGACAGCAACAGGGCTGACCGTTTCGGTGTACACGCGGGCATAAGAATTTCGGCACGATCGGCCGCCCGACCATTCCACCACCGTCGGCATCGTGACTGATCGTCGCCGTAGTGCCGGTTGGCTATCCGATCAGGAAGACGGATTCGTGACTGCGCGGACACTGCCAGCAGGCAACGCCGCCGCTGAGGGTCGCGGTAGGAGGATGAGCGTGCCCGGGCAGACATCCGGGCCAGGTAATATCACCCTCATCGAACTCCTTTTCCTGCAGCAAGTCGGCCATCTCAACGATTGCCAACTCCAAGTCGCGGGTCGGACGCAGACTGCCCAGGATGCCCTCCTGCGTCTGCCCCCGCCTGCCGAAGCACACGTGTAGGGCGTCGAGGGCGTCCAGGTACACGCCCACCGGCTGAATGACGGCGCCCCGCCGAGCGAAGTCCTGCGCCACCCGGTGCACCGCGCGCTCGTAACACTCCAGAGCGCCCAGCACCAGATCGACGTCCTCGTCGCCGTTCGACACTAGGGTGAGGCTAGTGCACCGCTTGGTCAGAAACGACCGGCCGGCTACTCGGCGACGAGCTGGCGGCGTTACTCGGCGGGCTGAGCACGAAGGTGATGTGATCGTCGAAGCGGTTGTCGCCCCAGCTCCCCAAGATGGCATCGATCCAGACCTCGTGAACCCCGCTGTGGTGGTAGCAACTTGCGAAGTAGACAGCTAGAGCGGTGTCACCTTCGTGGATGTTGACCCAAGTCCGCTCCGCTGGCGTGTTGCAGCATTGGCAAACGAACTTCCGTACCTGGCGGTTGCTCTCGTCGATCGTGAGGTTTACCGCGCGAACACTAGTGCGGCCCAACGCCAAGCGCGATCCCTCGTCCGTAAGAACTGCGCGCCTCGTTCGCCGGCGTCCGGGGATGTCCTCAGCCTCGGCCGACCGGCCACATCGGGCCGGCCATAGCCGCCCTTATCCGGCCCAGGTGCTGTCACGGTTGCTGTCAGCAGGACCGAAAGCCTCGATCATGATGCTCAGCTGACTACCGAGTTCCCGGAAGCCGAGCCTGCCAGCCAACCGCCGCGACGGCTCCGGGCGTGCCCGCCACTGCGGTAACAGCCGGTTCCGAAGCGCTTCGGCCACTGCCGACGAGGCGACCGTACGCGCAAGTCCCCGATTCCGGAACTGGGAGCCGGTCAAGACGCACAGGTGCGCAACGGAACCGGGCCAATGGCGGTAACCGGCTGCCGCCAGCACCTCCGCCCCACATCGAACGACGAACACAGGTGAGGTGGGCACAGCCTCGACTCTGCGGCGACCAACACCCGCACGCCGCTCGCCGGGAAGCTGGTCGCCACACCGGCCAGGCTCACCCAGAGGTGTTGGACGCGACCCAACAGGCTCATCAACGCATCGTCGCTAACCTCCCCGCCCGTGGCTACCGACTTTGACCGAAGAGTCGCTGACCGCTCCGGTGTAAAGAACGATCATGGCCTCGGACCGTCACGGCGTTCGCGCGTGGTCGCTGAGGGGCTGAGTGGCCCGATACGCGCTGATGATGGTCTGCTCGATGCCACTGCCGGCGTTGCCGCGCGCCGTCACTCGCAGCGAGACCGCCTGGCCGGCGGTGGGCTGGGGCAACTCAGCCTGGTACGTGCCTTCACCGGAGCGCGTGACCCGCACGGGTCGCCAGGTGGCGCCCTCGTCGAGGGACGCGGACAGGGTGAAGGACGTGACGGCCTGTGCCCGGACGCCGCGTGCCTGGCGGACGGTGAAGGTCGCTGTGCCGGATGCGGTGGGGTGGTTCGCCGCGTCCAGCGGTAGGGCGTAGTCCACCGACAACAGCGGCAGTGGGACGCTGCGGGTGCCGGTCGGGCCGGTGGAGCGGAAGGTCCAGGCGGTGGTGACCCGGGTGGACACCGGCAGGACGGCGCTGGCGTCGATGTCGTAGGTCAGCCGGTAGTCGGCGGCCCGCCGTGGCAGGGTGAAGTCGGCGATCGAGGTGTCGACCTGGCCCACGGTCCGCCCGTCGCGCTGAAGGGTGAGCGTGCGCTTGATGTCGAGATCGACGCCGTCGGCCAGGCAGTCGAACCGTCCGTGCTGGTCGGTCAGCGTAACAAGTTCGATGTGCAGGTTGCCGCTGGTGCGGCTCGGCGCGTGGGGCTGGCATGCGCTCGGGGAGCCGGCCGGTTCGTCGTACCAGTCGGAGCGCAGCGGCTGCCGGACCCACACCTTGTCCTGCCGGCTGCCCGGCGCGTACCGCCTCAACCCCTCCTGGGTGACCGTTCCGTTCCAGAATGCCACGTCCACCCAGTCGAAGCCGGGCGACACGTAGTCGGTGCGTTCACCGGAGAGGGGGCCGGTGGTGTTCTCGGCGAGGAACACACCTTCCGGGCTGATCCCGTACCGCTTGTGTCCGGTGCCGGAACCCGGTGTGTCGAGCTTGTGGAAGTGCTGGTCGATCCGGGCGAGGGTGGCGTGCTCGGCGGCGGTCACGCGGTACGTCGGATCGTGCGGAATGCCGTTGCCGAAGGGGTGAATGAGGTCGTAGAGGTACGGGCTCTGCCCGCTGCCCGGCGCATCCAGGCCGAAGGCCGCGTACGCCTGGAACGTCCCGAGGCCGGTCCCGCTGTTCGGCACCACCGACACGTTCCCCGCCTTGGCGGCGTCGCCCCAGGCGAAGGTGAAGTCGCTCCAGCCAGGGCCACGCCGGGGCATCTGCACATAGGTGAGCCCGATCGAGCCGGCCTCGGTGGCGACGCCGTCGACGCTCGCCGAGAGCCGCCGGGCCTGGGACAGGTCGAGCCGCACCGACGTGTCGCCCGCGACGTCCATGTCCGGGTCGCCGGCCAGGACCGCGCGTTCGTCGTCGGCTGACCACGACGTGAACGAGGCCATGACGCTGTACCGGCCGGCGGGCACCCGGAAGGTCAGCGTGTCACCGGCGCGGCCGGACTCGGCGCGGGCGTACACGGCCCGGTCGTCGAGGTTGACCACCTGCGCCAAGACCCATCCGGTCACCCCGTCCGGGACACCCGGAATCGCGGTCGTCTCGACGGTGAGGTCATAGCTGGGCGGCTCCACGTAGAACGTCACCGGCGTACGCGATGCAACGTCACCGCCGACACGGGCCGTGACCACGGCTGTGTGCAGGCCAGGACGGGCTGCGAACGCGGCGCGGTCGACGCGCAGCGTGACGCCGTCGCCGGCGCCCGCGGCGAGTCGCACCTGATCGGCCGAGAGGGTGGCGGCGCCGTCCGGTGCGGCGACGCCGTGGCGATCGGTCACCGCCACGTCGAGAGCGGCCACAGCCGGTCCGGCTCCGGTGTTGACCCACGCCAGCTTCGCCTCCGCCGTGCCGGCCTGCGGGTGGGTGAGGGTGCCGAGATCGACCACCGGCCGGGTGCCGACCACCCCGGACAGGGTACGGGCCACGTTGAGCCGCCCGGCGCCGCTCGCGTACACGTCAGCGTCGGTGATCGGATCGGCCGTGCCGACCAGTGCGGCCTTGAGCTGCTCGGCTCGCCAGTCGGGGTGGCGCTGGGCCAGGACGGCGGCCGCGCCGGCGACGTGCGGGGTGGCCATCGACGTGCCGGAGGCGGCCACGTAGCGTGCGTCGACGGCCCGGCCCATGGTGGTGCCGGCCGCACGGGCCGCGACGATCTCCACGCCCGGCGCGACCAGTTCGGGCTTCGCGACGCGGGTGTTGACCAGCGGCCCGCGGCTGGAGAAGTCGGCGAGCAGGTCCCTGCCGTCCACCGCGCCGACGGTGAGCGCGGTTGCGGCGGCGCCCGGTGTGGAGACCGTGCCGTCGGCGGGCCCGTTGTTGCCGGCCGCGACCACGAACAGCGTGCCGGTCCGCCGGGACAGCGCGTCGAGCGCGAGCGACATCGGGTCGGTACCGTCGCTCGGTTCCCATCCGCCGAGGCTCATGTTCACCACTGCGGCTCGGCTCGCGGCCCACTCCATTCCGGCGATCACCCGGGAGTCGGTACCCTCGCCGTCGTCGCCGAGGACCTTGCCCACGACGAGGCGCGCGCCCGGTGCCACGCCCCTGCGCGTGCCGCCCGAGGCCGCACCGGTGCCCGCGATCGTGGCCGCCACGTGGGTGCCGTGGCCGACCTGGTCGCTCGCGTCGCCGCCGTCGACCGTGAAGTCCATCTTCTCCGCGATCCGTCCCGCGAGATCCGGATGGCCGGCGTCGACGCCGGTGTCCAGCACCGCGACCCGTGCGCCCTCGCCGGTGTACCCGGCGTTCCACGCCTGCGGCGCGGCTACCTGGCGCAGGTTGCGGTCCCACCGGCCGGTGGCGGTTCCCGACGCGAAGGTGGCCCGCACCCGCCGGTCCAGCCACACCTTCGGCGACGGGCCGGAAGAGCGCACCACGGTCGAGCGGGCCGACAACGACCGGATGAACTCCGCGCCCGCCGTCTTCGAGCGGTGACCCGCGACCGCCGCGATGCTCGGCAGCGCGCGGGGCCCGGCCAGACCCGCGACGAGAGGGTCGGCCGTCAGCCGCCGTGCCTGCCCGCCGGGACGGACGATGAGCGGCAGGTCTTTCGTCCGCGCGTCGTCGTAGCCGTCGAGGATCAACGCGGTCACGTCGAACAGAGTCGGGTCCAGCGCCGAACCGATCATCGGCGCCACCCGGGCCGGCACCACCCGCACGTGCCCGTCGGGGCCGCAGCTACGGGTCAGCACGCCGCTCGTGCCGGCCGGGCGCACGCTCACCGCCGGGCAGCCCGACGACGTGCCCCGAACGGTCACCACGTCCCCGGTCAACAGCGTAACCGTGTACGTCCGTCCGGCCGGAAGCAGCGACGGGGCGGTGGCGCTCGCCGTGCCGGTCGCGCCGCTGCGGACCTCCCCCGCGACGCCCACGCCGGGCACCCCCGACGCCGTCAGCAGCACGCCGACGGCGGACAACCCGAGCACCAGTTGACGTCTGCCGCTGCGCATCCTCACGCCGTTCATCGAGACATTCACACCCCTAGGATGGGCGCGGACGCCCACGGGGTTGCCCGAACCGTCGGATCAAACAATCGCGCGTAGCCGATACGGCGCGCCGTCAGCGGTGGCGGCGGCGACGTACGCGATCAATCCGTAAGACCGGACAACCGGGTGCTCGTCCGCGCCCGTCTGAGGGTTGATGACCCAACGGAGGGACGGGCGATGCGGGATACTTCGGACAAGGAGTACGTCGACTACGTCTCGGCACGGATTCCCGCGCTGCGACGGTTGGCGTACCTCCTGGCCGGCGACGAGCACCGTGCCGATGATCTGGTCCAGCAGACCATCACCACGCTGTACGTGAAGTGGCGGCGCGCGCAGGCCGCCGACAAGCTCGACGCGTACGTCCGGACGATGCTGGTGCGGACGTACCTGGACGAGCGACGGCTGGCGTGGGCGCGCGTCCGGTTGTTCCGCGAGACACCTGAGCCACCGCCGTTGCGGGACGACGGCGTGGAGGAGCGCCAGGTCGTCCGGGCAGCACTGAGTCGGGTGCCCCGCCGGCAGCAGGCCGTGCTGGTGCTGCGGTTCTTCTACGACCTGCCGGTCGACGAGGTGGCCGCGACACTCGGCTGCTCGTCCGGCACGGTCAAGAGCCAGACATCCCGCGGGTTGGCCACGCTGCGGCGCCTGCTCGGTGAGCGGGACTTCGCAGGTTTCTCCGCCGTGACCTGAGGAGCCGATGATGCCATCCGAACTCGATCTGCTGCGGTCGCTCGACGGCGAGCCGCACACCCCTTCCACCGTGGACATCCGGCGGGCGATCGCCGAAGGACGGCGCCGCCGGGTCCACCGCGGCGTCGGTTACGCGGGCGCCGCGACGGTGACCGCGCTCGCCGTCGCCGGCGCCTCGGTCGTGGGGACGTCCCACCACACCCCGTCGCGCACCACCGCCGGGACGTCGCCCACCGCCGCCTCCGCCCCGCCGAAGGCGGCGTACACGATCCCCGGCACCGCCGGCTGGAGCCCGGCGGCGGCGACCCCGCCCACCGGTTGCGCGCTCAACCGGCTGCCCACACCGGACGACGCGCCGATGGCACTGGTCACCGGCGCCGACCCCACCGGCCGGTACCTCGTCGGGCGCACGTACCCGAAACCCGGCAGCTACCAGGCGGTCATCTGGCACGACGGCGACGTCCGGAAGGTGATGCTCCCCGGTGACCTGGAGGAATCACTGCAGGACGTCAACTCGACGGGCACCGCGGTCGGCTGGAGCTACACCGGAGGCGGCGAGGCGGACACCCGCCCGATCCCGTACGTCTACCGAGACGGGAAGGTTTCGGAGCTGCCGGGAGTGCGGCGCGGAAACGCGTACGCGATCAACGACGCCGGAGCCATCGTGGGCGACGACGACACCGGTAACGCCGCACTGGTCTGGCCGTCGGCGACCGCCGAGCCGATCCGGCTGCCACTGCCCGCCGGCGCGTCGCAGGGTACGGCCCGCGACATCGACGAGGACGGCACCACGGTCGGCACCATCAACAACGAGCGGCCGTACGTCTGGTTCCCGGACGGCACCCACCGCGAACTCCCGATGCCGAGCCTCGACGGAAAGCAGGCCACCACCGCCCGGGTCTTCCACATCCGCAACGGCTGGGCGACCGGGGTGGCCAGCAACGGTCTGGGCCGCGACGGGGCAGCCAACCCGTCGCCGGGACGGTCCGACGCGAGGGCAGAGCGCGACCGGACGAGGGCGGTCCGGTGGAACGTCCGCACCGGCGAGGTGCGCGTGTTCGGTGCGTTCAAGAACATGGCGGACACGGTGAATGCGCACGGCTGGCAGGTCGGCATCGACGAGCGGGGGCGCGCGGTGCTCGTCGCCGACGCCGCCACGGTGGTGCTGCCGGCTCTGGCCAATCCCCAGCCGGGCAGCCTGTCCAACATCGCGACGACGTTGAGCGATGACGGACGCACCATCGCCGGCCAGTCGGACGACGCGACGGGCACCATCCAGGCCGTCGTCTGGCGCTGCCGGTGACGGAATCCGGCGCATCCGCCGAGTAGCCGAACGAGAGCACGGATGGGGGCCGACCCGACTGGGTCGGCCCCCCATGTCGGCGTGCCGGCACCCGAGGATCAACCTACCTGGCTCTGGCTCTGCTTTGTCCTGATGAGCCTGGGTCAGCAACTGCTGGGCTCCCCCGACTCGGCCGGGCAGGGCTCACCGGCGACGAGATACGGCACCATGACGGAAGCACAGCCCCCGGTCCCTGGCCAGGAGTTGTGGATCACCCGTGCAGCGTCGGTGCAGTTCGCGGGCCAACGCTTCCTGTTTCGGGTGATCTCGGTGTGCCCAAAGCCCACCTACCAAGGTTGGGCCTGGCTGACCGGATACGTGCTGGACAGCCGGGGCATCGCGGTGGACAAGCGGGAGATCTTCGTGCGGCTGATCGGTCTTCGCCCAGCTCAATGCCTCGTCCGGTAACCAGCGGCGAGCGGGATCGTGTCCTGGATGGCCCTGCTGCTGGCAGACACTGGCGCGGACGTGGCCCCCGCACCATGGGTGTGGATCGACCGACCACACCCGCCATCCGCCGTCGTCACGGCGAGTCTCGAACCGCCACGGGTGCGGACTGCCGTGCATCATGAGTCCGCCGCCATCGGTCGGCCACCACACCGCCCCGACCTCGGTCGCGACCTTGGTGGACGAAGGCCGATGCGAGAGCGGTCAGGTCGCCGGTGCGCCAGACGATGGCGTGGTCGAAGGTGGGACCGTGGGCGATCGCGGCGTGGAAGGCGTCGACCAACGGCAGGACGCGGCGGGCGATGGCGGCGGACATGTAGCCGAGGTGGAGCTCGCATGTGGTGCCGTGGCCGGTGGCAATCGCTCGCACGATCGCCGTCTGGACCTGTGCGTAGGCCGGGCCGAGCTCGTCCAAGAGCTGCCGGCCGAGCGGGGTCAGCTCCACCCGCGCGTGCTTCTGTCGAGCAGTGGCGCCCCGAACCGGCGCTCGAGCTTCTTGATCGTTTGGCTGACCGAGGCAGGCGCGACCCGCAGCCGCTCTGCGGTGCGGGTGAAGTGCAGCTCCTGAGCCAGAGCCAGAAACACCTCGATGTCCTGCCGTTCCATCCCCCCATTGTTCACCCTGGCTGAACGATTGTTGACAAACCCGCCGTTGATGGCGGGGCTGCCGGTGTGCAGGATTGCCCTGATGTCACAACGAACCGCAAGACTGACGATGTGGGAAACGGCTGCTGGCTCAGCATCGCTACCTCGTCCTCGGCACCGCGGACGGCGAGGGTCGGCCATGGGCCAGCCCGGTGTTCCTCGCCGCCGACGGGCTGCACCGGGTTCTGTGGGTGTCCTCGCCGGACAGCCGGCATTCACGGAATATCGCAGCGCGTCCGGAGGTGGCGATCACCGTCTTCGACACGGCTGCGCCCGTCGGCGGGGCGGAAGCGATCTACCTGGAGGCAACTGCGGAGTCGGCTGGCGACGACGCCCGCGCGGCGGACCTCGCCTTGCTTAACACCCGCCTGCCGACCGGTCACCAGCTAGTGCCGGAGGACCTCGAACCGGCTGGGCCGTTGCTGGTCTACCAGGCCGCAATCTCCAGGCATTTCGTGCTCATCCGCGGCGGAAATGCCCGTTTCGACAACGTCACCGATGCCCGGCTCGCGGTGTTTCCACCCGACCCCGAGCACACCACCCACACCCTCTGAAGGAGACGCATGGCAAGGCTCATCTACTCGATGATCACCTCGCTCGACGGCTACGCCGAGGCGGCGGACGGAAACCTCGGCACCGGGGCGGATGATCCGGAGGTGCATACCTTTATCAACGACGTCTTCCGTCCCGTCGGCACGTACCTCTACGGCCGACGGATGTACGAGACGATGGTCTACTGGGAGACCGCGCACACCAAGTCCGACCAGCCACCGCATATCCTGCAGTACGCCCGCGACTGGCAGGCCGCGGAGAAAATCGTGTACTCCAGGACGCTGGAATCGGTGTCCAGCGCGAAGACCAGGATCGAGCGGACCTTCGACCCGGACGCGGTGCGCAGGCTCAAGGCCGAGGCTGATCACGACCTGACCGTCGACGGTCCGAACCTCGCGGCCCAGGCGATCGCGGCCGGCCTGGTGGACGAGTACCACCTGTTCATCACCACGAGCGTGGTCGGCGGCGGCAAGCGGTTCTTTCCCGACGGCGTGCGCCTCGAACTCGAGCTGGTCGAGGAACGTGCCTTCGACAGCGGCCTGATCTACGCGCGCTACCGGACCCGCTGAGCCGCGCCGGTTGCTGACATTGCGCCGGCTTCAGCTGTGAGGCGCTGGGGGCGTACCGCCACCTACATCGCCGTCGCGGTGCCCCTGATCTACTGCCTGACCCGATGGGCGTGGGCGCTCGGCATCCCCCTCGGCGTATCGCCCGAGTTCCTGCGGGCATCTCCACAGGCCACCGCGGGTTATCGCTCGGCTACCGACCTCGTGCATGGTTGGCCGGAGTGGCGGTTCACGTCATCGGCCGGTGGGGTGTGGCTGGTAGGGCCTTGAGTGGCCGGGTGGCGTTGTCGGTGCGGTCGGTGCGTTGGTGGTCGGACAGTAGGCCGGCGATGGCGCGGATGGTGGCGTCGAAGTGTTCGCGTCGGCCGTGGTGGCGGGTCAGGATCCGCGAGTTCTTCAGGTGTCCGATGACGTGCTCGACCCGGATGCGTTGCGACGAGTGCCGTTTGCGGGCGGCGTCGTGCGCGGCGATGACGCTTGGCGGCAGTGACTTCTGGTGTTTGCGTGGTGTGGGTCTGGGTGTGATCACCGCTGCGGCGGTGTCGGCGCCCAGTCCTTGGTAGCCGGCGTCGGCGAGGACCTGGACCCCGAGCGGCGCGTGGAGCAGGAGGTCGACGAGGCCGGCGGTCCGTGCCTGGGTGAGGTCGTGCATCGAGCCCGGCCGGGTCTCGCCGCAGAACAGCAGCCGACCGGCCGGATCGCAGATCACCAGGGCCTTCATCGTGTTCACCCCGGGCCTTGCCGGACACGAACCGGTCCCGGCCTGCTCGGCCCTCGGCCGGCCGGCGGACCCGCACCTCGGTGGCGTCCATCAACGCCCGCGGGTGGTGGCCCAGGTATGCCACCACGTCCGCGAGGCTGTGTAGCCGCACGCCGTCGTGCACCTGGCAGCCGCGTTCGGCCAGCAGCGGCCGTACCTCGGCGACGCTGCGGGTGATCGTCGAGCGGTGCACTCCGAACCAGGCGGCCACCACGTCATGGGTCAACCCGTGCCGTAGATGCATCAGCGTGGCGACCAGCCGGTCGGTGAACACGAACTGGTGTTTCGCCCCAGCGCCAATTCCACGCCGACGCGCCCGCGCGGCAAGCCGATCACGGTGCCGGGCCTGCCAGCGCGGCGCCAGCTCCGCAACCAGGCCCTCGATCACCCGCTGGGACAACCCCGTCATGATCGCAGCACCAACCATGCCAGCAACAACGATCATCGATGCTCAAAGACCCGCATCCATGCACGAGGTCGTTAGTCGGCTTTTGTGTCGCGGACCTCGCCCCCGACGGACACCGCCACAGTGGCGCAGTTGACCTAAACCTCGCCCGACACGGACCCGGCTCCCGGGGTCGAAGCTGGCCACCGGCGGCCACCCCTCCCCCTCCCAGGATTCGCGACTCGCCTGATCACCTCGGGTGTGCCGACCCGACCGACGTGCAGAACGCCCTACGGCACCCCAGTCTGCGAATCACGCTGGAGACGTACGTGCACTGGTGGCCGAAGAAGAACCGCCGCCGGAAGTTCGTCAGCACGGCGCTTCGGGAGGCTGCGGGCAACCGCTCTGGGGTGGCACTTCCGGGCTGAGTTGTGCCGGATCTGTGCCAAACGATCAATGACCAGCGTTTCCGCTGGTCATTGACAGTATGGGTGGAGCTGAGGGGATTTGAACCCCTGACCCCCTCGATGCGAACGAGGTGCGCTACCGGTCTGCGCCACAGCCCCTCCGCCGGCGGACCGGCGTCGGTCCCACCCGGCTTTCACCAGGCGGGCCGGCGACAAGGCTAACAGACCGGCCCTGCAGGGAGCGAACCACCCCTCGGCGCGGCACGATCTTGGCACCAGACGGCCGCACCGACCCGAAATCCGCCAGGATCGGCCCATCCACAGCCCGCGACGCACGGCTCGCCGCAGGTTGCGGTGTCAAAGGGCTGGGTTGGCCCAACGTGCCGCAAAGGAAGTCGATCACGCCGCCGCAGAGCGCGTCGATCACGCGAACGCGCCGAAGGACGCCGACCAGACAGTCGGCCGTTCAGGCGGAATGGGAGCCGCGGCCGGAGGAGTAGGGGCGACCACGCAGGCCACCGGCGCGGCGGTACATCACCGAGCCGCCACCGCTGGCCGCCGCCGGCAGGTTGCCGTCCCGGCCGATCCCCATGGCGGTGCGGCGTACCGCCTCACGCTGGGCCGCCAGCCGGCGCTGCGCCTCCCGGCGGGCCGCCGCCCGGCGGGCCTGCTCGCGGCGCACCTCGGCCTGTCGCGCGGCCAGCCAGGCCGCCTCCCGAGCCTGGAGACGCCGCCGCCGGCGTTCCGCCACCGCCCGCGCCCGCAGATGCACCACGTACGCCGCGAGCAGCGCGCCGGTGACGGAGAAGCTGATCCAGAAGCCGGGGCCAACCACGACGACGCCGACCAGTTCGACGAAGTTGAGCAGCAGTAGGGCGGCGAGCACCCGGCGGCGGCGATAGATGGCGGGGGTGTGGTGCCGGCGCGTTGGCGGCCGACGCCTGGCGCGCCGAGGTGGGGGCGGCACAGCGCGCAGCCGGCCGGAGCGGCGGGCCGGGGCGGGCGGCGCGGAGACGGGAGCAACCAGACCACCCGTAGCCGAATCTTCACTCAGGGTAACAACAAGGGTGCGGGCCGGGTTCAACGGTCGCCGACCGGGCACAGTACGACGCCGTCGGCGACGCTGGAGCACCCGCGCCGTCGACTGCGCCCGCTCCGCCACCAGCCGCTCGGTGGCGTCGTACCGGCGGACGAGCGCCGGCGCGAGAGCGAGCAGGCCGGCGGCGGCGAGGACGGCGAGGAGCACCGAGGTCGGCACCCTCACCCCTCCCGTCACCGAATTCGGGGCAACCACCGGGCTGCCGCAGGATCTTCCTTGGACGGTCGTCCGGGGCGCAGATCGTACGGGCGGGCAGTGCTTGCCACAGCTTGCAGTTACCTGAGGTTACGGGCTGTCAACTGTCATGCCAGCGCGCCGCGCCGATCCCGTCCGTGGGACGGCTCACCCGCCGACGGCCCGGATCCGGTGCCAGCGGGCCAGCAGGCCACCCTCGGCCGCCACCTCCTCGCTGGTCATCGCGTATCCGATGTGGTCGCGCCACGCCCCGTCGATGTGCATGTAGCGGATGTGGTACGCCTCCTCGCGGAAACCGAGCTTCTCCACCACCCGCCGGGACGGCTTGTTCTCCGGCCGGATGTTGACCTCGACCCGGTGTAGTCCACCTGGGCCGAAGGCGTGGTCCACAGCGAGCGCCAGCGCGGTGGGGATGACCCCCCGGCCGGCCACCCGGGAGTCCACCCAGTATCCGACGTACCCGGAACAGAACGCCCGCCGGACGATGTTGCCGACGTTGAGGTGGCCGACCAGCCGTTCCCGGCCGTCCTCGCGCAGGCAGACCGCGAAGGGCAAGCCCTCGCCGGCACGCGCGGCACGGCGCTGGTCGGCGTGGACATAGCGGAACGCGGCCGGCGAGTTGGTCTCCTCCCAGGTGCCCGGCAGGTGTGACTCCCACGGGGAAAGCCACGCCTCGTTGGCGCGGCGCACCGCCGACCAGGCGCTCGCGTCCGACCGGCGGTACGGCCGCAGCACCACCGGCCCGTCCACCAGCACCGCGGGCCAACCGGGCGCCTCCGAGAACCAGCTCACCGGGTCAGCCTCCCATTCCCCGGCGCTGACGCCGCAGCCGACCGCTCACCGGCGCCGGTCCAACAGCAGCACGTCCACGGTGGAGCCGGCCGCCGCGGTGGTGACCCGCTCACCGAGGACCATCAGCCCGTTCGCCTCGGCCAGTCCGGAGAGGGTGAACGGCCCGCCCGGCAACGGTTGGACGGTGTAGCCGCCGCCGCGCCGCTCGGCGACGTGCGCGGGGCGGAACTCCCGCAGCCCGCCAGGGGACGTGATGGTTTGCAACAGGTGCGCCCGGACGCTGGGCCGGAACACCGGCTCGGCCCCGGCCAGCAGGTTGATGGCGGGCCGGGCCAGCACCTCGAAACCCACCAGCGCCGCGCCGGGTTCGCCGGGAAGGCACACCACCGGCACCTCCTCGGCACCGACCGTACCGAACCCGAGTGCGGTGCCGGGATAGAGCGCCACGTCGGTGAAGGTGACCGGCCCGGCACGGCCACCCTCCCGGCGGGACAGGATCCGGCGGACCATGTCCCCCGGGCCGGTGCCGGTGCCCCCGGTGGTGATGATCAGGTCGGCCCGCAGGGTCTGGTCCTCCAGCAGGCCCCGCAGCCCCTCCGGGTCGTCGTCGCAGATGCCCACCCGGTACGCCAGCGCGCCCGCCTCGGCCGCGGCGGCCGTCAACGCGTGCGAGTTGGCGTCCACCACCTGGCCGGGTTGGCTGCCCCGGCCCACATCCACCAGTTCGTCGCCGGTGGCCACGATGACCACCCGCGGGCTCGGCCGCACCACCACGTGCCCGATCCCGGTGGCGGCCAGCACGGCGACCAGCGCCGGTGAGACGTAGGTGCCGGCGCGGGCGAGCAGTGTGCCGGCGGGCAGTTCCTCGCCGGTGCGGCGGACGCCGTACCCCCGCTTGGGGGTGCGGAAGATCTCCACCGCGGCCATGCCCTGGTCGGTCCACTCGACCGGGACCACGACGTCCGCGGCGACGGGCAGCGGCGCCCCGGCGGCGACCGAGAAGCACGAGCCGGGGGTGAGCCGCACCGGCCGCCAGCTCGCCGCGCCCAGGTCGCCGACCACGTTCAACCGCACGGTACGGCCCGGCCCCCCGGAGGCGACCGGGCCGTAGCCGACGAGATCCTCCCAGCGCGCGGCGTACCCGTCGACCGCCGCCTGGTCGAAGGCGGGGAACGAGTGCGGGGCGACGACGTCCTCGGCGAGGACGTTGCCGTACGCCTGGGTGAGGTCGAGGTCGAGCGGAGGCAGCGCGCGTAACCTGCGCAGCACGCTGCCCAGGTAGTCGGCGAGCGGCGTCAACTCGTTCGCGGCCGCCTCGGCGTCGGCCGTCGCGGTCATGTACTAGGACCGCCCGACGCGTCGGAGTTGACGAACTCGACCAGCCACTTGCGGAACTCCGTTCCGAGGTCGTCGCGCTCGGCGGCGATCTGCACGACTGTCTGGAGGTAGCCCAGCGGCATGCCTGTGTCGTAGCGGGTGCCCCGGTAGACGATCGCGTGCACCGGCACCCCCTCGCCGCGCAGCAACTCCATCGCGTCGGTCAGCTGGATCTCGCCGCCGCTGCCCGGCTCGGTGCGCCGGATCGCGTCGAAGATTCGCCCCGGCAGCACGTACCGGCCGAGGACGGCCAGGTTGCTCGGCGCCTCCTCCGGCTTCGGCTTCTCCACCATGCCGGTGACCCGGACGACCTCGCCGATGTCGGTCAGTTCCGCCTCGGCCGGCTCGACGGATGCGATGCCGTACCGCTTGGTCTCGGCCGGGTCGACCTCGAAGAAGGCCAACACCACACCGCCGGTGCGGACCTGGAGCTCCAACATGGCCGGCAGCAGTGGCTCGGACGGCTTCACGAACTCGTCGCCGAGCAGCACCGCGAAGGGCTCGTCGCCGACGTGTGACTCGGCGTACCCGACGGCGTGGCCGAGACCGAGTTGCTCGGGCTGGCGACGGGTGTGGATGTCGGCCAGTTCCTCGGTGCGCTTGACGGCGGCCAGCAGCTCGGGCTTTTCCGCCAGCCGTTCCTCCAGGTCGGGCCGGCGGTCGAAGTGGTCCACCATGGCCGTCTTGCCGCGTCCGGTGATCAGCAACACGTCGGTGAGGCCGGCCTGGGTGGCTTCCTCGACGATGTACTGCAGCACCGGCCGGTCGACGACCGGCAGCAGTTCCTTGGGGACCGCCTTCGTGGCCGGCAGGAACCGGGTGGCCAGGCCCGCGGCCGGAATGACGGCCTTGACCGCGCGGGGGCGGCCGGTCGCTGCGGACGGTGAGAGGTTCGCTGAGTGCTCCGACATGTCGCGAGACTATCGGCCACGGGTCTGCCGCGGCGGGTGAGGACCGGAAGACGCGCCGCCCGTCGCCGGCCGCGGCCCACCAGGGGCGGGCCGGGACGCTCCGGCGGCGTGCCAGCCGGCGCCCTGCGCCGTCGGCCGGCTCCCGGGACCGGCCCTGGGCAGGCCGTCCTCCGGGCTCACCGGGCCGGCCGGCACCGCGATCTCCTCGGTCACCGCGATCTCCTCCGTCACCGCGTCCACCCGCCGGGCGGCGACCCGGTAGCCGTCGCGCCCGGCGGCCTTCGCCGCGTAGAGCGCCTCGTCCGCGGCGTCCAGCACCTCCTGTCCGGTGTCGGCGTGGTCCGGGTAGACGGCGATGCCGATGGAGACGGTCACCGGGATGGACAGCTGTTCGTCCACGGTGATCGGGGTGTCCCGCAGGGCCGCGCCGAGCCGCTCCGCGACGATCGTCGCGCCCCGGGTGTCGGTCTCCGGCAGCAGCAGCACGAACTCCTCGCCACCCTGCCGGAACGCCAGGTCGACCTCGCGGATCTCGCCGCGCAGCCGCCGGGCGAACTCGGCCAGCACGGCATCCCCGGCGGCGTGGCCGTACGAGTCGTTGACCCGCTTGAACCGGTCCAGGTCGAGCACGAGGATGCACAGCATCCGCCCGAACCGGTTGGCTCGTTCCACCTCGCGGCGCAGCGACTCGCGCAGGTAACGGTAGTTCCACAGGCCGGTCAGCGGGTCGGTCAGCGAGAGCCGCTGCGCCTCCTCGTGCACCCGGACGTTGTCCACCGCCACCGCCGCGTGCCCGGCGAAGGTGCGCAGCGTGACCAGGTCGTCGTCGTCGAACTCGGCGCCGCCCAGCCGGTCGTACAGGATGAGCACCCCGACGGCCGGGTCGGCGGCGGCGGGCGCGGTGAACGGCACCGCCACGTACGTCTCGCAGCACGGCTCCCCCGCCGGGGCCTCGGTCGGTTCCACCCGACCCCGCCGCGCCTCCCCGGAGGCCGCCACCAGACCGATCATCCCGGCTCCGACCGGCACGCGCAGCGGCTCGCCCACCGGCAGCCGCCCCTCCAGCCCTTCGGCGCACCGCCCCACCAGCGTGTCGCCGCCGTTGTCCAGCAGAAACACCGCCCCGGCCCGGGCCCCGGTCGCGGCGATCGCGCTGTGCAGGATCACCCGCAGGATTCGTTGTAGGTCGTGGGTGCTGGCCAGGGTGTCGCCGAGCACCGCGAGGTGCCCGCGCAGCTGGTCCCGGCTGCTGGTAAGCGCCGCCACGTAGCTGGCGGTCTCCCGGGTCATCCGGTTGAACGCCGCGGCCAACCGCCCGATTTCGTCCCGACTGCGCACCGGCACCCTGGTGGTCAGGTCGCCGCGGGCGACCCGGTCCGCCGCGCCGGCCAGCTCGACCAGCGGCCGGGTGGTCACCCGACCCAGTCGCCAGGCGGCCAGCACCGCCAGCACGACGGCGAGCAGCACCGCGCCGAGCAGCACGGCGGGCAGGCCGGCCGGTCGCTCACCGGGAACGGAGAGGACCAGCGGCAGCGGCTGCCCCGGCGACGGGCCGAGGCGGCGCGCGTACCGGCCGTCGGGGGTTTCGGTGATCTGCTCGCCGGTGGCGGCCAGCACCGTCTCCCGTACGCCGTCGACCTCGGTGGTGAAGGCGACCCGGTCGGCACCGCCGTCGAGCAGGGTGACCGCGACGCCGGTGGCGGCGGCCAGCCGGCCCACGAACGCCGGGTCGACCACCTGGGCGGCGGCCACCGAGCCGAGCGCGGTGCCGGCCGGGTCGCGCAGGTCGACCCGGGCGCTGATGGCCCGCACCGGCCCGTCGGCGGCTCCGCCGCCGGCGCAGTCGTGCCAGGGGGTCGGGGGTGCCCCGGGGGTGACGTGGGTGGTACTGCCGGCGACATCGGCGACCAGGACGGCGGTGGCGAGCCCTCGGTTGACCACCTGTCCGGCGGCGCCGGCGCGGGCGGCGGGGTCGGTGCGCAACGCCACCGCGTCGGCGGCGGCCCGCAGCTGCTGGCAGAGCGCGTCGACGGAGGTGCGGACGGTGGACGCGGCCAGCCCGAGACGTTCGGCGGAACGGCTACGGTCGACGGCGGTCAGGGTGACGCCGACGAAGACCGCGCCGATCAGCACCGGCCCGAGCACCACCGCGAGGAAAGCCGCCGTCAACCGCGCGCGTAGCGTCAACGCTTCCCCCCGGAAGTCCCCGGCCCGTTCCTGCGATGCTGACACAGAGCGACCGGTGGACACACGTTGCGTCAGGAGTGTTGCGTGACGGATTTTTCTGATGGCGCGGATGCCAAGCGTGCGGCCCGGGTCGCGTTGCTGGCCACCCGCCGGGCGCTGACCGCCGCCCAACGCGCCGACGCCGCCGCGTCCGTCGTGGCCGAACTGGTCGATCTGGTACGCCGGTTGCGCCCGCGCCGGATGACCGGGTACGTGCCGGTCGGCTCCGAGCCGGGCGGGCCGGACCTGCCCGAGGTGCTGCGCGCCGCGCTGCCCGACGGCGCCGGGCTGCTGCTGCCGGTGCTCCGCGACGACCTGGACCTGGACTGGGCCGCGTACACCGGGCCGGGTGCGCTGGTGGCGGCCGGGCGGGGGATGCGCGAGCCCGCCGGGCCACGGTGGGGACGGTCGGCGATCGCCGGGGCGGAGCTGGTGGTTGTGCCGGCGTTGGCGGTGGACCGGCGGGGCCTGCGGCTGGGCCGAGGCGGCGGCTCGTACGACCGGGCGCTGGCCCGGGTCCCGCAGACCACGCTGACCGTGGCGCTGCTGCACGACGGCGAGCTGGTCGAGGCGCTGCCCGCCCAACCACACGACCGTCCGGTACGCGCCGTGATCACTCCGTCGGGCGGCGTGCGTACGCTGGACGGCGCGCCCGGTGTCGATCCCCCCACGTCCGCTGGACGAACCCGGGTGCCATGACGCACCATTGGCACTCGAAGACGTCGAGTGCCAACCGGCCGTGCCAGATCCGGAGGAGAACGTGCCCACGTACCAGTACGCCTGCACCGCGTGCGGCCACCAGCTCGAGGCGGTGCAGTCCTTCTCTGACGAGCCGCTGACCGAGTGCCCCACGTGCGAGGGGCGGCTGCGCAAGGTGTTCAACTCGGTCGGCATCGTGTTCAAGGGCTCCGGCTTCTACCGCACCGACTCCCGTTCCGCCGGCTCGGAGAGCGCCGGCGGCGACACTCCCGTCAAGCCGGCCAAGACCGAGGGCACGTCGTCGGACTCCTCGGCGGCGTCCTCGACCAGCTCGTCGGGTGCCGGCACCTCCGGCAGTTCGTCGGGCACCGGGGCCTCCGGCTCCGCCAACGGCACGGCGAGCAAGACCCCGGCCGCCAGCACCGCCAGCTCTTCCTGACCGTCGTTCCGCCGTGCCCCCGCCGTCTCCGGGCCGCGGGGGCCTTCGGCGTACGCCTTGACCCGCGCCCGCCGGGCCCTCGAATCGCCTGAATCTGCGCCAGATAGGGCTGACCACTTCACGGACGGCACGATTTGCCGCAGCCGGAGTCGATCAACCGGCGGATCGGCCCGTCGGGAGGGGCGCGGCATCGCCGCCCTCGACGACCGCCTCTGACTCCAGGAGTCTCGGGCGAGGAGGGCCGGCGGCGCACGGCCAGGGGTCTGTGCCCTGGAGGTCCCCTTGGCTCGACCGAGGACTTCGACGCAGCCCTTAGCGGATTCGGCCCGACGGGGGACGTTGTCCACAGGCCCTTTGGTTGTCCACAGGCCGTAGCCGTGGGGTGCCCACCGCGGCGGCGCCCCGCCTACGGTACGAACCGGACAACGGGCAGCGGCACGGGCCGCCGTGCCGTGACGGGCGAGAGCCGGAGGTGGTGTCGTGGCGGGCGGTGACCCGACGGGGGCGGGTTCGCTGAGCCCGGTGCGCTGGCCCCGCCCGCCAACCGGAGGAGGGCTGCTGCGGGTCGGGCTGGTCGCCGTGCTGCTCGGGCTCGCCGCACTCGTGCTGGACGGTGCCGACGGCTGCCCCGCCCCCGGGTCGGGCCCGCCGGGGGCCGGCGCCCCACCCTCCGGGCATCCCGTGACAGGCACGCCGGGTGGGCGACACGGCGACGGAGACATCGCGCCGAAGGCCGAGCCGGTCAGCTCGGCAACCGGGCCGAGGGCCGACGGCCGGCCGGGCCCGCTCCCGTTGCCGTCCGGGGCGGTGGGCGTGCCGGTCCGGCTCGCCGAGCCGGCCGCCCTCGCCGTTCTGCGCCCCGGCGCCCGGGTCGACCTGCTGGTGGTACCGGCCGGACAGGCGACGGTTGAGGCGGTGCTGCTGGCGGCCGGAGCGCTGGTGCTCGACGTGGTGGGCGGCGACATCGGCGACGGCTCGTCGGCGCTCTACCTGGCCCTCGGTCCGGACCAGGCGCGGCGCACGGCGGGCCAGCCGGAGGGGAGCCGCTTCACCGTCGTCGTCCGGGGCTGAGCCTCGGCGGCGGATCAGTCCCAGTGTGGGGGACGCTCGGCGAGCAGCCAGTCGTCGTTGCCGCCGCCGCGCTCGCCCCAGCCGTGGTCGGTGTCGTCCACCGTCTGCTCGGGCAGTACCACGAAATCCTCGGTCAGATCGACAGGACGGTCATCGTCGCGTACGCCTGGGTCCAGGATGCTCACGAGCGGCAAGAGTAGCCCAATCTCGGTCGGGGCGCGCCCAGTCGGCGCAGGGACACGGCTCCAGCCGCGCCGCGGGCCGGCCACGTCGGCCGGCGAGGGCACCGGGCGTCGGAAGCGTCGGACGACCGACGGCACCGGGCATTGGTAGCGTCGGACGGCGTGACGACGCCCAGCGGTGCAAGGCACGAGGACGACTACTGGCGACGGCCACCCGAGGAGGCCGGCCCGGCGTCGCCCACCCCCGGGGAGGCTGCCCCGCCCCCAGGGCGCGGCGCCGAGTCGAACATGCCGGGCAACGACGGCCCGGACACCTCGGGCAGCCACGCTCCAGGACGGGACAGCCACGCCCCGGGCGGACCGGGTCCGGAGGTGGCGCAGCTGGCGGATCCTGCCGGCAACGACCGCGCGGGGCAATCAGCTGACCTGCCGCCACCGTCATCCAGCACGGACGGGCCGGCGACCAGCGGCGAGGGCCGCGAGGGAGAGGTGCTGTCGGCGACTGCGCCCGCCACATGGTCGCCCTGGGCCGCCCCGACGGACGTCCCGCCGCCGGCGACATCGGTCGCCCCGCAGACCTCGGGGGGCGGGACGGCCTACCACGGTCC
>NZ_SMKN01000053.1 GCF_004348675.1 Micromonospora sp. KC606 | reverse complement strand
CGGGTGGGCTCGGGCCTGCGGGAACGCTGGGTCGGTCCGCGCCGGCGTGTGATCCGCTCTGGTTGCGCCAGTTCGGGGTGTCTTCCGACGTGGACAACGCGAAATGCCGCGATGGGAGCCGCCGCAGCTTCGGGGGTGCGCCAGCGCGGCGGCTCAGCCCGGCGGGGACGACGGGTCCGGGCCGGCGGTGAGATCGGGCACGGTCAGCGTCCCGTCGGCGGCCAGCGGGAAGCCCGGATTCCAGGCGATCTCCCACACATGACCGTCCGGGTCGGTGAAACAGCCGGCGTACCCGCCGTAGAAGGTGTCGGCGGCCGGGCGGGTGATTCGCGCGCCGGCCTGCGCGGCGGTGGCCATGATCTGGTCGACCTCGGCGCGGGACCGAACGTTGTGCGCCAGCGTCAGAGCGCCCGGTCCGCGCTCCGGTACGCCCGCGTCGGCGGCCAGCTTCGCCCGCCCCCACAGCACGAGCGCGAGCCCACCGGCCTGGAAGAAGACCGTCTCCTCGACCTCCTGCCCGCGCCAGCCGAGCCGCTCGTAGAAGGCGCGGGCGCGGGCGAGGTCGGTGACGCCGAGGGTGATCAGGCTGATCCGTGGCTCCATGCCTTCGGACCGTACCGGTTCCGCGTCAGCCGGTGGGATCCGGTCCGATGGGGACGCCGGTCGCGGCGGCACCACCGATGCGGTGTTGGGCTGGCCACCGATTCTCGGTACGTTCCGGTTGACCTGGAGTGCGCTCCAGCTCCTACGGTCGCACTGTACCGATGAAGGGGGAAGTGCGGATGAATACCGTGGAGCTGGGCCGTACCGGTGAACACGTCAGTCAGCTGGCACTCGGCTGCATGCTGATGGGGACGCTCACCGACGAGGTCGATTCGTTCCGGATGCTCGACCGGTTCACCGGCCTCGGCGGCACCTTTCTCGACACCGCCGACTGCTACGCCTGGTGGCTGCGCAGGGGCAGCCACGGTGGGGAGAGCGAGGAGCTGCTGGGGCGCTGGTTGGCCCGCAGCGGCCGGCGCGACGAGGTGTTCCTCGCGACCAAGGGCAGCGCGAAGGTGACAGATCCAGGCAGCCTGTGGGGAGCCGGCGACGAACCGGACTGGGAGGCCGCGCGTACCCGGTTCGAAGGAGCCGGCGCGGAGACGCTGCGCCGCGCGATCGACGACAGCCTCCGCCGGCTCGGCACCGATCACGTGGACCTGTACTACGTGCACGTCGACGACCGGAGCACGCCGCTAGAGGAGACCCTGGAGGCGCTCGCCGGGATTGTGCAGGCCGGAAAGGCCCGCTACATCGGATGGTCGAACGTCCGCACCTGGCGGCTGGAGCGGATCCGGCAGCTCTGCGCCGCGCACGGCTGGCCGACGCCGGTGGCGTTGCAGCAGCAGCACTCCTACCTGCGCCGCCGGCCGGGGCTGCCGGATGTGTCCATCGTCGACGACGAGCAGCTCGACTACCTGAACACCCACGACGACCTGACGCTCGTGGCGTACTCGCCGCTGCTCAAGGGCGTCTACGACGACCCGGCGAAGCGCAACGGCCACCACATCATGCGGCCGTACGAGGGGCCGGACACCGTCGCCCGCCTCGCTGTGCTCAATCAGGTGGCGGCTGAGGTGAGAGCTGCGCCGGGCCAGGTTGTCCTCGCCTGGCTGCTGCGTCACTCGCCGACCGTCGTGCCGTTGATCGGGCCGCGTACGCCGGAGCAGCTGGAGGCGGCGCTGCCGGCCCTCGACGTCAAGCTGAGCGACGAGCAGCTGGCCCGGCTCGACTCCGCGGGCGCCTGACCGCGGGGTACGCAGTCGCTGGCCCGCGCCGTCGGCCGGGCCAATGGGAGTCGGACGACTCCCGGGGCATCGCCCACGCGCACATGTCGTCGTCGACGAGAACGTGTGCCGGGCGATGCCCTGTGCCTCCGGATCACCTCGTCTGTGTGCGGACCCGGGGCCGATGGGTTAGCGCGAGGTCTTCGCGAAGGCGACGAAGCCGCGCCACGCCTCGGGGGTGAGGACCAAAGTCCCGCCGTCACGGTCCTTTGTGTCGCGGACGAGGACCGTGCCCGGGAGGTTGTCGGCGACCTCTACACACGCTCCACCGTTGTTGCCGCTCTTGGTGCTCTTGCGCCACCGTGCGCCGGTCAGGTCCATGACGTCGCCGCTTTCCTGATGAGGTCGAGGGACTGGGCCCGGGGAAGAGCCTCCCCCACGATGCGCGCCCAGCGTCGTTCGAGGGTAGCAATTTCCGACCGCTGGTCGATGATCTGCGCCTTGACCTGACCGTCGACATGGGCGTACCGCGTGCCGTCCTCCATCTCGGCGATGATGAACGGCCCGCCCAGGCCGGGGTACATGCCGGTGTCCTGCGGCACGACGTGGATCTGCACCGTGGGCAGGTCGGTGCACGCGACCAGGTGCTCGCACTGCTCCCGCATCAGGTCGGGCCGCCCCCGCAGCGACCGCCGCAGGACCGCCTCGTCGACGACGGTGACCAGCAGTGGGGGGTGGTCGCGGCGCAGGATCGCCTGCCGCTTGATCCGCGCCGTCGCGAGGTGGTCGACCTCCTCGGCGGTCAGTGCCTCGCCGGCCAGCGTCGCCCGCGCGTACGCCGGGGTCTGCAGTAGGCCCGGCACCCAGGCCAGCTCGAACCAGCGCAGCGCGACCGCCTCCCGCTCGATGTCGGCCCACAGCCGGAACCACGCCGGTTCCCGGCGCTTGAGGACGTCCGGCCACAGCTCGGCGACATCCTTGCCCAGAATTCGCGCGACGTCGGAGCGGTGCCGGGTCTGCGGGATCCGTCCGTGGCTCACCCAGCGCGCCGCCGTCTTCGGATCGACGCCGACCTGAGCGGCGAGGCTCTCGGCGGTCTGGCCCGCCTCGACCATCGCCGTCTTGACCGCCTGATTCATGCCTCGTCCTCCCTGGAACGTCCCGAACATCCGGAGTGCATAGCGTAACGCTGTGTTGTCGGTCCGCAACCCTTGGCAATGTCGGGATCAGGGCGGGCGGCCGGTGGCGGAGACACCGGGTGCCCGCGGCCGTCGGGACGCCCCGGACCAACGACGGGGCCGTCCCCAGACCGCCGACCAAGGAGGGAACATGCCGAAGGAACAACCGAAGCCCGCGCCGAGGCCACAGCCGACGAACGATCCGCCCGCGCGTCCGATCGTCCCGGGACCGGTCGTCCCCGGGCCGCTTGGTCCGCTGGTGCCGCCGTTTCGAGGGCCGGGCCGGGTGATGGACGTGGTGCCCGCGTCGCACCGGGGCCGGGGGCGCAACGGGAGATCGGCGTGGTGAGCGGCGCGCCACAGGACGGCCCGCAGGTCGTCGCCGGGGACGTGTTGCTGCTCGGGCGCGAGGCGTCCCCGCAGTTCGTTCGCCCGCTCACGGTGCGGGTGATCCGCCGCCTCGACGACTGGCATACCTACGACGGATGGCTCTGGCTCGACGGGTACGAGGTCGGGGCGAAGGGTGAGGCGACCCGCCGCCGGACCCTGTACGTGCGGCTGGCGGGAGTCCGGTGGTTGAACATGTCGGCACGCCTGACCCGGCCACGCCGCCCGCCGGCTCGAACGGTGGTGGCCGGGTGAGCGCGCACACCCCGTTGCGTCCGACCTGGTTGTGTCGGGTGGACGCGCATCCGTGGCCGTGTGGCGCGGCCCGGCTGGGGCTGTTGGCGCGCTTCGCCGACCGGTCGGAGTTGGTCGCGTACCTTGAGGTGCTGCGCGAGCTGGCCCACGGCGACCTGACCGACCTCGGCGGCGGCCGTGAACCGAACCTGACCCACCGCTTCCTGACCTGGGCCAGCCCTCACGTCTGAGCGCGAGCACCGAGGAGTGCGAGTCCGGACGTAGAGTCGGTCAGCGGCGGCGGGCGAGCGGCAGTAACCCCACCAGCACCAGCGTCGCTCCGAGTGGCAGCAGATCCAGGTTGACCGCGATCGCCACGAACCCGACCAGCACCAGCGCCGGGCTCCAGGCCGGCAGCAACCGCGGCCGTACCACGACCGCCCGTACCAGCAGTGCCAGCAGGCCCAGCTCGAACAGGACCGGTCCCAGGACGAACACCGGACCGGGGATCACCGCCACCTCCTCCAGGCCGGGGAAGAGGTCGTACCCGATCACCCAGAGGAAGCCGGCGGCCCCGAGCAGGGTGGCCGCCGCCGCGGTCTCCAGCATCGCCCGCAGGCCGGCCGGCAGGAGTACGCCGCGCAGCCTCACCGCGAGCACGGCGAAGCAGAGGATGCCGAGGCCGAACGCGACGTGGCCGACGTCCCACGCCCAGCCGTTGCCCCGGTCGCCGTCGAGGCCATCGGCCACGCGGAACAGCGCGTAGACGAGCAGAAGCAGTGGGGCGGCGAGCGCGGGCAGGCGCAGTGAGGCGGTGTCCCGGCGGTCGATGACGGTCATTGACCCAGCTTGGCGGCGCGGGGGCGACGGGTCATCCGGGTTACGCCCGACCCGTCCCCTGAGGACACCCGGAGCCCGAACAACCGGCTTCGTTCTTTGCGGCCTGTCGCACGCCCGCTCCGATAACCCGTCGCCAAACCCGCGGCCCCAGCACTACCGTCGGTGGTCGTGACCCGTACCGTGACCCTCGTCCTGGTCGACCCCACCGGCCGACCCCTCGGGGCGCTGCCGTCGTATCAGGTGGAGAGCCCGTGGTGGCAGGAGGCCGAGCCGGTGGTCCGGGGCGCGCCCGTCGACGTGGTCGTGTTGCGGCTGCTCACCGGCGAGAGCGACAGACCCGGTGCCGGCGGGCAGGTCACCTACCTGGCCGAGGTCGCCGGGCCCCCCGCCGTCGCGCTGCGTCCGGTGTCGGTGGACCTCACCGGGCACCCGCTGCGCGCCCCCTACGCCGAGCCCGGCGGCCCGGCCGCCAGCGTCGGCTGGGCCCGTAGCGTCCTCGACCACCTCGGTCGGCCCGCCACCGAGGTGACGCAGCGGCGCACCTGGAACCTGTCGGCGATCTGGCGGCTCGACGGACCGCACGGCGGGGCCTGGCTCAAGCAGGTGCCCGGCTTCTTCCGGCACGAGGCGGCGGTGCTGCGCCACCTCAACCTGCTCGCCCCCGGTTGCGTACCCGTGTTGCTCGCCGCCGACGGCAGCACCGGGCGGATGCTGCTCGACCACGTGCCGGGCGAGGACCGCTACGGCGCCGACGCCGCCGAACGCGCGGCGATCGCCGCCAACCAGCACGACCTTCAGGTAAGCACACTGCCGGCCGTCGACGACCTCGTCGCGGACGGGGTGCCGGACCTGCGCGGGCCGGCACTCGACCGGTGGATCCGCGCCAACCTCCCGCCGGATGCGCCCCTCGACGGTCTGGCGGAGCGGCTGGCGGAGGTGGCCCGGTGCGGGCTGCCGGACGTCCTCGTCCACGGTGACCTGCACCCGGGCAACGTGCGCGGCGACGGCCACCGGCGGGTGATCATCGACTGGGGGGACGCGTTCGTCGGGCACCCGGCGTTCGACATCCTCCGGCTGACCGAAGGGCTCGCCCCCGACACCGCCGACCCGCTGGTCGCGGCCTGGTGCGCGCGATGGCAGGCGAGCGTAGCGGGCTGCGACCCGCAGCGGGCCGTGCGGCTGCTTCGGCCGGTCGCGGCGCTGCGGATGGCAGCGGTGTACGCGATGTTCCTCGCCAACATCGAGCCGAGCGAGCGGATCTACCACGCCGACGACGTGCCGCGCTGCCTGGCGGCAGCCGCGGCGAGCGCCTGACACCTGTCGGGGCCGGCGGCTTGCGCGTGTCATCCCGGCTCCCGGCACCGCCTGACAGAACGAGACCGGGCCGCACGGCGCCGGTGGGCGGCCGTGCGGCCCGGTGGTGGCTCAGACTCCCAGGGCGCGGAGCTGAGGCAGGGCGGTCTTGGCGGTGGGGCGGCTGGTATTCCTGGTGGCGCGGTCCTCGGCCTGGGTGCGGTCGGGTTCGCGCAGGTTCCCGGTGACCCAGTCGGAGCTGCCCTTGTCACCGTTGTAGGCGGTGCACTCCCACCACTTGTCGACCGGGTAGCCGGGGTCGCGGGCGCGCTTCTTCACACAGTCGGTCGGCGTGAGCTTGGCGACGACCGCTTCGTAGGCGCGGATCTGGCTCCGGAGGACGAGGTCGGTGCCGTTGACGAAACCGGCCTGGGCACGGGCCGCGAGAACGATGGCGAAGATCGGGCCGATGACGAAGCCGATCTTGTCGACCGACTGCGGGCTCTGCACCGCGTTCGCGAACGCGCTGGCCTGGGTGGCGCAGCTCGTGGCGTTCTGGGCCCACGCCCGCAGCGTGTACTCGTCCATGAAGTCGATGTTGAGGAACTCGATGGTGTGGGCTTCGAGGCAGCCTTCCACCTCGGCGGCGGCGATGGCGTCGATCTGCGCGATGATCTCGGTCCTGCTCTGCGCGATGGCCGTCTTGATCTCGCGGATCGCGGCGTCGAGGTTGGCGCCCCCGCCCCCGCCTCCGAGCAGGTAGCCGGCCACGGCGATGCCCATGCTCACCCAGTCGATGGCGAACGCCTGAGCGGCGGTTTCGGTCGGGCGCTTGGTCTCGCTGGTGGTCGCGGCGGCCTGGGCCGGCACACCGGTGCCCGCCACCGCGATCGACACCGCCAGGCTGGCGGCGGCCAGGCTGTTCAACAGTCGTGTTCTCACTGGGACTCCTATGGCTGCTTCAACGTGGGCAGGGTCGTCTTGGCTACTTTCCAGCTGGAGTTGACCGCGGCTGCGAGCTTGAGGTCCTCCACATTGACCTGCGGCCTTGTCCATTGGCCGGTCACTTTGTTGAGAGCCTCCGTGGCTGTGGCCGTCTCACCATTGGCCGCCGTACACAGCCAGGTCTTCGAGTACCAGTAGGCGTCGTTCTCAGTCCAGGTCGGCTCGCACTTCGGCTCCAGCCTCTGCACGATCTTTTCGTTGGCCTCGATGTACCGCTGGCGGAGCAGTTTTCTGGACTCCGGGGTGTACCCGGCGTCTCTGGCGGCCGTTTCCGCCATCGCGTACTTGACGTTGAGGGCGTGACCGATGGCGTCGGCGGCCTTGTCGTCCTGGGTGGCGTCCAGCTCTCTCTTGTCGACCGAGGCGGACGTGATGATCCTGCTGGCGAGGTTCCGCACCCACCGTCGGTCGTGGCGGAACTGTTCATAGTTGGCGTACTCGATGGCGAATCCGTCCATTTCGCCCAGCGCCCGGGCGGCGACGTGCCCGTCGATGTGGCTGATGACCTCGTTCCGAGCCTGCCCGACCAGGCCGACCACCTCACGGACCAGCGCCTCGATTTGATCCGCGGACAGGCCTTCGCGGGAGATCTTCAGGGCGGTGAACACAAGGGTGATGACCGGGCCGCTGATGTCCTGCGCCCGGGCCGGCTGAACGCTGCTGGGCACCGCGACCCCAACCGCCAACAGCGTCGCGATCAGGCCGCGTACCAGTCTTCGTCGCACATCTGCTCCCTTCGTCTTGCCGGGAGTCTGTCGGTGCCGAAGGGTGCGCGTCTTCGTGAGCCGTGAGCAATTTCCCAGTGACGTTTGTCAGTCCGCGTAGTGGTCCACGGCGAGCGTCCGCGCTACCGTCGCACTCAGCAGCCGCACGCCGGCGGTCGAGCTGGGGTCGATGCCGGTCACCTCGCGCACGCGGCGCAGCCGATAGTCCAACGTGCGGGGGTGGATGTGCAGCGCGGTGGCGGTGCTCGTGCGGTTCATGTCGTGGGCGTAGTAGGCACACAACGTCGCCACCAGGTCCGGGCCGGAAGCGAGCGCCCTGGCATAGCTGCGTAGCCACCCGTCGACCGCCGGGGCACGCGCGACTGCCATCTCCACGAACAGGTCGGTGATGCCGGGCAGCCGGTCCGGACGCTCCTGCGGCGGCGCCACCCGGCTCGCCTCCCGCGCCCAGGCGAGCGTCTCGGCCAGCCCACCCACCGCGCCCTGCGCAGCGCCGATGCGGCAGGGCTGCCCGGTCAGTGCCGCCGCGGTCCGTACCCGCTGAAGGATCCTTGTTGGTGACTCGTTGCCGGGGGTGAGCACGGCGAGCTCGTCGGCGGCGAGCCAGGTCACCGGGATCCGGTCGGCGGTGAACGCGGCGACCACCTCGGCCTGCGCCTCCGCGGTCACCGGCCGCGCCGTCCTCAGAACCGTGAGGTGGTACTGCCCGGCAAGGCGCAGGTCGGCGACGAACGGCTCCACCGGCTCGTCAGCGAGCAGCGCCCGAGCCAGGATCTCCAGCCGTGTCGACAACATCCGTGCGGTGCCCATGCCCCGGGTGTAACCGCGCAGGTAGGCGCTACGCGCGGGGACGCCCTGGGCGCCGAGCCAGCCGACAATACGCAGCAGGTCGGTGACGTCCTCGGGGCGGGCCAGATCGTGCACCTCGCGCACCATCATCGCGGTGTGCAGACCGAGCACCTGCTGCTGCGACGGCATGGACAGGCCGATCTCCGCCCGCTGCCGGCCCACCGCGGCGATGCCGGCCAGGTCGGCCTCGCTCAGCGGCAACTCGGCCGCGGCGAGGTCGAGCGAGCGGCGTCGGATGAAGACCGCGAAGTCGTACATGCCGATGCGCTCGTCGGAACCCGGCCGCATGGCCTGGTATTCGCCGACCTCGCTGGTGAACGTCTCGACCGCCTGCCGGGCGTTGACCTCCACCCGTTCGCGCAGGGCGTCGAACAGTGCACTCATCCGGCTCCTCCCCGTCGAACGCGCATCGAAGCACAGCGACGGTTACGGATGGGTCGCTCTCCGGTATCGACCGTAACAGATGCACCCTGTGGTGACACGTCCTGCCAGCACCCCTACTCCGGGGCGTGGCAGACCGCCTCGACGTTGTTGCCGTCCGGGTCGCGGACGAACGCGCCGTAGTACGCCGGGTGGTACTCCGGCCAGACCCGGGGCGCGTGCAGCACCTCCGCGCCTGCGGCCACCGCGGCGTCGTGGAACGCCTGGACGGCGGCGCGGCTCGACGCGGTGAAGGCGATGTGCGTCTCGTGCCCCTCGCCGTCACCGGTCACCGGGCTGATCCAGAAGTCGGGCCGGTCTACGCCGTAGCCGAGCACCTCGCCGAACTCCAGCATCCGGCGAGCGCCCAGCGGGGCCAGGACGGTGTCGTAGAAGGCGCGGCTGGCAGGCACGTCGCGAACCTGAATGCCCAGGTGGTCGAGCACGGATGATCTCCTTCGTCCATGTGACAGGGGCAGGCTACGACCCGGTTGTGACACCCAACGCCGAATCAGTCCACGTGGCGTGCCGTCAGGCGGCGATGGCCCGGGCAGCGGCGTACAGGTCCGCCGGCAGCGGATACGCCAGCTCCCACACGATGCGCATCGGGCGGTCCCCGCTGTGCTTTCGGTACGTCATCGGCCCGGCGTAGAGGTGGGCCGGTGCGCCCAGGTCCCGGTCCGGGATCCGCGTCTCCCGCACGAACAGGTGCACCGTCGAGCCGCGTGAGGCGTGGTGGATGTACCGGGTGTCCCCACCGTGTTTCTGCCGGCGCAGCCCGAACTAACTGCGGTTTCCTCGACCGCGGTACGCAGCTGGGAAGCTGACGTCGCGCAACCAACGGCAAACTGCTCCGGACACACTCAGAGTCCCCTCGTCGACAGCTGCCGGTAGACCACTGAAACCTGACGTACCGCCATTGAGCGACGTGGGAGTCTGACCTTGGGTCGTGGCCGGGAGATCGGCTTGGTGAGGACGAGAACTGGTCTGCGGGCCGCCGGCGATGCTGGCCGGCACCCGGCTCAGTCGAGGCAGAACTCGTTGCCCTCGACGTCCTGCATCACGAGGCACGACTCGTTCTTCTCGTCGGCAGGCAGCAGTCGCACGCGTACCGCGCCGAGCGCGACCAGCCGGGCGCATTCGGCCTCAAGCACGGCCAGGCGCTCCTCACCCACGAGCCCTGTGCCGACCCGCACATCGAGATGCAGCCGGTTCTTGACGACCTTGCCTTCCGGAACGCGCTGGAAGTACAGGCGCGGGCCCGCACCGGTGGGATCGCTGCATACGAACCATGAACCCGCCTGCTCGGGCGGCAGGGTGCGATTGAAATCGTCCCAGGTGGCAAAACCCTCCGGCGGCGGCGGTGCGACGTACCCCAGCACCTCGCACCAGAAGCGAGCGACGCGCTCGGGATCTGCGCAGTCGAAGGTGACCTGGATCTGCTTGACCGATGCCATCGGTCCACCATAGAGGTGGGTGGTTCGCCGTCTCCACGGGCCCGAAAGGCCGGGCGCGGCCCGGAGCGTTGTAAGGGATCATCTGGTGGTCATCCCTGATGTTCCGGCTCGTCGTGGCACCTACCTTCCGTCGAGAAAGGACAGCCAAGTAACGGGGAGGACTTCCAATGCCACCACCCGGCGATTCGATCAGGCGGCGCACCATAGCCGCCACCACCGCCCTGGGCCTACTCGGCGCCGCGCTGGTCGTCGCCAACCCGGCCGGCGCCGCCCACCGGCACGCCGGCGGCTACGCGGCGACCATCCAACGCGCCTCGTACGGCGTACCGCACATCACCGCCCGCGACTTCGCCAGCCTCGGCTACGGCGTCGGGTACGCCCAGGCGGAGGACAACATCTGCCTGATCGCCGAGCGGATGGTGACCGTCAACGCCCAGCGCAGCCAGCACTTCGGCAGCGCCGCCCGCAACGTCACCAGCGACCTGTTCCATCGGGCGGCCATCGACGACCGGGTCGTCGAGCGGCTGCTCACCGGCCCCCGCGACGGCATCCGGTCGCCGTCGGACGAGGCCCGCGACCAGATGCGCGGCTTCGCCGCCGGCTACAACGCCTGGCTGCGCCGCACCGGCGCGGCGAACATCACCGACCCGGCGTGCGCCGGCAAGCCCTGGGTGCGTCCGATCACCGAACTGGACCTGTGGCGGTCCCACTGGACGGGGATGGTCCGGGCCGGTTCCGGCGCGCTCGCCGACGGCATCACCGCCGCCACCCCGCCCCGCCCGGACGGGACCATGGTGCCGGTGGACGCCCCGCAGGCCGAAGCGGTGGTCGCCGCCCGCGACGGCGCTCCCGCCGGGGTGGGCAGCAACGCGTACGGGTTGGGCCGCGAGGTCACCGCCAGCGGTACCGGCATGCTGCTGGCCAACCCGCACTTCCCGTGGAACGGCGCCGACCGGTTTTACCGCATGCGCCTCAAGGTGCCCGGCCGGTACGACGTCGAAGGCGCGTCGCTGATCGGCGAGCCGCTGGTGCAGATCGGCCACAACGGCAGGATCGCCTGGAGCCACACCGTCTCCACCGCCCGCCGCTTCGTCTGGCACCGGCTGACCCTGGTGCCCGGCGACCCGACCGCCTACCTGCACGACGGCCGGCCCCGGAAGATGACCGCCCGCACCGTCACCGTGCAGGTGCCCGACGAGACCGGTGCCCCCAAGCCGGTCAGCCGCACCCGCTACGACACCCACTTCGGTCCGGTCGTCGTGGTGCCGGGCCGCTTCGACTGGACCACCACCACCGCGTACGCGATCAGCGACCCCAACGCCACCAACGTCCGTGCCCTGGACGGCTGGCTGGCGATGGCACGTGCCCGAACGGTGGCCGAGCTGCGTACTGTGCTGGACCGTCGCCAGTTCCTGCCCTGGGTCAACGTCATCGCCGCCGACCAGCGGGGCAGCGCCCTGTACGCCGACCACTCCGTCGTGCCCCGGGTCACCGACGCCCTCGCGGCGGCGTGCATCCCCGCTTCCTTTCGTGAGCTGTACGTAACCAGCGGCCAGGCTGTCCTCGACGGCTCGCGGTCGACGTGCGCGCTGGGCAGGGATCCGGACGCTGCCCTGCCCGGCATCCTCGGCCCGGCGCGCTTGCCGACCCTGGTCAGCTCCGATTACGTGACCAACTCCAACGACAGCTACTGGCTGGCCAACCCGGGGCAGCCGCTGGAGGGCTTCCCGCGCATCATCGGCGACGAGCGGACCGAGCGCAGCCTGCGCACCCGGCTCGGCCTGCGCCAGGTCGAGCAGCGCGCCGCCGGCACCGACGGGCTGCCCGGCACCGGCTTCACCACCGGCAACCTGTGGCAGGTCACCCTCGGCAACCGGGCGTACGGCGGCGAACTGGTCCGCGACGACCTGGTCCGCCTCTGCGAGGCGAACCCGGCCGCCACCGCCTCCGACGGCACGCCGGTCGACCTGGCCGCCGCCTGCGCCGCCCTGCGCGGCTGGAATCTGCGCGTCGACCTGGACAGCCAGGGCGCGCATCTGTTCCGCGAGTTCGCTCTCGCTGGCGGCCTGCGCTTCGCCGACCCGTTCGACCCCGTCGCCCCGGTCACCACTCCGCGCCGGCTCGCCGTCGGCGACCCCAAGGTCCCCACCGCGTTGGCCGACGCCGTCCGCAAACTCGCCGGGATTCCGCTCGACGCCCGCCTCGGTGACCTGCAGACCGAGCCGCGCGGCGACGAACGTATCCCCATCCACGGCGGACGTCCCGAGGCCGGCGTGTTCAACATGATCATCGACCCGCTGGAACCCGGCGTCGGGTACCCGAAGGTGCGGCACGGCACGTCGTTCCTGATGGCCGTCGAGCTGGGCCGGAACGGGCCGTCGGGCCGGCAGTTGCTGACCTACTCGCAGTCGGCCAACCCGAACTCACCCTGGTACGCCGACCAGACCCGGCTCTATTCCGGCAAGGGCTTCGACACGATCAAGTTCACCGAGAAGCAGCTCACGGCGGACCCGAACCTGGTGACGTACCGGGTGGGGGAGCGCCGCCGCTGACCCTGCGCGACGTCATGCTCGTTCCGGCCCGTGACGGTCAGCCACGGGCCGGAACCGCACGAGATGTCGACCTGGTCGTCATGCCTCGCGTGCTCAGGTCGAGGTCGCTGCCATCCTCGCCAGCAGACCCACGGACTCCAGCCGTTCGCACGCCGTGGTGATATGCGCCGAGGTGAAGAGGCGGGGTGGATCGTCGTCGCCCGGTAGTGTCGTGGGACGCCTGGGGGAGGGGAGCCGATGCACGGTTTGGCGGTGCCGCCCGCCGTCGAGGCGGAACGCGTCATCACGGCCGTCCTGGCCGACCTGCGCTCCGGCCGGCACCGGGGCGTGGTCGTCGACTCGCCCCCGGGCGCCGGCAAGTCGACCCTCGTCGTCCGCGCCGCCGTCGAGTTGGCCGCCGCCGGTGAGCCGCTGATGATCGTGGCGCAGACCAACGAGCAGGTCGACGACCTGATCGACCGGCTCGTCGGCAAGGCCCCCGAGCTGCGCGTCGGCCGGCTGTCAGCCGCCGACCACCAGCCGTCCGAGCGGATCAGGGGGCACGAGAACGTCCGGGTCGCCGCCAGGGTCGCCGACCTCGGCGGTCCGGCGGTGGCCATCGGTACGGCCGCCAAGTGGGCCACGGTCACCGAGGGCTGCTGGCCGTGGGCGATCGTCGACGAGGCGTACCAGATGCGCTCGGACGCCCTGCTGCGCGTGGCCGGCAGGTTCGACCGCGCGCTGTTCGTGGGTGACCCCGGCCAGCTGGATCCGTTCTCCACGGTCGAGACCGCGCGCTGGACGGGCCTGACCTGGGATCCGACACAGGCGGCGGTGGCGGTGCTGCTGCGGCACAACCCGGAGTTGCCGGTGCACCGGCTGCCGGTGTCGTGGCGGCTGCCGGCGTCGGCCGCGCCGGTGGTGGCGGAGGCGTTCTACCCGTTCACCGGGTTTCGGGCCGGCACCGGCCCGGACGACCGGGTGTTGACGTTCACCGAGCCCGGTCCGGGTGACGCGGTGGACGCGGCGGTGGAGGCCGCCGCCGCGACCGGGTGGGCGTTGCACGAACTGCCGGCCCGGCACACCGTGCGTACCGATGCGGAGGCCGCGTCGGCGTGCGCGGAGCTGGCCCTGCGGGTGCTGCGCCGGGGCGCGGTCGCGGTCAGCGAGCACTCCCCGGCCGGCGCGCCGGTCACCGCGGACCGGATCGCCGTCGGGGCCGCGCACCGGGACCAGGTCGCGGTGATCCGCGCCCGGCTGGGCGCGGCCGGGGCGGGCGTCACCGTCGACACCGCCAACCGGCTCCAGGGCCGCGAGTACGACGTGACGATCGTGCTGCACCCGCTGTCCGGGCGGCGGGACGCGACCGCGTTCCACCTGGAGTCGGGGCGGTTGTGCGTGCTGACGTCCCGGCACCGGCACGCGTGTGTGGTGGTGGCCCGAGCCGGAATCGCAGAGCTGCTGGACGCGCACCCGTCGACGGAGACGGTGCACCTGGACGTGCCGGTCAGATTTCCGGACGGCTGGGCCGCCAACCACACCATGCTGGGCCACCTGGGCGGGAGACAGGTTCGCGACGGGCCGTGCTGAACTGATCACCGCCGATCGCCGTATTCGTCGGCGTGCGGACAACGGAGCTGGTCACCTGCCCTCGCAATTCCTTTGACTGGCTCGGCCCAGCCGGCGTACGCGGTGCCGTCAACCGCTGGCTGCGACTCGTCGCCGCCGACGCCGAGCTGGCCCCGTACCTGCTCGGGATCGACCGCCCACGGCTCGCCGCCTGTCTCGCCGCCCAACTCACGTCGGTGCTGGGCGGCCCGGTCGGCGGGCCTGCGGCCGGGGGCGTCTGGTGCCGGCTCGGCCTCTCCGAGGAGCAGCAGTGGCGGGTCCTGGACTACCTCGCCGCGGTGCTCTGGGCGCTGGACCTGCCGGTCGACACCATCATGCGAGCGCAACGGGAGGTGCGCGGATGACAGTCTTCCCGGGCACGCCGCCGTCGACCGCCGGCTCGACCGGCGGCCCGTTTGTGCTGGTGGTGAACCCCGGACCGGCGATCGTCCGTACCTGTGAGCGTGGGAATCGTGGGGTGGGTGACGATGGTGGTTCGGGTGCGGGGGCAGGGCGGCGTGCGAAGAGGGAACAGCTGACATGGGGATGTACCGCAGTCGCAACGCCCTGACCGAGCAGCTGACCCCGGAGCGGATCGCTTCTGTCCGGCTGCCGCTCGCCGCGTGGTACCAGCGGGGCTACCGCCGTGAGGAGGTCGACGCGCTGCTGCACCGGCTCGCGTACGAGTTGCGGGCGCGGGATCGAGGGCTGGAGGAGGCGCGGGCCGAGAATCAGCGGATCAAACGGGCGTTGCGCAACTGGCAGTCGGAGCGCGCCGGGGCCGGCGCCAAGGCGAAGCGGGCCACGACCGGTCGTCGCCCTCGCCGCAACACCGTCCAGAAGCTGCAGCCCGCTCAGGTGCCCGGGGGCGAGTAGGTGGTCACCCGGTGGGTCGCCTCGTCCACCTCCGCCGGGGTGAGCACCGGGACGACCTGCACGCGCAGCCCGCCGGCCGCCTCGATGGCGATCGCCACCGACGCGGCCGTGGGATGGTCCGGCATCTCGCACAGCACGTAGGTGTCGTCCTCACCGAAGGCGAAGTGCACCCGGCGGCCGGCCCGCGCCGACTCGCCGCCCGGGTCGTGTTTGTTCGGCTTGTGGCTACCCATGGGCCGCGCGTACCCGTCGGGCGCGCGGCTAGTCCTCCGTCCCGGCCGTTCAGCTCGGCGAAACCGGCCGGCCCCCGCGCGGGTTCAGGCGTCGCCGAACTCGCGGACGCCGTCGACGTCCAGGGTGACCCGGTCGTTGCGGGTCCACGAGCCCACGGCGGCCTGCCAGCTCGGGTCGTCGCGCTCGTCGATGTCGGTCCAGTTCGCCCGGTGCAGGCGCAGTTGGATCGGCCCGGTCGACTCGCCCGGGGCCAGGACACCGCCGGTGAAGGTGACCTCCAGCCAGCCGGGGACCGGCGTGCCCGGAACCGGATAGACCGTCGGGCTCGGGCTCGGGCTCGGGCTCGGGCCGGGCGGTGGCCCCGGCGGCGGGAAGAACTGGACGGTACGCCGGACGGCCTCGCATCCCGGCTGCGCCCAGTCGCACTCGGGCACCAGCGAGGTGTTCCCGCCCTCGAAGCGCACGTGGTAGCGGATTCGCACCGCGTCGAGCCGCAATGGCCCGTCGCCGGTGTTGGTCACCCGGAGCTGGAACTGCGCCTGGTTGTTCGTCGGCGACCAGTCCAGGTTGCGGTAGTCGACCGTCGCGCGCCCGTCGACGGTCCGCACCACGGTGACCTGCGAGGTGTCGGAGTACCCGCCGATGGCGTACGCCTGCACCGCGATCCGGTAGGCGGTGCCGGGGGCGAGGTTGGTCAACGTGATGGTGAGATCCTGGGTGCTGCCCAGCCCTCGGTAGGCGTTGGGGCCCACCGGCGAGAGCACGTCGTAGGTGATCGGGCCGCCCGGTTCGCCCTTCCACGTCGCGGGCGACCAGGCCAGGGTGAGGCGGCGGGCCTCGTTGGCGACCACCACCGGGGCGCCGGGCGTGGTCAGCGCCGGGTCGTCGGGCGTGGTCAAGGCCGGGTCGTCGGCGGCCCGGGCGGCGGTGACGGCGAGGGCACTCAGTAACGCGGCCAGGGCGGTGACCAGGGTGACACGACGGGCACGCATGGTGAGACCCTACGGGATGTATGCATGTTCATCAATCACCTGGGTGGTTCGGTCAGCGGCACGGTGTCCGCCGGGGCGGCGAGCAGGCGATCACCCGAGGCTCAGTTCACCCCGGTCGGTCGACGCTCCGGGCGGGCCTCGGCGGTCACCCTGCCGAGCGGGCGACCTGGCACGATCGGCGCGTCCCGCCCGGTGCCCCGCCGGCCGTTGCCGCTGCTGTCGCCCTCGGACCGCTCGTGGTAGTCCTGCTCCACGTTCACCGACCAGACGTCGTGGCCGGCGCCGTGGACGATGTTCTCGGCGGTCAGCATCGCCGTCATCATCGAGTGGTCCTGGTTGTTGTAGCGGTGCATGCCGTTGCGCCCGACGGGGTGCACGTTGGGCAGTTCCCGGGCCAGCCAGTCACGGATGGTGTCCACGTTGCGCTGATAGCGCTCGTCGTACACCGGGTATGCCTTCGGCATCCGCACCACGTACCCGGCCTCCACACACCCGGGGCGGACCAGGTCGAGCTGTTCGAGTTCGGCGGTGGCCAGGGCCACCAGCTCGTTGTCCGGCGTCCGCCAGGTGGCGTCGTCCTCGAAGACGAAGTACTCCAGCCCGAGGCAGGTGCGGCCGTCCTTGACCAGGTAGGGCGACCAGGAGCCGAAGTTCTGGATCCGGCCCACCTGCACCGCCGGGTCGTGCACGTAGATCCAGTTGTCGGGGAACGAGAACTCCTCCGGCACCACCAGCGCCACGGTGAGGAAGTCGCGGTATCTCAGGTCGGCGGCGCAGGCGAGCACCTCCGGTGGCGCCACCGGCCGGACCGCTGCCACCAGCTCCGAGATCGGCATCGAGGAGATCACGTGGTCGGCCCGGACCCGTCGCTCGCCCCCGACCCCGTCGACGGTGACCGCCACGGCGCGGCCGCCCTCCCGGTGCACCGCTGTCACCCAGGTCCCGAGGGTGACCTCGCCGCCGCGCCGACGGACCTCGTCGGTGCACCGCTCCCACATCATGCCGGGGCCGAACTTCGGGTACTGGAACTCCTCGATCAGGCTGGTCACGTCCTTGCGGTTGCGGCGCGGCAGCAGGGCGTTGAGCACCGCCTTCGACAGCGACAGGTTCTTGATCCGCTGGGCGGCCCAGTCTGCCTGCAACTGGTCGGCCGGCATCCCCCACACCTTCTCGGTGTAGGTCTTGAAGAAGATCGAGTACAGCCGCCAGCCGAACCGGGCCGACACCCAGCCCTCGAAGTGCGACTGGTCCCGGGGCGGACGCAGCCGGGCCCGCGCGTACGAGCCCATGCAGCGGACCGCCTCGCGGATTCCCAGGTTGCGCAGGGCGTTGCCCGCGTTCAGCGGATAGTCGTAGAGCGCGCCGCGGTAGAAGATCCGGCTCATCCGGGGGCGCAGCAGGAACTCCTCGTCGGGCAGCACCTCGTGCCAGAACGCCTCGACCCGGGGCACCTTGGTGAAGAACCGGTGACCGCCGATGTCGAACCGCCAGCCGTCGCGCTCCACGGTGCGGCTGATGCCGCCGACGACCTGGTCGGACTCGAACACCTGGACCGCCGCGTCGTGCCGGAGCAGTTCGTACGCGGCGGTCAATCCGGCCGGGCCGGCGCCGATGACCACCGTGCCGTGACGCTCTTCCATCCCCGTGCGCTCCCTAGCCCTCGGTCCTGCGGAGGAGGCGCGGATACCCGGTCTCTGGCCGCTCTCACGTCAACCGCCGTGGAATCTCCCGATCATGCCGACCCGCCTGGTGATGACGGCTCATCCGTGCGGGAGGTGTCATTCGGCCCGGGTGGGGGATGACGGGGCAGGTCCGCGGCGCCCGGTGGGTCGACCGCGGGTCCGGAGCCGACCGCGAGGAAACACGCATGGTGGACCGCACGCCGGAGACGACATCCGCACGCCGCGCCGGCGGGACCGGCCGTTCCGGCGTACCCGGGCCCGCCCGCCTGCGCACCGGTGCCGGCGCCCTCGTCGCCCGGGTGCCGGGCGACTGGCGGTACACCCTGGCCCTGTTCGCGGGCGTCAAGATCGTTTTCGGCGTCCTCGGCGTGCTCGCGCTCACCGCCTGGGACGAGGTGCCCGGCGCGCCGCCCGCGGACGAGGCCGACACGCGTGCCCAGCAGCAGGCGATCTCCCCTCGGCGCTGGCTGTCCATGTGGTTCGCCTGGGACGCCCTGATCTACGACCACCTGGCCCGGGAGCCGCTCACCGGACCCTGGGACGACTTCGCCTTCCCGCTGCTCTACCCGTTCCTGGCCCGGCCGGTGGCGGTGCTGCTCGGCGGCGACACCGCCCTGGCGCTGCTCCTGGTCGCCAACGTGGCGTTCCTGCTGCTGCTGTTCTACGCGCTACGGTTGGGGAAGATCGTGCTCGGCGACGACCGGTCGGCGCGGCGCTTCACCCGTTACCTGGTGTTGCTGCCGACCGCCTTCCTGTTTCAGGCGGCGCTGACCGAGTCGCTCTTCCTCTGTCTGGCCGTGGCCGCCTTCTACTACGCCGAGCGGCGGCGGTGGCTGGTGGTGGGGCTGGTCGGGTACTTCCTGGGGCTCAGCCGTTCGGTCGGGTTCCTGGTGGCCCTCCCGCTCGCCCTGGTCCTGCTGCGGCAGCACCGGTACCGGTTGGGTCCGCGCACCCTGTGGACCTACCTGCGCAGCGGGTGGCCGCTGCTGCTGATCCCCGCCGGCTGGCTGACCTTCATGGCGTTCTGCCGGTGGAAGGGTGGCGACTGGTTCGCCTACAAGCACGCCCAGGAGAAGGGCTGGGGCATCAGCGTGCAGGACCCGCTGCGGGTGATGTGGCACGGCCTCACCGGCGGCGACGGCCGGGACGCCGTACGGGTCTGGTTCGCCGTCGCCGTCCTGGTCGTGGTGCTCGCCGGGTTCCGGCGGATCGGGCTGCCGTACGTCGTCTACGCGGTGCTGATGGTCCTGGCGCCGCTGTCGATGGGGCCACCGGTCTACAAGAGCCTGCTGCGCTACCTGCTCGCCGTGTTCCCGGTGGGCCTGGTGTTGGCCCGCTGGGCCAGGAACGCCGGTGTGGACGTCTGGCTGAGCGTCTCGTTGGCCCTGCTCCAGGGGGTGCTGTTCGTGGTCTGGTTGGCCTACTGGACGCACTTCATCATCTGAGCCGCCCGGCCCGGTCGCGGACCGCCCCGCCGCGCGACACGGGGGCCCGGCGCGGGCCCCCGTCGCTCCTCCGGCGGCTCAGGCGGGGATGTAGTCGAACGTGTCCGGGTGCGGTCCCTGCCGACCGGCCTCGCCCTTGTCCAGTGCGGCGATCCGCGCCATCGTCTCGTCGTCCAGCGCGAAGTCGAAGATGTGGAAGTTCTCCTCGATCCGCTTCGGGGTGCTCGACTTCGGGAAGACGATGTCGCCGCGCTGCACGTGCCAGCGCAGCACCACCTGGGCCACCGTGCGGTCCAGTTCCCGGGCGATGCCCACCAGCGTCGGGTCGTCGAGCACCTTGCCCTGGGCGATCGGCGACCAGGCCTCGGTCGGGATGCCGTGCGCCCGGCCGTACGCGCGAACCTCCTCGTTGCCCAGGTACGGGTGCACCTCGATCTGGTTGACCGCGGGCACGACCTCCGCCTCGACGGCCAGTCGTTCCAGGTGGGCGACCTGGAAGTTGGACACGCCGATCGACCGGGCCCGGCCGTCGCGCTGGAACTCCTCCAGCGTCTTCCACGTGGAGACGAAGTCGCCGTCGTAGCGGGTGGGCAGCGGCCAGTGGATCAGGAACAGGTCGATGTGGTCCATCTTCAGCGCGGCCAGCGTCGACTCGAACGCCCTGCGGGCGTCGTCGGGCCGGTGGAAGGCGTTGTTCAGCTTGCTGGTCACGAAGACCTCGTCGCGGTCCAGCCCGGAGCGGCGGATCGCCTCGCCGACCTCAGCCTCGTTGCCGTACATCTCGGCGGTGTCGATGTGCCGGTAGCCGATCTCCAACGCCGTGCCGACCGCCTCGACGGTGTCCTCCGGCGTGATCTGGTACACCCCGAAGCCGAGCTGCGGGATGGTGTTGCCGTCGTTGAGCGTGATCTCGGGAACCCTGTTCGCCATGTTGGCATCTTCTCCCATCGTCAGCTGCGCCCGGCCGGTCACCGTGCGGGGTGCCGACGGGGCGCGTGTCACCGACAGGGTTACCCGGCCGAGCCGTGCGGGAACGACCCGACCTGGGTGATCTGCGACAACTCAGCCCCAGATGGCGGTGGCCCACCGGGGTGGTCGACGAACGGGTTCCGGTTGCCCTGCCAGCGTTCGTAGATGCGTTGGTTGCGGCGCTTGTCGAAGGTGTCCGGGTTTGTTCTCCCGCGTCGAGTTGACCGAGGACGTCCTCGGGGCGCAGGTGGTGCACGTCGCCTGGCCCGGTCGCGGTGCCGAAGTCGCCGTGCGACTTGGCCCAGACGTGTTCCCGGTTCCAGTCGTTCACCCCGCCGCCGTTGCTGGTCTTGCTCTGCGACCGGCCGGTGTAGAGCAGGATCACGTTGTCGGCGTTCGCCGGGTCCTGGTCGGTGTCCCTGAGCGCCTCCCAGACCTGCGTCGTACGTCAGCCTCGTCTGAGCCTTGATGCCCGGGCCGCGGACGGGTTTGAACTCTTCGTATTCATGGCCGGCGATGTTAACGGCCGGAGGGTGAACGGCGGGAGAGCGCCAGCGGGAATCCTCAGCCGTGGGTGGCGTCGAACAGTACCGGCCACGGTCGCTCCGAGGGCACCACCGCAGCCGGCAGCGCCGGCTCCTCGGCGGCCAACACCTCTGCCGCGAGCTGCCCGAACATCGTCGCCGCCGGGTGCGCCGCGCGATCCGGCCAGGCCGCGGAGGTACGCCGCAACAGGGCCGCCCCGGCGATCGGCCGCCAGGCGATCCGTGGCTCCCGTCGGGCCAGCGCCTGCGGCTCCAGTGCCACCGCGCCGCCGGCCAACAGTAGACCGAAGATGAACTCGGGGTTACGGGCCGGTCGTATCCGAGGCGGGACGAAGCCGCGCCGACGGCACACGTCCAGCAGGTGGTCGTACCACCCGGGCGCGGTGACCCGGGGCGGGGCGACCAGGTCCAGCCCGGCCAGGTCGGCCAACGCCACCTCACGCGGCCGGGCCAGCGGCGACGCCCGGGGCAGCAGCACCCCCACCGGCACGTCCACCGGCGGCCCGAAGCGCAGCCCGCCCGCCTGCACCGGGTGGTGCACCAGGCCCGCGTCGAGCCGCCGCTCGGCGAGCATCCGGACCTGTTCCGCGCTGGTCAGCTCGTGCAGGTCGACGTCGAGACCCGGGGCGGACGCGGTGAGCCGGTCCAGCAGCGCACGCAACGTCACCGCCGGGGTCTCCGGCGGCACCCCGGCGCGGAAGACGCCCAACGCGCCCTCGCGGACCCGGCGCATCAGGTGGCGCAGCCGCGCCTCCCCGGCCAGCAACTCGTCCGCCTCGCCCAGCAGCAGCTGCCCGGCGGTGGTGAGCCGGACCTGCCGGCGGGAACGGTCGAACAGCTCCACCGCCAGCTCCCGTTCCAGCCGCTGGATCGACTGGCTCAACGGCGGCTGCGCGATGCCCAGCGCCTCGGCCGCCCGGCCGAAGTGCAGCTCGCGGGCGACCACCACGAAGTGCCGCAGGTGGCGGAGCAGGTCCACGCCCGGACGATACGGCAGCGCCGGATACCGTGCCGCTGTGGCAGCACGAGATCGGATCCGCGACATATTCGCCCGGGCCGGGGTCACCGGGAGCCTGCACGTCGTGCCGGTGGACGGACCGGACGGCCGGGAGGTGGCCGTCGAGGCCGACCGGCAGACCGTGATCGCCTCGGTCTTCAAGATCTTGCTGGTGCTGGAGTTCGCGCGGCAGGCCGCCGCCGGCCAACTCGACCCCACAGAAAGGGTGGTGGTGACCGCCGCCGACCGGCTCGGCGGGTGGGGCGTGGCCGGCTGCGCCGACGATGTCGAGATGTCCCTGCGCGACCTGGCGTACCTCACCATGTCGGTCAGCGACAACACCGCCGCCGAGCTGCTGCTACGCCGGGTCGGCGCGGACGTGCTGCCGATGCTCGCCGCCGAGATGGAGCTGCCGCGTACCCGGATCGTGGGTGGCCCCCGGCAACTGGTCGAGATGATGCTCGCCGACGTGGGGGCCCGTACCGAGGCGGATTTCGCCCGGATCTTCCCGACGCTGACCGCCGACCGGATCCGGGCGATGCGGGTCTTCGACCCGCAGCGGACCACGTCCAGCACGGCCAGGGAACTCACCCGGCTGCTCAGCCTGATCTGGCGCGACCAGGCGGGTCCGGCCGCCGCCTGCGCCACCGTCCGGGAGTTGATGTCCCGGCAGCTCTTCTGGACCCGGCTCGCCTCCGGCTTCCCGCCCGGGGTGCGGGTGGCCTCGAAGACCGGCACCCTGCCGGGGCTGCACCTCGACGCCGGGGTCGCCGAGTACCCCGACGGCACCCGGTACGCGATGGCCGTTCTCGTCCGGACCGAACGGCTCGCCACCCGCCGAATCGACGTGGACCTGGCCATCGGCGAGGCCGCCTCGACCGCCGTGGCGACCCTGCGCGCCTGACTTCCCGGCGTTCCGCAGTCCGCTCCGTCGCCTGTGGGCTGCGCTGATATCGCATCGCATATCGCGGCCCAGGCCCTTTGATCTTGGACACGGCCGAGGGGGCGGTGGTGGGCTGTGCGGCGACCACGTTCCACTCCAGACGGGGAGAACACCAGCATGTCCAGACCCCATTTCGACCGCCGCCGGTTCCTGCGGACCACCGCCGCCGGAGCCGCCGCCGTGACCGCCGTTGGGCTGGTCACCGGCGCGCCCGCCCAGGCCGCACCAGCCACCGCCGCCGACCCGACCCGGCGCCCACGCTCCGGCGCGGTCAGCTTCCGCTGGTGGGGCACCTCCGGCTGGCGCGTCGACATCGGCGACCGGACGGTGCTGGTCGACCCGTTCCTCAGCCGCTACGACACCGGCCTGTTCCGGGGCGCCTTCGACCCGGCCACCCCGCTGACCGTCGACACCGCCGTCGTGCACTCAATGGTGGAGCAGGCAACCACCATCCTGGTCACCCACACCCACTGGGACCACTTCAACGACGTTCCGTACATCGCCGCGCGCACCGGAGCCCGGGTCTTCGGCACCCTCACCGCGTACCACCTGGGAATCGCGTACGGGCTGCTGGCGGGGCAGCTCAGCCCGGTGCGGGGCGGGGAGGTGCTGGAGTTCGGCGACCACACGATCGAGGTGGTCGGCTCGCTGCACAGCCGCAACGCGTCGTGGTCGATCGCCCTCCCCGGGGTACGGGTGGCCCCGCCGCCGAAGCCGGCCACCGTCGCCGACCTGCCCGAGGGGGACACCCTGGCGTACCAGATCCGCGTCGACGGCGGCCCGTCGGTGTTCTTCATGGGTGCCAGCGACTTCGCCGAGCGCAACCTCACCGGGCTGGCGCCGGACGTGGCGATGGTGGCGCTGCCGGCCACCGGCTCCACCGCCGACTACGTGCCCCGGCTGATGGCCGCGCTGGACCACCCGAAGGTCGTGGTGCCGGTGCACTGGGACAACTTCGAGACCTCGCTGGTCAACCCGCCGGTCGTCGCCCCGAACGACCGACGGCGGCTGGACGACCTGGTCGCCGCCGTACGGCGGGCGTCACCGCGCAGTCGGGTCCTGGTGCCCGAGTACGGCACCGCTTACCGCTTCTGACGGCGCCGGGGCCGGGATCGTGACGATCCCGGCCCCGACCACGGCTCACTTGGCGAGCGGCTGGCCCTGCTTGTCCTTGAAGGAGCCGACCAGGATCAGGATGAAGTCGATGAGGGTCCAGATACCCAGGCCACCGAAGGTGACGAGCTGGAGGATGCCGGTGCCGACCTTGCCCACGTAGAACCGGTGGACGCCGAGGACACCGATGAAGAAGCAGAGCAGCAGGGCGACCACCCAGGACTTCTGGGCGTTGGCCGGAGCAGAAGCGGTCACTGCGGTCCTTTCTCAGCGGAGTAGCCGCGGGAGCGTATCGAGGGGCCTGGTTCCTGACAAGATCGCTCCAGGCTGATCGGCCCGAAAGGACGGCAGGGGCGAACCGATGCGGTCCCTGCCGCCACCGGACCGGGCCGTGGCCGCCGTCGCTGAGCCCGGCGGCCGACGGCTCACAGCTGGCGGATCGCCGCCGAGTCGAGCCGGAAGCCGACCGTCCGGTCCACGATCCGCTCCACCAGCTCGGCCTTGCGGCCACTGGCCGTCCCCCGCAGACCGAGCCGGGTCGCCAGCGCCCGTAGCTCCCGCACCGACCACGTCGACAGGTATGCCGTGCCGTCGCCGCGGGTGGTCATGGCGGCCAGCGCCGCCACCGCCCGGTCCGGGTCGGTGGCCGGCGGTCCGGCCCGGCGCGGCACGGACGCCCGGTCCCCGGCGGCGGACGACCGCGCGTGCGCACCGCTGGTCGGCGCGACGGCGTCGGTGGGTACGACCGCCAGTCGAGCCCGCCCCTCGGCCAGCGCCGCCACCTCGGCGGCCGGCAGGTCCCGCAGCAGGTCGGCGAGGCGGACCAGCAGCGCGGCGGTACGCGTCGGGTCGGTCACGCCGCCACCTGCGCGGGCTGGAGGTGGGCGATGAACTCGGTGGTGATCTGGCGCAGCTCCTCCTGCACGGCCGGCAGGCTCACCCGGGGGCGCAGCACCGCCGGCACGCCACGCGGAGCGTTGGTGGCGAAGAGCGTGACGTTCTCCCGCAGCACGGTCGGGAAGACGGGCAGCCCGAGCTCGCGGACCTGGTCCATGTAGCCCTGGTGGGCGGAGATCGGCCGCTGCGCGGTCAGCTGGATCATGGTGAACACCACCCCGGCGATGCCGGGGGCCACCTTGTGGTGCCGCCGGATGGTGGCGAACCGTCGCGAGTCGGCGTTGTACCGGTCGACCAGCTCGCGCACGTTGCCGCAGAGGTAGTCGATGCCGAGGGTGGACAGGTAGTCGGCCTTCGCCGGGATGAGCAGGTGGTCGCTGGCGATGATCGCGGACTGGGTGACCACGTTGAAGTTCGGCGGGCAGTCGATCAGCACCAGGTCGTAGCCGTCCAACGCCTCGTCGTGCAGCCCCTCGGCCAGCGAGCCGCGTACCCGGAACAGCTCACGGTCGTACTCCTCGCCGTCGGCCACGCCCCGGGCCAGCGCCAGGTCGATGTCGGTGAGGCCGAGATGGGAGGCGATCAGGTCGAGCCGTCCCGCGCCGGACAGGTGGGCGTTGGCCGGGCCGGGGGAGACCACCAGCTCACCGAGGGGCACCGCCGGGGTGTCCCCGCGCAGCCCGTCGAACCAGCGCTTGACGGTACGGTCGGCGCGCAGCCGGTCCCGCCAGTCGTCCGGGTCGTAGAAGCTGAAGGTGAGGCTGGTCTGTGGATCCAGGTCGACCAGCAGCACCCGCATCCCCCGGTTGGCCAGTTCCGCGCCGAGGTTGGCGGTCAGGGTGGTCTTCCCCACCCCGCCCTTGTAGTTGATCACGGACACCACGTACACCGGACGTCTCCTCCCGTAACGGGGGAACGGTAACGGGCAGCGCGCCTCCTGACCATTCAGGACATTGATGCCGTTACCGTCGGTACACGCCCGCGGACAGCGGTAGCGGGTGGGCCGTGGTCCCGCCGGCGGCGGTCACTCCGCCACCGGCAGCACCACCTCGTTGCGCCGCAGGAACCACGGCTTCCAGGGCGGGTCGAAGCGGGCGTACCGGATCGCCCCGGACGGGGTCAGGCCGGCGGCGGTGACCGCCCGACCCAGCGCGGTCGCCCGTTTCCCGAACGCCCGCTCCGCCCATCGCCCGGAGAAGCGGACCGCGGCGGCGAGCTGCTCCGGAATCTCCCGGACGGTGATCCGGGGGTCCTCCGGTTCCGGCGCGGTGTCCGGGGTCAGCCCCGCCGGCAGCAGGAGGCGCACCAGCCAGGCGCCGGGCTGGTCACACTCCTCCTGCACCACCGGCGCGGTCATCGCGATCCGCTCGGAACCGGTCGGCTCCCCGACCGTCGGCGTGGTGGTGGCGACCCGCAGCCGGGACCGGTTGGCCCCGGCGAGGTACCCGGCCAGCGCCCGGAACGCCTCGTTGCCGGCCTCGACGAGCGCCCCGTCCACGCGTAACTCGGCGACCAGATGGGCCGGGTACCGGCGCAGCTCGAAGCCGGGGTGTCGGGCCACCACCCGGTACGGCTGCTGCTCGGTCATCAGGCACGCTCCTCACCGGTCACGCTACCCGCCGTCGGTGCGCCCCTCCCGGCGAAGTGGATCCACGGCCGCCCGCCAGTACTGCCGCTTTCCCTCGTCGCGCACCACCACACCGAGCCGGCTCAGTTCGGCGCGCAGCTCCCGGACCTCGCCGCCCCGGTCGGCGTCCAGCGCCCGCTGCCGGGCCCGCAGCAGGGCGTCCGCGCCGGCGGGCAACCCGGGCAGCCCATCCACCCACCGCCGGAACGCCTCCCGGTGCGGGTCCTCATCCCGCCAAGGCCAGCCGTGCCCGCCGAACGCCGCGGCCAGCCGGTCCCGGCTCAGGTCGGACTTCTCCCGGGCCAGTTCCCCACCGTCGACGCCGAGCAGCACCAGCGCCGCGCCGTCGACGAAGACGCCGGCCACCGTGCCCCGGGAGACCTCCTGCTCGTGGCCGTCGTGGCGTAGCCGCACCGCCGTCCGGCCGACGGTGACGATGAGCCGTTCCCGGGTGCCGATGTACGCCAGGACCAGCCCCGCCAGCGCCGGCAAGGCGCAGCCGACCGCGTACGCCTGCTGTTCGGGCAGCTGGGCCAAGAACTCGAACCAGTCGAACGGCACCCAGGGCCGCTCGGCGACCCAGCCGGACACGGCAGTCAGCGCCGCGCCCAGCCCGGCCCCGAGCAGCGGGAACCCGACCCACATCACCGCCAGTTCGGCGATGCCGCCGTCGACCACGGTGGCCCTGTCGTGCCCCTGCGCGTCCACGCTCAGGACACCTCCCGCCGCATGACCCGGACCAGTCCGGCGGCCAGCGGCAGCGCCAGCCAGGCAAGCAGCGACACCGCCAGCCGGCCCCACTGCCCGGCGGTCATCTCCGCGCCCAGCAGCGGTTCCATGGTGACCGTGGTGTCCAGCCACTCGGCCGGCTTGTGCAGCGCCGTGACCATCGCGGCGAGGATGCTCCAGAGCGTCGGCAGCAGCAGGTAGCTGACGATCGCCAGCGGGGTGTTCAGCAGCAGCAGACCGAAGGCCGCTCCCATCAGCGCGTTGGCCACCTGGAACACGGCGGCGTGCGGCAGCAGTTGCCAGTCGAGGGCCCAGGTGCCGGCCCCGCCGGTGGCCTTGGCGGCCAGTGTGCCGACGGCGGCGACGGCGAGGCTGACCAGCACCGAGGCCAGCGCCGCCAACACCAGGGCGGCGAGCTTCGCGACGACCACCCGGCCCCGGCGGGGAACCAGGGCGAAGGTGGTCAGCGCGGTGCGCTGCGACCACTCGGCGGTGATGGAGAGGATTCCCAGCACCGGCAGCAGCAGCCCGACCGGGAACAGCGACGGGACGAAGAACGCCTGGTACGTCTGCTCGGCGTCGTCGAGGACGAACAGTTGCACCGTGACGATGGCGGCGGCGATAACCCCGATCGCGGCCAGCAGCCAGCGGCCGGCCCGGGTGTCGGTGAGCTTGCGCAGCTCCACCTCGGTCAGCCGGGCCAGGGTCGGCCCGGTCGCGGCCGGTCGGCCGAGGGCGGGGGCCGGGGCGG
>NZ_SMKN01000052.1 GCF_004348675.1 Micromonospora sp. KC606 | reverse complement strand
CGGCGCCCACCCCGTGGCACGAACGCGCCCGGCTGATCGCCTGCCTGGCCGTCGTCGCCCTGGCCGTCGCCATCGGGGTGCTGCGGTGACCGACGAGCAGATCAGGGAGCTGTGGCTCGTCTACCTGAAGCACGACGCCCACGGCCGCTGCTGGCCGTGGGCGGCTGCGTTCGCCGAGCTGGTCGCCGCCGATCGCTTCCTCGAGGGCCCGCCCGCCGACCTAGCTGAGGTCTACATGTCGATGGTGTAGTCCAGCTCGACCCGGTCGCCGGGCAGCACGATGTCGACGGCTGCCTCCACCGGCCGACCGTCGGCCAGCATGGTCCGGGTGATGGTGAGGACGGGCACCGAGTCGCCGATGCCCAGCACCCGGGCCTCTTCCGGTGTCGGCATGCGGGTCCGGACCTGCTCGCGGACCTGGTCGACGACGACGTCCAACGTTGCGAGCTGGGCGATGCTGCCGCCCGGCCACGGCTCGTTGGCAGGGTCGGCCACCGGTGTGCCGCCGACCATGTCGAGCAGTAGGTACGAGGTGGAGATCTGCTGCGGTACGCCGTGGGAGCGGAACACGAAGTGCCGGCGCAGCAGCATTTCCCCGGCGGGGACCTGGAGGAGTTCGGCGAGCTGCTCGTCCGCCGGCACCTCGGCGAAGTCCTTGTCCATGGTGTACGCAGACCAGTCGATCCCCTGGTCCTTGGTGAAGCTGGTTGCCTTTTCGGCGGGCTGCTCGTCGCGCTGGCGGGTCTCCACCCGGTAGCGGTCCATGCCGAGCCGACGCACCGGCCAGCGGGGACGGACGAAGCTGCCGCGCGCCTTGGCGGTGGAGATGAGGCCCTCGGCGCGGAGGGTCGCCATGGCCTTTCGGACGGTCTCCCGGGCGGCGCCGTATTCGGCGACCATCTCGGTTTCGCTGGCCAGCGGAGCGCCGGCCGGCAGGACGCCTGCTTCGATCCGGCGCCTGATGTCATCGGCAATCTGCTGGTAGCGGGGCTGAGCCATGGCGATCACGGTACCGCCTGAATGTGAGATGTCTGGTCCGGCGCTCAGCACATCACGTCTAGCGTTTCTTGTCTAGACAACCGCTCCCCATCGGGCTACCGTTGCCGGCATGAACGCCCCGGAGTGGCTCGACCACGCAGCCGACATCGCGCAGACGTACGCCCAGCCGATCCTGTTCGGTGCTGGCGTCGTCGGCGCGCTGACCGGCGTCGCGCTGATCTGGCGGTTCTTCCGCACCGGCCACGCCCACACCCGAGTCGGGTTCCTCGCTGTTGTCCTCGCCACCGCGTTCGCGGCCGAGGGCATGTGGGAGGTGGCGACCGGGCCGATGGGACTGCACCCCGTCATGGCGGCCGGCCTGTTCGGCATGTTCGAGGTCGTCATGGTGTCCCAGGGTTTGCTCGCCAAGCACAAGCTGGCGCAGACTCCGCCCGGCGACGTTCGACGGCACATGAACTTCGTGTGGGCGGTCGCCGCTGGTAGCGGCATCGTCGCCTCGACCGCCTCCGGTTCGCTGCCGGAGTTCTTGCTGCGGCTGTTTGCCCCTGCGGTGGGCGCCGGGATCTGGTGGATGGGTATCACCGCCGACAAGCCGGCCGGTCAGGCGCAGGTCACGAGTTGGATCTGGACGCCCCGCCGGATCGGTATCTGGCTCGGACTGGTCAGGCCCGGCAAGCAAGACCTGGAGCAGGTCGACCGGGACCGCCGCATCGACGCCATCACGGTGACTGCGCACCGGCTGCACCACGGGTCGAAGCGGCTGGCGGGTTGGCGGAAGGCGAAGCTGCGCCGGCTGGCGCTCCAAGCCGATGACTCGATGGTCGCGGAGGCGCAGCGCCGGGTGGCCCGGGTTCACCGCATCGAGAAGCTCACCGACCCGGACGTCGCGCCGGTCGACGAGCCGAACGACGCGGAGCGGGAGCTGCTGGACGAACTGCGCCGGGTGATGACGCAGGCGACGACCCGGCTCCGCGTGGACCACGCGCGAGCGTTCGCTCCGGACCAGCCGGGCGGCCCGCTGTGGTCCAACGGTCTGGTCCAGATGCGGACCAGCGTCGCGGACCAGATCCGGACCAGCGCGATGGACCAGGCGCGGACCAACGGCCGGACCAGTCCTGCGGACCAGATCCAGACCAGTCCGCCCCCGGTGGACCAGCCCGCTACCAGCGGCGCTGTGCCCGCCGTCCGGACCACTCCGGCGCAGCGGACCACCGCCCGCCTCGATCGTGTCCGCCCGGTCAGCCCAGCCACCGGCGGGGAGGTGCCGCCTCGCATCAAGGACATGGTCCGCGACCTGAAGCGCGCGTACCGGGGCGACATCCCGGGCCGGCGGGTGGTCATGGACCGGATGGGCTGGACCAGCGCCGGTGACGCCCAGACCGCCATCAACCTGGTCCGCGCCGAGCGGGCCAAGACCACCCAGCAGTAAGCGCCCAGGGCGCGGCTCAACCCGACCAAGAGCGTGCCGCGCCCTGGGCTTCTCCCCGAAGGAAGGACACCATCATGACCACGCCCCACCTGATCCGCGGCACTGTGCCGCCCGACTCGCCGCTGCGCCAGTTGGCCGGCCGCACCGCCACCCTGCCCGCCGAGGATCTGCCGCAGCTCGCCGAGCGAGTCCGGGAGATGCGCCGGGCGAACATCGACCCCGTCGTGCTCCCGGCCCGCCGTATCCCGTGGACGCCGATCGCGGTGACCGTAGCCGCCGGTGTCCTGGCCGCCGCCGTGAACGCGCTGGCCGCGATCCTCGACGGCCGCACCGGCGCCGCCTTGGGGGCTGCGGCCGCCATGGTGCTGCTCGGCATCGCCCTGTTCCCGATCCTCACCCACCTGGAGATGGACCGGTGAGGGCCACGGTCGCGGTCCTGATCATCACGCTGGTTTCCCTGCTGGCCTGGATTGCCCAGCTCAAGCACAACCGCGTCGCCGCCATCTCGCTGGTGGTGCTCGTCGGGGTGCTGGTCGGTAACGCGCCCGGCCTGGTTGGCGTGTCCGGGCAGTGGCTGGCCGATTTCCTCTTCATCGACGTGCCGAACTTCGTCCGTGACCTGGTGAACGAGGGATGAGAACGGTCGAGGCTGCACTGCTGGCGGGCAGTGGGGTGGCGGTAGTGCTCCAGTCCTCGACTGCCCGCCAGGCCGCGGCGAGAGGGATTGTGCGGGCCGGCCGGGCTGCGGGTCCGGTGGCGTCCCGGGCAACGTCCCGGGCCTGCCAGTCCGCCACCCGCCGGTACGCCGGGGTGCGGGCCGCCTGGGCAGACCGTTCCCCGGCCCGTCCCATCGGCTGCCTGGACCCCGGGTGCGACTGGGTCCAGGAACGGCCGTCGTCGGCCGAGCTGCTGGAGCACATGCGCACGGCGCACGGAACTGCCGGTTCGCCGACGACGACGTCGGCCGCGGGCAGCGCGTCGACGCGGCCGGCGGCCGGGCCGGCGGCCGCCCGGCGTCTGCGGCCAGTCGACGCACCCGCCGAGCGCGTCACCGAGGTCGCGCCCGGCGTCCTGATCAGCCACCAAATCGATAGCGCCATCGACAAGATTGGATTGCATATGGACGAGTTCCGCGCCGTGACCAGGGCCTTGGCGGCGGCTGGAGAGGTCGAGCCGAAGAGCCTGCTTCAGTTGCTCGACGCCTGCTCCGGCATCCTGACCACCCTCGCCGGCACCGCCAACCTCATCACCGACATCGCCGAGCACGCCGACACGGAGATGTGGGTCGACGTGCGAGCTGTCGGCCCGCTGTACGAGGCCGCCAGCGGAGTGATGGCCGAGAGCGACGCCGTCCGCCGGGCCATGGAACGCCTGCGTCAGCTGTACGCCGAGGAAATCGAGGTCGAGCACAAGCGCGAGGACGGTTCGGTGCGCCAGCTCAACCCGCAGGTCGTCAACCACGCCGCGGCGTAACACCCGTTTCCAGCCCCGGGCGGCCCTTCCCCGCCGCCCGGGGCCACTCTCGTAGGGAGGAGGGGCCTGTGGCCCGTCGCATGAACCCCCGGTACGCCCGATCGGAGCCGATCCCGCAGCCGGAGCCGCGCCGCGACCAGCAGACCGGCCACACGCCGCCGTCCCGGTCCACGATGCGCCGGTGGCTGCGCCGGCACCGCTGGCAGCTCGTACCCGTCCACGTCGCCACCGGCAGCTACGCCATCGCCGCCGTCGCTGACATTGCGCCCAGCATCGGCTACAGCTGCCTGGTCGTGGCCGGCGGCACCGGCCTTGCACTCGCGCAGCGGCTCAGCCCCGCCGAGCGGGTCTACGGCCGCGCCGTTGTGGCCGGGGCCGCCGGCTGGATCGTCCTGGCCGACATCGCCGGCCCCTGGTCGCTGGGCGCCGGAGCGGCGTGGCTCGTCGGCCTGCTCGCCGGCGGACGCCCCTGGTGGGCCTCACACCGGGTCCGTGGCCGGATCCGCGTCGACGAGCTGGTCGAGGCGTGGCCGGACTGGTCCCGCCGCGCCGGCCTCGGCGGCGTGCGGATCGTTTCCGCCACTGCGGGACGGATGTACGACCGGCTCCGCCTGGAGGTCGTCCGCGGGCAGCAGCGCGCTCGGCACGTCGTCGAGCACCTGGAAGACCTGGCCTGTGTACGTGGCCTACCGCCGTGGTGGCTGCGCGTCGACCCCACGGGCGGCGGCAGCGACCCGGGCCAACTCGATCTGCTGGTCACCCACACGGACCCGTGGCGCGACCAGCAGGGCCGGCCGGTCGAGCTGTCTCACCCGGCCACCGTCGATCTGGACGCCTGGTGCCAGCCGGCCAGCATCCGCCAGCCTGTTCCGTACGGCGTCGACGTCGACGGCACGATTGCCACAGTCGCGCTGCGCAACGAGCGTGGTGGCCGGCTCGTAGCCATCGCCTCGAAGAAGGGCGGCGGGAAGACCGTGCTGCTGCACGGCCTACTCGCGGCGCTGTGCCGGATGGTGGATGTCGACATCGCGGTGATCGACTGCAAGGAGCACGGCAAGGCAAGTCGGCCATGGGCCCCGCGGCTGATCCGCCGGGCCACCTCTCCGGCCGAGGCGCTCGACCTGCTGCGCTGGGCTGGGGCAGAGAACGACCGGCGGGGAGCGGACGCGCCGGACCCAGTGCTCCAGCCGAACGCCCAGCGCCGCGCCTTGGTCGTCGTTATCGACGAGTACGGTTCCTTGGTGCTCGGCGACGAGCGAGTCAAGGAGCACGTCGAAGCCCTGGCCCGGAAGATCCGGTCGGCCAGCGGTTCCCTGGTCATCGCTGACCAGAGGCCGGATTCCAGCACCTGGACGGGCGCGTTACGCGGTCAGGTCGACGAGGTCATCGTGGGGTTGCTGGAGAACCGGCGGGACGCCAAGGCGATTCTGCCCAGCCTGGAGGGTGTCGACCCCACCGACTTCGACCTGCCGGGCCAGGTGGTGCAGCAGGCGGGGAAACGGGGCCGGCAGACCGAGAATCGGACGTGGCGGTTGGAGGACCCGGCGGACATCGCGGCGATCGTGGAAGCGTGCCGGGACCGGTGGCCTGCCGAGCAGATCGGGGGCGCATCGCCCAATACCTCAAGATCAACTAGTGAACTGGAGAGAACCTTGGAGCTGCCCCGCCGTGGCGAAGGCGCTGAGCGGGTGCGGGCGCAGATCCGCGCCACGCTCGACGCCCTCGCCGCCCAGGACCACACGGGCGTGCCCGACCTGTCCGCCGAGGAGATGCGTCAGCGAGGTCAGGCCGCACCGCTTCCTCCCCCGACCGCCGAAGAGGCCACCCTCGACGAGCGGATCATGACCGCGATCCGGGATGCACCTGAGGGCGGGATTGCCATGGCGGACCTGGAGCGGGAGGTCGGAGCGCCCAGGTCAACGATCCAGGTGCGGTGCTCGATCTTGCGGAGGCAGGGGAGGGTGTACGCCCAGCCGGCGCGCGGCAGGCACGCACGCTGGCACATCACGGAGAGTGAACAGCCGGCAATGTCCAACGCCTAACGCCCAATGCTCTCGACCAGCCAAATCGGGGAGGTACGTGCGCGCGCCCGCGCGACGCATTAGGCGTTGGACATTACGCAGAGTGGCAATCCCCAGAGACGACGAAACGCCCCCGCCGGCCGAAGCCAGCGGGGGCGCTGTCGTGAGGCTGGTCGGTCCCGGCCGGCCCGGAACCGGCGGCACCGCGCCGATGATCCTACCGGCGCTGATCCAGCAGCCGGGCCACGGTCGCGGGCGAGTAGACACGGCCACGCCCCCACGTCGAGACGACCAGCGGCGCCACCACGGCAACGACACCAAGGATCGCGGTCTGCTGGTCGTCGCTGACCGGCAGACCGAACGCGACCAGCAGAGCGATGAGCGCGGTGACGCCAGCGGTGACGGTGCCGACGGTGATCAGCGGCTCCGTCACCGCTGGCGAGGGAATCTGCGACATGGATGCCTCCTGGGTACGGTCGGATGGTGCAGCTGTACGAGCGGACGCCAGACGGGCTGCTGGCGGAGACCCGCAGCCGTGCCCAGCCGGGCACAACGACACAACCCCAGGGTGGGGTGCGTGCCCGGTGGAGGGCTGCTGGGAGATGGGTCGGCAGTGGCGCTGCCGGCGGGACGAGTGCGGGCAGGTGACGCAGCACCAGCACGAGCACCGCGCCCTGCGCCGGCCAGCAGGCTGAGGTCTACTCGCCGCGGACCGTCTGCTCCACCCGGTCGACCGCGTCGCGCAACGATCCGCCACCGTTGGGTCGCAGCTGCGCCTCGATCGCCGCCTGCCGAGCCTCGATCTGCGTGAGCCGCTCCGGCACCCCCGGCCGCGCAGGCTGACCCGGACGCGCAGGCTCCCCGTACCAGTCGTCGAGCCAGTCGTCGATCCTGCGCAGCGTGCGGAGCATCCAGCGCCCCCCGAGGTAGACGGCAGTCACGATGGCGGTCAGCGCCCCGGCCAGGGCACCGAGCTGTAGGACATGGTCCACGGGTGTATTACCCCCGTTCGGCGCGAGTCAGGCCGCGAGGCGCTTGGCCAGCTCGTCTACGACCTGCTCGGCGGCCAGTTCCCCGCTCTGTCCACGGCGCACCAGATCGATCAGCTCCGCGTCCCGCGCCGACTCTGCCGCCGCGAGCTCCTCGATGCGGGCGAGGACCTGAGCGGTGTCGAGGCCGCCGATCTGCCCGGACAGCATGGTGAGCAGCGCGACGACCTTGGCCTGCCACTGCTCGTCGCGGATCCGCCAGCCGACCGGCTCGACGCCTCGGCCGTCCGGGGTTTTCGGCATCCCCGACCGCCAGGCGGTGACGATGGCGTGCAGTTCGTTGATCTGCGTTTGGGTCTTCTCCGACATGTCGTCGTCCTTCCCGGCCAGCACGGCGGCAATGTCACGCCGGAACTTGGCCATGTCGAATCCCGGGTCGGTCTTCGCTCCGGGCTGGTGCTCGAAGTGCCCGGCCACCCGGGACACACTGAATCCGGCGCGCCGGGTGATCGCGGCGACACCGCGCACGTACGAGCGGTACTGGGTGTCGGTCCACGGTTCGCCGGCGGCGTGCTGCGCCTCCACCCCGATCAGCGCATCGTTGCCGTACCCGACGTTTGGGCCGGCCCAGCCGACGAGGTTGTGGTAGCAGGTGCCGGATGCCACGACGTGCCATGCGCCGGACCGGGATAGGTAGAGCTGCGCGATCGGCGGCGGCGCCGACGTGGACCCGTTGAGCAGCACCCGGATCTCTCCGGCGTCGGTGGAGGTGCGGCTTCCCCGGGTTTCGTGGCAGGTGAGGCCGACGACCGGCCCGAAAGTGTCCTTGCCGCGGGTGCGCCACCCGGAGACTTCGTGAACGGTGAGGCCGGCGGCGCGGAGCACCTCGGGCAGCCAGAGCAGTCTCATGCCTGGTCCGGAGTCACAGTCGCCTGCTGCCGCGTCACCAGCGTCGCCTGGACGGTGTGGAAGTCAGGACTGTTCTCCAGCGCACTGACGAAACGCTGATAGAAGTCCCTGATCTCCTGCTCGCTGATGGAAAAGCCAACCGGGATCGGCACCGGCACGTCGAACGACGCCACCGCGTCCGTGCCCTGTTGGTAGCAGGAGACGGTCAGTCGGTCGACTACGGGGGTGGTCTGCTCGGAGATCGGCATGATGAGTCCTCCCAGAGGGCTACGGGTGCAGCAAGATCGACAACGCAGTGTGTCGCTGGTTGAGCCGGACCGCGCCGGACGTCGAGGTCATGGACGCGCGCAGGCCGAAGGAGTGCGACCCGGCGGCGAGAGATAGCGGCCAAGAGTTGGCCAAGGTCACCCTTGCCCCAGCGGCGATGTTCTCGGGATCCCAGATCACCTGCGGTGCCGTGCTGACGGCTAATCCGCCGATGGTCAGCTCCAACACGCAGGCGGTGATCGTGCCGGCGGTGGTCAATTGGAAGTCACCCGACCACACGGCCACGCCCACCATCCCGCCCTCGGGAACGGTGTAGCTGGTCGCGCCGCTGGCGTAGCCAGGCGTCACGTTGGTCAGGGTGAGGTCCGTTGGCGTGCTGGTCAGGTTGTAGAGCGATCCCAGCTGGAGCTGGAAGGCCGCCGGGTTGAGCCTTGACGGGGTGAGCAGGTCGCCGGCAGCAGTCGTCATCGGGCACCCTTTCGCATCACAGTGGAACGACGGCCGGCGACCACACCTGTACCGGTGTGCCAGCCGGCCAGGATCGCGATACGCCGTTGACCGCCCGGGCGGTAACGGTGGCGGGCTGCGGACTTGACGTGCCGGTGATGGCCGACACGGTGACCCGCTCGCCGCCGACGAGCAGGTCGAGGGGGAAAGCACTTGCCTTCGTGGTCCACAGGCCGTCCGCCGTGGTGGTGAGCGACAGCGACAGCGCGCCGGCCGTGATGTCGGCGGCGAGCGTCGATCCGGCCGCGGCGGCGCGCTGCGGGCCGCTTGCGGTGGCGACCAGCCACGGCGCGGCCGGCTCAACGTTCATCGTGGCGCGCCACGACCGCCGGCCGCGGTACACCTCCGTCGCCCCCACCACGATCTGGTCGACCGTGCCGGGCACGTTTTGCTCCGGCGGGTTGACCACCTGGATGCGGGACCCGGGACGGCAGGAGCACCAGGCGGTGGCCAGCTCCGGCGCCGCGGCCAGGTTGATGCTGACCGCCGGATAGCGCGGCTCGTCGACCGTCGACAGGTGCAGCCGCCAGCCAGCGTGGTCGCCGAGCGGTGCATCGGATGACAGGTTGAGCGTCACGCTGGCCTCGATGCGGCCCTGGAGAACGATGGACACGGGATCAGCCACGGTCGCGCTGCTACCTTCGGCCCGCTCCACTGTCCACTGATTCCGCAGCCTCTGGTCGTCGTCGACCGGTTCGAACGGCGAGCCGAGCTGCCCGGCGTCGGCGTCGATGGTGAGCACGACCGGCGGGTTGTACCGGGCCGAACGGGGCAGGTAACCGAGCCCGAAACCGGACTCGTAGAGCAGGCCTCCGTCGACGGCCTCACACTCTTCGTGCAGCGCCTGGGACCTGTCGGGGGTCTGCCAGCCCATGCGCTGCACCGCGATAGCAGGCACGGCCGGCATCGCGAGCGGAACGCCATCCTCGGCACACAACCGGACGAGTCGATCGGTGGCAGCTTCGAACTGCCACGATCGGCGGGACTCCCTCACGAAGCCGCCGTAGCTGTCGATGAACCCGGAGCGGGCAACTGGCGGCGAGTCCGCCGCCCACACCGCCAGGTGCCCGGCAGGCATGTCGACGGTCATCGTCGTGCGGGTCGGGTTAACAGCGACCGACGTGATGCCACCCAGGCTGCCCGCGAAGGTCGTCGACGGGGTGACGGCATCCCGATACAGCTTCACCGTGACGGTGCCGCCGGACACGCTGGCGCTGACCGCGTAGGTGTCGAAGGTGGGCGTCGCGGATCCATGATCGATCAGCGTTGTCGCGGCGCCCGCAGCCGTGTAGGCCACCACCTGTGTTCGGTTGGTGGTGGTGACCACGATTTGCCAGCGGGTGTAGGTGCCGCCGGAGGTGGTCCATTCCAGCACCACCACGTCGGCGGGCAGTGCCTCGAAGGTGTTGACCTGCATCGCCACATGCATGGTCCACGGGCCGCCGGCGGTCGCAGCGACCGCGGCAGCGGGGAGCTGTGCCGACAGCGACCCGCCGCCGGCCAGGTTCGCCAGGGCGGTCGTCCCGTACCGGGTCGTCAGCCCATTCAAGCCGACGTAGTCGTCAACCGGCTGGAACTCGACGACGCCGCCGACGGTCAGCGGGGCGACGCCGGAGGTGGCTGCGCCGGCCTGGCTGGATAGCACCCCGTCCTCGCCGGGCCAGTACGCCACTGGGCTGCTGGCGCTGATGGTGCGCTGCATGGGTGACCGGGCCGGTGGCTGGCCCCGGCCGATGCGGCCGAGGATCCCGACCGCGTCGATGCGGGCCAGGGCCATGAGCCCGGACCGTCCGGGCCAGGTGAGCGGCCAGCGGCGGATGAAGCCGCTGAAGCGATTACGCCAGCCAGCCCCGTCGCCGAGGTCAATGTCGAACTCGATGGGCGTCCACTTGCGGACGTTCGGCCAGTACGGCGACAGGGGGTTGTAGGCGGTGAAGCGCCCATCGTTCTTGAGGGTGAGAGACATCGTGCTGAACTCGGCATGCTCCGCGCCCGAGGACCGGCCCCACCCGATCGTCACATCGTCCGGAACATGCCACCAAGCGGTGACGTCGGTCCACGTCCAGGTCGCCGGGTCCGCGGCAATGGACGCACCGAACGCGATTCTTACCCGGACGGCGAGGCTGTCACCGGTGGCGTACGACACCCGGGCCCTCCCTCACATGCTGGTGCCGATGACTTTCTGGGCGCTGCCGCCGCCGAGAGCGATCCGCTCGCGGAGCACCACGACCAGGTCGGAGCCGCGCGCGACCAGCTCGCCGCTGATGCGCACCTCCCGGGGGCCGACGAGGCTGTCGAGCTTCGATAGCGGGATGACCGCCTCGTCCTGGCCGCCTTCACCGACGACGGCCAGCCGGCCGCCGGGGGTAGAGCGGACGATGCCGCCCTGCGCCAGGTAGGGGATGTTCGGCGTGTGCAGGGTCATTGACGGCACCGAAACGCCCAGCACCGATCCACCGCCGACCGTGAACGAAAGCCCGTTCCAGCGGCCAATGATCCGGTTGACCGTGGACCGGAACGAAACCCACAGACCGTTCCACAATCCGTCGGTTACGTTCGATATCCGCCCACGCATATCGCGCATGAACGCGACGACGGCATTGAAGCCGCCGACGACGGAATCCTTAAAACGGATGATCCGGCCGCCCCATTCCTCTGCCTTGGTGATCCACCCGTCGACTCTTTCGACCCACCGCGAGACGGCCGGAATACCTTCGGTGAACAGCCAGACCCCGAAGTCCTTGATCCGGTCGATCCACTCGCGAACCCGCTCCTGGTTTTCCGGGTTCTTGAACCACTCCGCGATATTGTCGAGCGAATCCCTGAGCCCAATCCAGGGTGTAGTCGAGATCTCGGGCTGACCGAACAAGATCTTCATGATGGAGCCGAAGATCGAACCGACGTCGCGGCCCATATCGAAGGCGTCGCGTAGGAACTTGCCGGCCGTATCGAAGAACCGTTCCAGGCCGCCCGTCTTGTCCGAGACACTGATCCACTCGGAGAAGTCGTCGATCAGGCTGCCGACCTCGTCACCGAGCCGGTCGAGGAATGGGGCGGCAGCTCGGGACAACCGACCGAACGCGTCCATGAACGGGCCGGCGAGCGACCTGCCGACGCGGTCGACCAGCCGCTGCACCGACTCCATCCCAGCAGAGATGTTGGCGATGAACTCCGGCCGGCGGGCGCTGCGAGAGAACAGGCGGAAGATGCCGTTGAAGGTGTCGGCCATCCCACCGAGCCGCTGGTGCAGCGTCGGTAGCCACGCCGCGGCCAGGAGGCGGATCTCAGCACCGACGCCCCGAAACAGCCGCTGCTGCACGTCAAGCCGCAGCGCGTCGAAAGCCGGCTTGAGTGACTTGATCACGGCGACGACCTCGCGGGCCGCCGGCGCCAGCTTCATCATCTCGGCCCCGGCACCGCCACCACCAGCGGCAGGCTTCCGCGCCTCATTCAGGGCGTGCTGGGCGTCCTCCACCGCCTCCAGGGCGCGCCGCTGCCGCTCCAGCGCGGCGCTCACCTGGTCGGACCCATCGACCCCGACCCGCTTGGCGCGTTCCTGTTCCCGGGTCAGGTCCTCGGTCGAGTCCTTCGCGCTCTCGGTCGCCAGCTTCGCCCGCTCGTAGGCCAGCTCGGCGCGACGGATTACCGCCGGCTGCTCCCGCTGGGCCCTCAGCAGCTCCTCGGTGGCTTCCTGGATTGCGCGCACATTCCCGGACGCCTTCGCCCGGTCCAGCTTCTCCTGCGCGAGGTTGACGGCGTTCTGCGCGTCGGCCAGCTCCCGCTGGGCCTCCTTCTCCCGCTCGGCGGCCTCCATCTCGTTGAGGCGGGCCTCGCGCAGCTCCCGGTTGAGGTCGGACAGCCGCTCGACCTCGTCCTCGCGGGCCCGGTTGACGGCCTCCTGCGCGGCTACGACTTCCCGCTGCGCGTTGGCAAGGGCGCGCTGCGCCTGGTGGAGCTGCCACGTCTTGTCGACCGCCGCCCCGCCCGATCCGGCGGTCGACTTGAACGCGTCGGACAGGCCCATGAAGCCGAGGGCGAGTGTGGCGATTGCTGCGCCGCCGCCGGCGGCCAGGGCTGGCAGGCTGCCGAGGGCCCCGCCGAGCAGGTACACCGATGGCACCGCGAGTGCCGCTGCGCCGCCGAGCGCGGCGAGGACGGGAATCAGGTTCCACACGTTGGTGACCACGTTGGTCACCCCGGAGCCTAGGTTGCCCAGTGCCTGCCGTAGCGAGTCGAGGCCGCCCCGGGCCCCGGCAGCGGCAGCGCCGCCCAACTCGTGGCCGGCCTGAACAAACCGGCCGTGGGCGTCCCTGAGGCGGCCATCGGCGCCACGGGTGATGCCCTCACCCAGCGCCTGTCCGGCCTTCCGCCCGGCCTGACCGAGGGCGGTCGACATCGCTCGGCCGGTGGCGCTGGTGTCGCGCTCCATCTGCCGGCCGCTGGCCCGGACGTCTCGCTCACCCTCGGCCAGGCCCCGCTTGAGGCGGGTGTTGTCGGTGCGGAGGATGGCGGCCAACTCGCCAAGGATCAACGCCACCGAACTCACCCCCGGACGCGGTCGGCCGGGGGTCAGCCCGGCGTGGAGTCAGCAGACGGGCTGAGAGCCCGGTTCAGGCGGGTATCCGCCGCGAGGAGCCCGACGATCCGGGTCTCCAGCCACCGCCACGACCGAGCACGCAGCAGCGCCCGATCGTCGACGTCCACCCCGTACCGTTCGTGCAGGTCAGCCTCGACCAGCAGCCAGTGGGTCAGGATCTGCGCCCACGTGACCGTCTCGCCCGACCGTTCCCGCCGGACGTCGTCGGGGATCTCGTACCACTCGTAGAGGCCTGTGCAGGGGTCCCGGCGCCCCCGCCCGTACGCATCCGTCTGCGGTCGGCCCGGTTGCCCGGGCCCCTCGCTTCCGGGCGGCCACCGGCATGCCAGTACCGGGCTGCCTGCTCCTCACCCGCGATGATCCAGATGTAGGCGGTCTGCGCGCAGAACTGGATGTACGGGTCGGGCACGCCGTCGGACATCATCTCGGCGTAGACAGGGCCGAGGAGGAGCTGCTCGAAGGACAGCTTCTCGGCGCCGGGCAGCGGCGGCAGCTCGGCCGCCGCCGTGTGGGCCCTGGAGGACGCGTCGGCCAGCTCCTCGTCCGTGCTGGCCGCTCCGGCCTCACCCGCCATCAGCGCGATACGACGGCACCACAGCCCCAGCTCCGCGGACGGCAGGGGCAGCGTGTACTCCTTGCCCTTGACCGTCAGCGTGAGCCCCGGGTCGAAGTAGTCGTCGAGGTCGCCGAACCGACCCATCAGGCGGTGTAGGTGTAGTCGTCCGCGGCGGTGTTGGCCGAGGTGCCGTCCGCGGTGGTGACGGTGACCTGGACGATGCCGGCGGACCCGGCCGGGGCGGTCGCCACGAGGTGCGAGTCGGAGATGACGGTGAAGTCGTCGGCAGCGACGGCGCCGAAATCAACGTCGGTCACCGACGGCACCCCGTTGGGCTTGAAGTGGCTGCCGTAGACGTTGACGTGGTTGCCGCCCGCAGCGGCCCCGGTCGCCGGGTCCAGGCCGGTGACGGTCGGCACCAGCGACGCGACCGGGTTGACGATGTCCGCCAGCTGGCCCTGGCCCTGGAGCACGATGTCGATGGCGTCGCGGCCCTTGCCGCCGGGCATCGTCCAGCTCTTGACGTAGACGCGGCCCTCGCAGTTGTGGAGGTCGTCGAGGCCGTTCCGGTTGTAGATCCGGATGCCGAACTCGGCGTTCTCCACCCTGCCCGTCCGGTGCGCCTTGAAGCGGGTGCGCAGGAACGCGTGGATCGTGTCGACCGCGCTGCCGGCCAGGTTGGTCGAGTAGGCAAGCTTGCCCTCCAGCCGCCAGCTGTAGCCCGTGTTCGTCTCCCGCATCGCCCCGTTGTCGTTGTAGACCTCGTCCTCTTCGACCCTGACCTCCTCGATCAGCTTGAGGTCTTCGATGCCCATGAGCTGCTCGTAGTTGACCGCCGGGTAGACGGCGGTGTCGACGTCGAGTCGGTGGGACCTCGCGAGGGAGGTCACGCGGGTGGTGGGGGTCGTGGCCATGACGCCTCGCCTTCAGTCGGTGTTGTTCGCGGTTGGCCGCATGGTGTCGAGGTAGTAGTTCTCGCTGCGTTCCCAGCGGCGGTTGCCGTCCTGACCCAGCGATGTGTACGACTGCCGCCAGATCTGGACGACGGGGATGCCGCCCCAGCGCAGGCCTGCGGCGCTGTCGAGCGCGTCGTAGATGGCGTCGGCCAGGTCGTCGCAGTCCCTCGGGTCGTCGGGGACGCCCCGGACGCGGATCTGGATGGCGGTCTGGTGGTCGGCCATGCCCTGCAAGGCGGTGCCGAGCGGGTACGCGGCGAGGGTGATGACCCGGTTCGGGGTCTGCGGCACCGCCCGGATCACGATGCCGGTCTCCTCCGGCGTGTAGATGCCGGAGGTGCGCCAGGTGCCGATGCTGGCCGCGGCAAGGTGCTGGGCGCAGCCGGTGAGGAGTCGGGATGTCCAGCCGTCACCGGTCGCCATCACACCCCCCGGAGGGGTTCGCCGGCGGCCTTGGCGATGATCGCGAGCATGGTGCCCTGGACCTGGACGTCGTTCATGGGCTTCTCCAGGTACTTCGCTTCGCGGCCCTCGTCGTGCCGCAGCGTGAGGTCCTCGTGCTGTCGGACGGCATACGGTCGGTCGTAGGAGACGGCGACGATGCCTGTCGACTCGTCCGAGGTGACCTGACCGGACCGCTCCAGGTCGCCTTCCTCGTGCGGCACGATCTGGGTGGACTCACCGAGCAGGTACTCGCCTGCGAGCTGCGTACCCTCGAACGACGCGGCGTCGAGTAGGGCTTCGATGGTGTCGCCGTTCCACTCGACGAGGGCCACGGCTCACTCCAGGTTCAGTTCGACGTGCTCCGGCAGCGGTAGGCCGTGCGCGGCCAGGTCCGAGCGGGCCAGCACCAGGGACGTGCGGCCGGCCCAGGTCACCCGGGAGCCGGGCGGACACGTCGTGCCGGGCGGCGCGTACACAGTCGTTGACGACACCTGTTCGGCGCCGGCCGCGTCCTGCGTCTGCACGCGCACCAGGCGGCGGGTCTGCTCGACCACGCACGGCGTCACGTCGACCGAGGCCGCGTAGACGGGACCGTACGCGCCGCTGCCCTGGTACGCCTCCACGCTGACCGTGGCCGGGGCGGGGATGCACTCGGCGATGAAGTCAGACCAGTCCATACCAGGTCTCCTGCGGGCCCTGACCGGTTAGCCCAGCAGTCTGGAGGACCAGCCAGGCCTGCGGCCACAGGCCGTTGATCTTCTCCGCCTGCTGCGACGAACCACCCGACCCGCCACCGCGCTGGACGGACACCTTGCCGATGGTGAAGCCGCTGGTCGGCTGCGTCGCACCGGTGCCGGTCAGGTCCCCGGCGGCGATCATCCCGGCGACCTGCTCGATCGTGGCGTCGCGCAGGGCGGCGATCACGTCGGCGTCGGCGGCGTCGTAGGTGGCGCACAGCAGCGCCCGGTCGACGTCCCTGGACGCGCGGGTGAGCAGCAGCGCGGCGGACGCGCCGGCCGGCACAGTCACCGGGTACGCGGTCAGCTCTGCTTCGGTCGCGTACGCCACGCTGCTGCCCCCTCTCGTAGGTGCTGGCGTCAGGTCAGGACGACGCGCGGGACGAACGGCTTCGCGGTGACGGTCGCGATCGTCGCCGGAGCCGTCGCCGTCAGGCTGGAGCCGGACGACTGGGACAGGTTCCGCTCACCCGTCACCACCGGGGTCATCGCGATCGAGCCGATCAGCGAGGGCACCGCGGTGGCGACCACCGTGATCCCCACCCAGTAGATGCCCGTCTCCGTGATGGTGACCGGGGTCGCCAGGGCGACGGTCTTGACCGTGTTGGCCGCCCACGCCGTGCTGGTCTGGTCGGCGGTCTGCGCCAGCAGCGCCGGCGTGGCTGCGCTGCTGTAGAGCGCGAACCAGTAGTTGGTGGGCGTCCCCGCCGCAGTCGCGCCTGAGCGGGCGCTGATGCTGGTGATGACGTCGCCGGCCCGGAGGTACACGGGGACGGAGGTCATCACGCCGGTGGCGAGGGCCGGGTGGCCGGAGTCGCCGGCCGAGTCGATCAGCCCGATGCGGGGCAGGTTGCTGCGGTAGAAGGTGTCCGGGCTGGCCGGGTCCGCCGCGTTGAGGTGCGCGAGCGCGTCGCGGACGTTGCGGGTGTAGCCGCCGAGCTGCGTCATCGCTCAGTCCTCCTTCGGGCCGAGGTACTTCTCGGCCAGCTGGTCGCGGGTGGCCTTGTCCGCCTCCTCGGCGGTCATGCCGCCGTGCTCGACGGCCCAGGTCACCCAGTCGGCCTTGGACGCGGACCGGGCCGGCGGATCGACCGGCTCCGGCTCCGCGGTGACGGCTGGCTCGGCCTGCGCCTCTTCGACGGGCTCGACCTGGTAGCCCTTGCGCCGGAAGTACGCCAGCGTCCGCCGGTTCTCCTGGCTGCTGTCGTCGACCGTCGCCTTGCCGTCGACCAGGGTGATACCGGCAACCTTCGTCGTGACCGCCTCCGGGGCGGTGACCAGGAACTTCGCCATCACTGCACCTTGACCTTCCGGAGCACACCGCAGCTCTTGGTGCTCTTCAGCACCATCGCGGTCGGCCCCATCTCGATCTCGCCGGTCTTGACCGCGCCCGCTCGGGTGAAGTCCGGCATCCACGTCTCAACCAGCGGCTTCCCCGCCACGGACGCGGCGTGGAGGGCGTCCATGCCGAACGTGACCGCGTACAGGTCGGTCAGGCCCGTGATCGTGGAGCCTCCGCCGCCCTCGTCGGCGTCGGCCGAGTAGATCGGGATGATCGGGCTGGAGCCGAGCTGCCCGTCGCCTAGGTCGACGAGGACCCAGTCGCCGTACCGCTCGACCCGACGGCCGAGGTCGTCCTTGTCAGCGGTGTAGAGGCCAGCCCAGCGGGCGAGCGCCCGGATCCGGGTGATGCTCTTGGTGTTGCCGAGGATGGCCTTCTCGCCGGGCGGCAGCGCGCCCGGGGTGCCGAGGTCCCCGCCGCCGGTCTTCGACGGGATGATCTGGGCGAGCATCTCGTCGAGCCGGTCCAGCGCGGCCATCGCGAGGGGCTGGGAGATGATCGTGCCGGCGGTCCAGTCGAGGTAGCCGTCGGTGACCCCGTTGTCCAGCGGGTCGTACTCGGTGGCCGTCCCCGTGAGGCTCTTGTCGAGGCCGTCGAAGCCCGCCGAGTCGACCGCGGTGTCACCGTTGATGAGCTCCTCCTGCCACTTCTGCTGAGTGGCGGTGAGCAGCTGCTGCATCTGGAAGGTGACCTCGTTGGTGGCCGGCTGGCCCAGGTTCGCGAGGACCCGGTCGATCTCGAACGCCCCACCGTGCGGCTTCAGGTCGACGGTGTAGCGGTTGCGGATAGCCTTCGACGGCGTGTACTCGGTGTTGAGCTGCCGGAACGCGGCCGTACGCGGGGTGGTCAGGCGGGTGTACCCGTAGGTGAGGGTTCCGCCACCGGTCGGGTTGACGACATCGTCGAAGACGATGCGGTCCAGGAGCCAGGAGTACCGGCGCAGGTTGTCGATCACCGCGAAGGCGACGTCGTCCTGCGTGTTCACCTGGGCCTGGGCGAGGGTGATAGCCACGGTCGGCTACTCCTGTCCTGGTTGGTGTGGATGGTGCTTACTGGCCGGCCATGCGGGCGGCGATGGCCGCGCCGAGGCCGGCGGGCCGCTGGCGTCCGCCGTTGTTGCCGCCGGTGTGGTCCGTCCCCTGGCGGGCCGGCCCTTGGCCTCCCGTGACGGCGGCGGCGAGCTTCGGGTTGGCCTTGATCGCGGCCTTGATCGCGTCGGTGACCTTGTCGTCGAAGTCGACCGCGGTCGGGTCGAGGTCCTTGACGGCGGCCCGGAATCGGGTGCTGTCGAGGAGGGCATCCGGGTCGCCGCCGGCCTTGCCGGCGCGCTTGTAGACCGCCAGCTCGACGGCCGTGTCGCGGGCCTGCGCAGCGGCGGCGTCCCGCTCGGCGGCGACCGCCTTGAGCTGCTCGGCCGGGTCGGCCTGCCCGTCCGGGGTGAGACCGGCGGCCTTGAGGATCGCAGCGACGCGCTCCCGTTCCGCCTTGGCGTCGCCCTTGGCCTTCTTCTCGGCTTCGCGGGCGGCGGCGATGGCACGCCGTGCTCGCTCGGCGTCGAATTCGCCGTCGATGGTCGGGCCGTCCTTGCTGCTGGTGCCGTCGCCCTGGCCGCCCTTGCCGCCTTGGCCGTCACCTCCAGCGTCTGTGCCACCGGCGCTGTCTCCGCCGTCGGAGCCAGCACCATCGCCGTCTGCATCTCCGCTACCGCCGGCGGCCAGCCGGATCGGCCGTCCGTCCTTCCGGTAGCCGATGACCTGGCCGGCGAGGGCGCTGAGGGTACGGCGTCGGGTGTGCTGCATGACAAGCCCTCCTTGAGGGTGTCGGTGGATTGGTGCTGCCGGGCCTTGCCGCAGGCAGCTGCTACCGCGCCCGCAGTACGGGCGACGGACGAAAGAGGGTGGCCCCTACCGGAGAACCATGACCTGTCGGGCGCGACGGTGGAACTCGTCCTGCGCGGGACCCGGGGCGTCGAGGTCCACGTGGTGCAGGTTGTAGTCGCTGCCCGGGGTGGGGTGTTCCTCCGGCCGGAATCCGGCCGCGTCGGCGGTCTCCGCCACCCATTCGCGGTGCAACTCGCCGAGCTCCTGGAGCCGCCGGACCCGAGCCTCGGAGGGGCGCACGGGCCGGCGGCGGGGACGTGGCATCTGCGACGACGTCACAGCCACTTCACCCCCTGCCAGTCGCTACCCAGCATTGCTCTCTTGCCGATCCACTCGTTCCCGGTGGCGGCAGACCGGCCGCACTGGCTGATCTCGTACGCGCTCGGGTACGCATCCGAGCCGAACGGCGCCGTGTCCGCTCTGTCGAGGATAGCCGCGGCCTCCACAAGCTGGGCGTCTAGCGCGTCGGCCCGCGCACCCAGCCGGGCGGCCTCGTCGTCGTCGGCCTGCTCGGCTTCTTCCCGCAGGTCTGTCACCTCGTCTTCGACCATGTCGATGATGAAGCGAAGCCGGTCGAGGACCGATTCGGCGGATTCCTCGTCGGCGAAGTCGTAGCCGTGGCTGGCCCACGTGTAGCCGCCGACGTCGATGTTGGCGTGGACCTCGATGCGGCTGATCCCCTGCGACCGGTACCAGGTTTCGAGGCGGCCGTTGAACTCCGTGGCGAAGCCCTTGCCGCGGGTGCTCGGGTCGAGTTGCAGGTAGGCGTGCACGGCAACCAGCTCGCCGGCCTCGTCGCGGTAGAAGCCGCGCATCACTGTGCCGACAGGCTCGGCGTTCAGGTCGTCGTCTGGGTAGATGTCGCCGCGAACCAGGATGCCGGGCAAGTCGCCGTCCACGCCGTACTCGTCATACAGCTCGACGCCTTGGACTTCGACGGTGAGGCCGGCGTAGTCGCCGCCGATCACGTCGGCCATCACGTCGCGGACCATGGCCCGGTTCGCTGACTGGCGCAGGTCGACGGCCAGGAGGCCGAGCAGGTCGTCGACGCGGGCCGGCGGCTGGGTTGCCCTGGTCCGGCGAGGCAGCGGCGGAGGCGGCGTCGGCGAGGGGGCGGGTGCCGGCGGCGGCGAAGCTGCCGGCCTGGGCCCAGGTGGCAGGTTCCCCGCGCCGATCTGCTCCCGGTAAGGCAGGCGCTTCAGCTCCGGGTGGGCGGCCAGATGCTCACGCATGGCCTTCTGCCAGGCCCGAACCTTCGCCCGGGCGGCCCCCTCAGCCGCGGGCTCGAGAGCCGCCTGCTCGCGTTCCTTCCACTTCCGGATCTGCCGCTCGATCGCCCGCTGCCGCTCCTTGGCCTCGTAGCCGTCAGGGTTCGCCAGGTTGCCGGTCGGGGTCCGGGTCGCACCAGGCAGGTACGCGCGGACCGAGTGCGTGCAGTTGGGATGCTGGAGGCCAGCGGCCCGGGCCTCCGTGAGCGACCCGGCGATGTCCACCGTCACCGTGCCGTTCGACACGGCCGAGGGCACCTGGACGCGGCCACGACGCCCCCCGGCGATGGTGAGGACCTTGCCCTCCCACGGCCGGCACAACGGGCATTCGCGTGGGCTGTTGGACACGAGGACCAGGTCGACGCCGAGGTCCTGGAGCCGGTCCGTCTGGCCCTGCACCGCGGCGCGTTGGGTGACGGTACGCGCGCCCATCTCGACGTAGCTGCTCAGGCGCCACCGGCGGCCCCGGACGTCGGTGAACGACGTGACGCCCTGGTCGACGAACCGCTGGTAGGCGTGCTGCGCGGCCTGCCGGCGCGTCTGGCCGGCGGCGACGCTGACGGCGGTCGCCCGTTGGATCACCGTGCGGTAGACGTCCTCGACGTGTCTCAGCACGTTGGAGTGCTTCTGGCCGATGTCGTTGACGAGCGCCGCGGCCAGGTTCTCGATGACCGCGGCGCGTGGTACCTGCGCCCGGGCCGCTGCGGCGGCAGCCAGGTCCAGATCCCGTGGCCAGTACCGCCGGGGCACCTCGACGGTCGCGGCGGCCCGGCCGGACCGGTAGGCGTCGGCGACCGCCTGCCGGATCCGGTCCGCGCCGGCCGCGCCGACCAGGGCCAGGGTGCGCTCGACCGCGCGCCGCAACGCGGACATGGCACCGAGCCGGCGGACCGCCCAGTCGGGGGCGTCGAGTCCGTCCGCCAGGTAGCGGGTGACCGTGGCCAGGATCGACGTCTCGGCCTCCCGGTACAGGTCGGCGGCGTCGCGGGCGATGTCCTCGATCTGCTCGGGTGGCACGGGCATCGGGGATCACTCCTCGCCGGGCTGACCCTCGCCCTCATTGCCGCCGTTGGGCTGGTTGCCGGCCAGTGCGCCGAGGGAACTGCCGACGTCCACTGGGGTCGGCTCGTCCTCCCGGATGCGGTTCACCTCGTCCCGGACTTGCTCGTCGTCCCAGTCGGGATGCACCATCCGCACCTTGGTCTCGATGGAGATGGCGTTGGCGGCGTCGAGGAGCTGCACCGTGCGGGCCACCGTCTCCGGTGCCTCGGAAACGCTGTCGCCGAACTCGACGTTCGGCCGCTGAGGCTCTGCCTTGCCGTTGAGCTGGGCGCGTTCAACGGCGAGGAGCAGCTCGACGGCGTCGGCGACGCCGGCCCGCCAGGAGCCCTGGATCCGGTTGCCCCGGGTTGTGAAGGACTGCCGCTCCCTGGCCTGGACCTCCGTGGCAGTGACCGCCACGTCGCCTTCCTCGCCGAGGGTCTGGGCGGACAGGCCGGCGTGCCGCATCGCTACTTCGGTGAGCGCGTCGGCGGTGGCCTTGTGCTCGGCGTGCCGGATCGCGAACTGGCTGAGGGTAATGCCCTGGCCGGTGGCGTTGCCGGTGACTGGGAGCGCGTTGATCGCGGCGTACACCTCCCGATCCGCGTCCCACGTCGCGCCCTGCCCCGGCCCGTTCGACTGGAGCATGTAGTCGGGGATCATGATGCGGGCGCGGGCGAGCCGGATGTCTCGCATCCAGGACGTCCATGTCTCATCGATCCGGTCGAAGATCTGCTCGTTGCCGTCGAAGTCGCTGCGGCCCAGGTACTTCAGGCCCGGTTCGGTACGCCAGCGGCGCTGCGGGCCGCAGTTGGCGATCCGGACGACGTCGAGGCGGTCGAGACCGGTCGCCTGGGCGCCGGTCTCGTCGACCAGGTCGGCGAGGTGGGTGCTGCCGGCGTGGTCGGCGAGGCTGATGGCCCGACCGAGCTGGGTGGGTGTGCCCTCGTACACCCTGTACTCGATGCGGCCGGCCCGGCTGCCGTCAGCGCCGGTGACCACGTCGTGGTGCTCCAACAGCCGAATCACCCGCTGGCCGTCGTTCTCCAGCTCCGACCAGAAGGTCACCTCGACCAGCCGCCCCCACCGAATCACCGGCAGTGCTCCGTCGGCGTGCACGGTGCCGAGAAAGGCGCGATCGGGGTAGACGTCGCGGTCGATCACGGGCCGGAGGTAGACGTCACCGAAGGCGCTGTCGGCTTCGGCGGCGTGGAGCAGGGTGGTGTTGAGGCCGTCCTCCTGGAGCAGCTCCAGCCTGGCCTGGACCGTCACGTTCTCGGAGGTCAGGGTCGGTGGTTCGGCGAACAGCAGGTTCGCCGCAGTGGCGGCCAGGTCGGCGGGCAGCGGCACGTGGAGACGGCCGTCCCGTTGTCCCGGGGTGGGAGGGTTGCCCCACAGCCAGCGGGACAGGTAGCCGACTATGCCGCCTGCGTACTGTCCGGCCCGGACACGCTGGGACGGAGGGAGGCTCTGACCGGCGACAGTGCGGTTGAGGTAGACGGTGCGGAGCCGGTCGGGGTCGCCGGTGTACCAGGCGTCCCAGTCGCGGTAGGCGGCGTAGGCGAGGCCGTAGGCGGGTGGCGGCCAGGCGCCGCCGGTCGGGATCGGCACCGGGCCCTCCGTTCGTCAGGCCAGACTGGCCAGGGTCAGCGGGTTGACCGCACACGCGTCATCGGGCAGCTGCTCGCCCTCGCTAGCCCAGGAGGCGTAGCCGTCCACGGTCACCAGGGCGCCGGTCGGCCACGTCGCAGGCGTCGGGTCCTGGCCCGCAGGTACGGCGATGCGGGCGAGGTCGTACTCGACGAGGATGTCGCCGCACCATCCGCACCGCTGCCGCATGTACCGGTCGCTGATGGTGATCTGCGGGGCGGCGATGTGTGTAACGGACATCAGACGCGCGGGGGCCAGATCCAGTGGCCGTGCTGGCCGGGCTCGCCCTCGCTGCGGGAGGTGGCCCAGTAGGTGTCGGTGCCGTCCAGGTTCACCTGGAGGTTGACGGCGCTGCCGCCGAACGTGCGAACCACCTCGGCCGGGAATGTCTGCCCGGCCTCGGCGCGGTTGCCGACGTGGGCCTGGAAGCCCTCGTTGCCGGGCCCGGTCGGCCGGTTGGCGAAGTCCTGGCGCCGCCGGTTGATCTGCTCGGCGTCCTGCTCGGTGAGGGTGTAGTGGACGATGCGGCCGATGGTGGGCTGCACAGGGATCTCCGTTCGTCAGGCTGCGAGTGCATGGGCGGACCGCAGCAGCGGACGCCACAGCACCTCAGCGGTCTTGATCGCGTACCGGGCGGCGTCGATCGAGTGGTCATCGGCCTTGATCGGCGCGTCCTCGCCCCGCTCTGCGGCCTTGTCGTCCCAGGAGTAGCCCGGGATCTCGTTGATCAGGCCCTGGCACGACCGGTGGATCCGCAGCTGGTCGTTGCCGAGCAGCGACGACATGAGCCGAATCCCGTCAAGCACGGAGTTGTCGGCGAGTGCCGGCGTCATGCCGTCCTCGTGCAGCTGGAGCCGCAGCGACGCGGCCGACGGGTCGACCACAGTCCACTCCGGGGCTACGCCCTTGAGCCCGGCCGCGCCGGGGACCTCGAGGCCGGCCAGCCAGGCACGCAGCTCGCGCGACAGGCTGGAGTCGGTGAGCTGCCGTCGGGCGGTCGCCGGGTCGTGCCGCCACTCGTGGGTGAGGTACAGGCGTCCGTCCTGGCCGGCGCCGAGGATGAGGGCGGCGGTGGCGTTGCGGGTGCCGTAGTCGATGCCCAGGCTGACCCACCTGTGGATGGCCGGCAGGACCGGTACGACGTGGCGGTCCTCGTCGAACATGTCGAAGACGGCGCCCTCGGCCTGGACCCATCGGCCCTCGATGAACCGCTTGTACCAGAGTCCGACGTACTCGACCTTCAGGTCGGCCACGTATTGCGGGTCGAGGTGCGGGTTATCGTCGAGGGTGCTGTGCCACGTCCGGAGGTTCAGCTCACCCTGGCGGAGCAGGTACTTCTTCCGCAGCCAGTGGTTGGGGGCGTCCGGGTTGGTGGTTCCGAACAGCTTCGCGCCGGCCACGGAGAGGCGGGCGAGGACCTGCGTGAAGAACGGCTCCGGGACGGTGGTCAGCTCGTCGCCGTACGCCAGGCACAGGGTCATGCCGCGGACCTTCGGCTCGGCCTTGGCGTCGTTCGCGCCTAGGACGTCGACCTCGCGGCCGAGGATCGTGCCGGTCGGTGCTCCCGGGTTGTACTTCACCAGCCTGGCGAGGGGGCCGAAGATGGCCGGGTCGGTGAGCACCGCGAAGACGTTGCGGTTGACGGACTCGCGGGTCTTGCCGAACAGCAGCACGCGGCCGGAGCTGGGCGCGGCGGCGACGGCCAGGAGGAACCGGAGCAGGCTGGACACGGTCTTGCCGGACCGGACCGAGCCCTGCCAGATGTTGAGCCGGGCGGTGGACTCCACCACGGATCGCAGGTGGACCGGGGATAGGGTCCGGCCGACTGCGTCGAGGTCAACCGGCATCGGGGGTCTCGGTGCGGTTGAGCTGGTCGTACGCTGCGCCGAGGCCTGCGGCAAGGGCGCCGAGCATGCTCTTCGCAGCGTCGATGCCGGGGTCGGCGTCGTACTCGTCGAGGCGGACCGACTTGTCGGCGGCGATCCCGACGGCCTGCATGATCTTCAGCTTGTCCGCGAAGGTCGGCTCGTTCATGGTCCAGTCGACGCGGTCGTACTCCTTGCCTCCGTGGTCAACGTAGTGCGCGGGCTCCCAGAGCTGCTGGCGGAGTCGGGCGGCGTCGTCGAGGAGGTCGTTGGCCAGGGCGGCGCGCTTGGCCCGGGCGTCGACGACCTTCGCCTCGGTGGCGGCGCGGGTGCGGGTGCGCTCGAAGTCGAGACCCAGCTCGTCGGCGATGCGGGAGACGGTGCGGCCAGAGCGGTTGATCCGGCGGGCGATCTCGTTGCGGGACAGGTCCTGCGCGTGCAGCTCGCGGACCTGGTCGTAGTCGACCTGGGTGACGGGCCGGGGCGCGGGGCGATCGGTCATGGCTACTCCGTCCCGGCGCCTTGTCCGGTCAGGGATTGGACAGGTGGGAGGACCGTTCGGGTCTTCCCGGGCTGGTGGGTGGCGGGGACGATGTCCGGATGCATCCACAGGACCCGTACCAGCCTCAGCCGCAGTACCCGCCTCAGCAGTACCCGCCCCAGCAGCCGCCGGTGGTGTACGTGCAGCCACCGTCCAACAAGGCGGCGACGGTGGGGATCTGGGTGATCGTGGCGTGGATCGTGGCTCCGGTCCTGCTGATCGTGCTGTGTTGCGCGGGGTGCATGGCGACCGGGATGGCCGGGTCGTTTATGGAGGGTTTCAACGACGGGGTGTCGTCGACACCCTCTCCGTGATGGTGGCAGCTAACGTCGCCAGCATGAGTGAGAATGCCTTCAAGGGCGTCACGGTCAGAGTCCCCGCCAACACGATGACCAACGAGGTCAGGCACGAGAGCGCCACCACCATCGACGTGTCGGACGGGCACCTCCAGGTCAAGAAGAGCGGCTCGTCGACGAAGACCATCGCGATCTACGCGCCAGGCAAGTGGCTGAGCGCTGTCGTCTCGCAGTGAGGGTGTGCGGGCAGGCCGGCCACCACAGCAGCCTGCCCGCGCCCCGAGCCCGCGCGTCCCGCCCCCGGGACGCCACGTCCAGCGCGACGACGGCGCAGGGGTACACGCCCTCCCGTCGCCGTCACGCTGGACGCACAACAGCCCGGGAGCAGATGCTCTACCGGGCCGCGGGCACACTCCGCCTGTAGCGGTGCGTGAACAAATGATCAGGCCGGAACGGCCGCCGGGTCAAGTCGGCGAGGTCGTCCGCGTGTCGAGCGTCGCTTCGCGGCCTCGATGGTGGCGGCTTCGTCCAGTGGCGAGCGGCCCTCGATGGTGGTGAGGCCGTCGCGGTCGCGCCAGCGGCGGATCATGGCGGGGGTGACGTCGGGGCCGAGGGCTGCGGCGAGTTCGCGGTCGGTGCCCCAGTGGCGGCCGGCCGCGTAGATCACGGCTCGCCGAGTTGGCGCTCGATGTCGGACAGGTCGAAGCTGATAGCCAACTCGGCGAGGGCGGCGCGTAGCGCTGCCTGGTCCTCGATGAGCACCCTCAGGAGCGAGACGAGTGAGCCGGCTCCGCGGCGGGCCTCGTCTCCTTCACCGAGCAGGGCGAAGAAGCCTTCGCGGTCGCCATCGATGGCCAGCAGAGCGAGTCGGGCGCCGAGTCCCAGTACCTGGCTCATCTTCTGCTCGTCCATGACCTCATCGTACCTTCCTAGGTCGCACGCCCCTGCCGCGCATAACCGTGATTATGATGCGCAATTCCTGGGAATTATTGATCTTGCGAGGGGTCGCGCGGCTCTTCCAACTGCATTCCCACAAGCTGACCTGTCGGCAGGTATGCGGCCTGTATCGCCGCGATGAGCGACACGCCATGCCGGAGGTGGTAGCACGTCTCGCAGCCGGGGCATTGCCCGTCGTGGGAGGCGGCTGCGTCGCGGATAATTCCGATGAGGTGCCTGGCAATCTCGCTGGGGTCGGGCAAACGGCGGTCGAACTGCTGACGGTAGTGCTCGGCGATCTCGGGGTCGGGCTGCATGGGCTGAGGATAGGTCGGCGAGCGACCTCGGGCGGCGGGGTACGCGGCTCCGCAAGCCATACGACCTGAGCGTGTCTACTTTGACGCTCGATCGAGACGGCGGGACTGTCGGATCCGCTCTCGGGCCCGGCGCCGCTTGGCACGGATGCTCCGCCTAGTGGCTACGCCGTCGACATGACCCGTGTGGGCCATCCAAAGCCCGGAGCCACCGCACAGCAGAAGGATCACAGCCGACACCACCGCTATCGGATTCGCGGCGATATAGCGGCCGGTGACGGCGAGCAGGTAGATGACCGCCGCTGCGATGAGGTTGGCCAGGACGTTGACCGCGACGTCGCGTGCAAACTTCTGCCGGGCGGCGGCGGGGGAAGGACCGGTCACCTTTCCCATCGTGGCTGGTGCCGGCAATCGGTGCGGGCATCCGCGATCGCGCTGATCACGACGGAGCGGGGCCAGACGTGGGCTACACCCTCCACCGCCCCAGGCATCCCGCATGGGCAGCCCTGGCCGATGCACAGCCGGCCGGTCGCACACACGACGGTCCAGGCGTCGACCGGCCCGGCGGTCTGGACGTACAGCTGACGCTCGCCGCAGTGCGGGCAGGCGATCCCGGGCAGCGGCGCGCGGGCGGGGCCGGTGCCGATGGCGTTGCGAATCCAGGTGTCCTCGTCGGCCAGGTGGCGGGCGACGAGGGCGGCGGTTCCGGGCAGGGCGCGTGGGGTGGCGTCGAGGATGAGCCGGAGCGGGTCGGGGCCGTCGAGGCGGAGCATGGCGGCGACTCCGGTGATGCGGCGGTCGGCGCGGGCGAGCAGGAGGGCCCACCGGTTGAGGCGGGGTGGCCGGTCGGCGGTGGCGACCATGGACGGTGTGGGGTCGCCGTGGCCGCCGAGGGCGTGCCGGCGGCCCCACGCCGGGGAGCGGAGGGCTTCGGGGGCTTCGAGCTGCTCGGCGGTGATCTGGGCGGCTTCCTCTTCGGCGAGCAGCTGAAGGCGGGTGCGTGCCATGTGGAGGGACCATCCGGCGGCGGTGGCGGCGAGGTGGTGCGGCGAGGTCACGAGGCTCCCCAGGTGGTGATGTCGCGGCGGTAGGTGGCGGCGGTGTTGGGGCTGCGGCAGCCGTCGAGGTAGGCGGCCAGCAGCCGGGCGTGCGGGTCGCCCTCGGCGGGCAGCGGGACGAGGGTGGTCACGGCTTCGTCCGCGCTGACACGGTGGGAGCGCAGACACGCAGCGGCATTTCGTCCGCGGTGACGTCATGAAACGGAAAGTCGACGCGGTGGTACGCGTCGCAGCCACCCGCCAGGCCGGCGCACCAGTACACGTCAGGGCGGTCGGGCCACGCCAGAGGTCGAGGCGGCGTTTCCTGATCGCGGAGGACTCGCGCGAACCACTCATGCGCCCCGGGTGTCGCGGTGGGATCGAACGTTGGCTCTGGTGCGTCAGTCGCGCAGCAGTCCTCGACGGCCTGCATCACCTTGTCGATGAACACGGCTCTCCTTAATCCATTCGTAGGGGCATGACGGGCCGGGCGTGCGGGTCGCCCGGCTGCGGCACGGCGGCGAGAGCGGTCACGGCTGGACCGACGCTCTGCGCTCGTGGAACTTCTCCAGCTCGCGGAGAGCGGCCTCAATGCGGGGCCAGGCCTCCGGATCGTCGTCCCCAGGGCGCTCCAGGTACTGATTGATCATCAGGGAGGCGATGCGGTGTGCCTCGCGCTTGGCAGCTCGCTTGTCCATCTTGGCTTCTCCTTGATCCATCTCTACGGGCAGAACGCGGCTTCTGGGGTTCATGCGGCGCAGCCGGGGGGTGGGTGCATCTCTTGGGGGGTGTCGGCGGTGAGGTG
>NZ_SMKN01000051.1 GCF_004348675.1 Micromonospora sp. KC606 | reverse complement strand
TAGAGTTACGGCGGTCATGGCGGAGGGGAAACGCCCGGTCACATTCCGAACCCGGAAGCTAAGCCCTCCAGCGCCGATGGTACTGCACTCGGGAGGGTGTGGGAGAGTAGGACACCGCCGGACAATCATTCATTCAGGGCCACCCCCGATCCGGGGAGTGGCCCTGAATGCATTCCCACACAACACCGGGCCCCAGCCGACGCCAGAGCAATGTGGCCGGCTCATGTTCGGTTAATCGCCCGACGTCCCCGTGCCACCTCGGTAGCGTCAGTGCGGGACGATGCCTTGGCGGCGGGGCCCGCCGTACTGACGAAAAGGTGACGTGGCGTACGCCTCGTCCGCGATCGGGGCGGACCGGCCCGGGGTACCTGCTCCCCGTACGACCGGAACTGACCGTCGGGACCGGCGGAGGCAGGAGTGGCCATGAAGATCGGAATCATCGGCTCGGGGCACATCGGTGGCACGCTCACCCGGCGGCTACGCACCCTGAACCACGACGTGACAGTCACGAACTCGCGAGGGCCGCAGAGCCTGACCGACCTGGCCCAGGAGACCGGTGCCACCGCCGGCACCCTGGAAGACGCGGTGCAGGACGCGGACGTGGTGGTCGTGGCGATCCCCCTGCTCGTGGTGCCCGCGCTGCCGCCGGAGCTGTTCGACGGCAAGGTGGTCGTAGACGCCAACAACTACTACCCCCAGCGCGACGGAGACATCGCCGAGCTGCTGGACCGCAGTCTCAGCTCCAGTCGGTGGACCGCAGAGCATCTCAAGGGCGCCCGGCTGGTGAAGGCATTCAACAACATCCAGGCGCAACACCTGATGGACAACGGACGCCCGGCCGGCTCCCCCGACCGGATCGCGCTGCCGGTCGCGGGGGACGACGCCGAAGCCAAGCAGCTGGTGATGCAGCTGGTCGACGCGCTCGGATTCGATCCCGTCGACGCCGGCACCCTCGACGAGAGCTGGCGGCAGCAGCCCGACACCCCCGTCTACGGCACCGACCGCGACGCGGCAGGTGTACGGCAGGGACTGGCCGAGGCGCGGCCCTGAGGACGTACGACACAGGGAAGCCCCGCCGACGATCCAGCCGGCGGGGCTTCCCTGTGCTTGTGGTCAGGACGGTTCGGGTCCGCAGATGAAGCGGGGTTCGGCGTCATAGGTCCAGCTGAACTTCTCCCGCTTGATCACCTTGCCGTCCTTCTTGATGACCCGGAAGGCATCCTGGGCGAACCCGTCACTGCCCGCGGCGGCGATGCACGTCGGGCCCGGCTCCAGGTACACCGTCTTCGGCTTGGTGATGTTCCGGCGGGGACCGTACTCGGTCTTGACACTGTCGTAGATCTTGGTGCTCCAGATCGACACGGTGATCGTGCTGGACGTCCACGAGGTGTCGATGAGCACCCCGTGCGGGGTGTTGTTGCGGAACTTGAAGTCAAGGTCTGGCCAGAAGATGGTCGACTCGATCACCGCGGGGTAGCGGCTGAAGTAGAACGAGTGCGGCTTGTGCTCGACGTCTTCCAGGCCCGCGTAGTAGGTGGCGTTGAACAGGGTGGTGGTGAACTGGGAGACGCCGCCGCCCACCCCGGGGACCAACTTGCCGTTGAGGATCACCGGGGCGTCCTTGTAGCCCTGGGCGTAGCCGCGCTCGCCGGTGTGCCCGTTGAGCGAGAACGTCTCACCCGGATTCACCACCGTGCCGTCGACGTCCTTGGCAGCCTGGATGATGTTCTGGCTGCGCGGTGAGGAGAGGCCGCCGGGAAAGCGGGTCGTGAAGGTCGACACCCGCTCCTTGATGCCCAGGCTGGTCAGTTTCTCCTCGGTCAGCTCCGGCTCGGCGGCCTTGAGTTCGGCGGTGACCGTCCGGCCCTCAGTCTTCGGCAGTACGGCGAGCAGGTCCCGGCCGAGGGCCGCCGCATCGACCTGCTGGCCGGCCCGGCCCGGCACGACCTTCGGCTTGCCGCCGGAGATGCTCATCGTCGCGTCCTTCGGCTCCACCTCGATCTTCGCCAGCTTGTCGCCCAGCGCGTCGCGGAGCCGCTTGACGTCCACCCGGGGAGTCAGCTTGCCGGCGTCGTCGGCGGAGAAGCGCAGACCACGGGCGATCGCGGCCGGTGGGATGCTCACCGAACCCCTGTCGGTGGTCAGCGCCACCGGGGCGGCGACGGCCGGCCTGGCCAGCTCGGCAACCAGCCGGTCCACCTCCTCCCGGGTGGTCGCGGGAGCCTTCTCCACCAGCGGTACGGTCACCGGCTCCTTGGCGAGCCAACCAGCCCGCACGACCTCGACGGACCGTTCCGGATCCAGCGACAGGGCCGGCTTCGGATACACCGGCTTCGGGGTGGTGCCGGTGAAGATGATCGCCGGCATGGTCATCTCCCGGCCCTGCTTGCCCAGCACCTTACGCAGGGCGGCGTCGAGCTTGGCGGAGTCGACCGTCACCACCGGATCGACCGTGCGGGAGCCGACCAGCCGGCTCATCGGATCCGCGTCGGCCTTCGCCGCGGCGGCCACCGTGGCGTCCACGTCCACGGCCAGGCCAACGTCGGTCGGGTTGATCTCGGCCCGGTTCTCACCGATCACCACGGTCAGTGGGGCGTTCAGCGCCGCCGCCCGGCGCTCCAACTCGGCACGAAGTTCCTTGGACGCGTCGGCCCTACTCCGGCCGCCGAGTTCGGTGCCGAGCACGCTGGTGCCGCGTGGGACGTCGCCGGCGTACGCCCAGGCGCCGGTGAGGCCGACACCGGCCAGCACCGTGACGGTCAGCCCACCGGCGAGCAGCAGCTTGGCTCGACGCGACCGTGAGCCACCGTTCGGGGCCGCAGGTGTTCCCGCCGGCTCCGGTGCGTCATCACCCGGCCAGGTCACCGCGGTGACCTGCACCGTGGGCCGGTCGTCGGAGAGACGTTTGTCGCCGTAAAGGGTCACAGCCACCTCGATCGGGACGTACCACAGGGGGTGCGGACCCCCGGAAAACAACTACGGTAACCAACGCGCGGACCGGGCGGCACTGTGCGCCCGGCCATTCCGCACACGCGTGTCGCGCCGCGCTCCCGGCGCGTCGTTCCGGGGTGGCGTCGTGACAGTGCGTACGGCAGCGGGTGGCTGGACCGGGCGGGGATGCTGTGGCCGCGTGCCCCCCGCGGAGCCGGCTCACCGCACCTGTGCGGCAACCACCTCGCTCGGCGGCCCGTCGGTCGTCCCGTCGGTGGCGACGATCCGGAATTCGTACCGGTGGCCGCGGGTCAGCAGCACCGCGGTGTGCCGGGTGTCGAGTACCGGAACAGGATCGGTCCGCCAGCTCTCGCCGGCCGTGACGTCTCGTAGTTGCACCCGGTAGGCGAGGCCCGCCCCGGCCGACCGCCAGCTCAGCCGGGCGTCCCCGTTTCCGCCGGCGGTGGCTTCGAGCCTCGTCGGCGTGGGCAGTTGGGGAGTGACCCGGACCGGCGCGCTGCGCGGCCCGGCCCCGGCCGGGTTCAGGGCGGCCACCGCGAACTCGTACTCGTGACCGTTGCGCAGGCCGGCGACCACTGCCCGGTTGCCCTGGGTGGGAACCGGCTCCTCGGTGAAATCGCGGTGCCCAGCGGTGAGGTCGCGCCGGTAGATCCGGTGCCAGCCGTCCGGCGTGACGGGCTGCCAGGTCAGCTCGGCCCGGCCCGGCCCGGCCTCGGCCCGCAGTCCGTGAGGGGCGGTGTCGGGTGGGGCGAGGCGGGCGCGGACCCGCACCGGCGTGGCGCGTTGTCCCTCGCCACCGCTGTTGACCGCGCTGACCGTGAACTCGTAGTCGTGGCCGTGTTCCAGGAAGCGGGCGACGTGGCCGCTGCCGGCCTCCAGGGCCGGCTGGCCGTACGCCTGGCCGCCACGGTCGAGGTCGCGACGGTATACCCGGTAGGAGACCTCGGGGCCCAGCGACCGCCAGGTCAGGTGGACCGTGCCGTCCGGCCGGGCGACGGCGGCCAGGCCGGACGGGGCTGCCGGAGGCGTGACGACCGCGGTGGCCAGGACCGGCGGCGCGGGCAGGCTGTCGCCGCCACCGCCGACCGCGACGACGGAGAACTCGTACGTCCGACCGTGTCGGAGGAACTCGACGGTGGCGTGGGTGCCGGTGAAGGTGCCGACCACCGTCTGAACGCCGGTGGTGAGGTCGCGCTGCCGGACACGATAAAGCTGGACGAAGGGGATCGGATGCCAGCTGAGCGCGACGTCACCGGAGCGCCCCGGCTCAGCCTGCAGGCCCGTTGGTGGAGGTGGCGGCGGCACGGTGGCGGTCATCCGGGCCGTCGGTGAGGGCTGGCTCTCGCCGTGCCGGCCCACGGTGGTAACCCGGAACTCGTACTCGTGCCGGTTGACCAGGAAGTCGGCGGAGAAGCGGGGCTCGGCCGAGGGCTCGCCGATGCGCACGAAATGGGTCTGCCCCGCGGTGACGTCCCGCCGGTGGACTTGGTAGCGCGGCTCACCGTCGGCGCGCACAGGGGGCCAGCTCAGCTCGGCGGTGCCGGCCCCGCCCGGCTGAGCGGTGAGCGCCGGCGGCGCGGGCGGCAGGTCGGCCCGGTCGGGGCGGGGGCGGGGCCAGTCGACCTCCACGAAGCGGGGACGGTAGATCCCGGCGTCGGCGTAGGTGACGGCGTCGTCGACGTTGTTGACGTTGTACGAGAGGAGCAGCTTGCCGGGGCGGGCCAGGTCGGGGTGCAGGTCGGCGTCGTAGACGAGGTGCCCGGCGGCGGTCTCCGTGGCCCGGTGGAGGTAGTCCGGGCCGCCGAACGGGCCGGTCGGTGAGCCGGCGGTGTAGGCCACCAGATCGGCGCTGAAAACGAGGTTGTTCTCGTGAGTGACCAGGACGTAGCGTCCGTCGATCCGCTGCACCCCGTACGCGGTGCCGACGCCGCTGAGAACCCGGGCGGAGGCACGTTGGTCGGTAACCCAACCGTCGCCGGTCCAGAACTCCCACGCGTCGCCGAGGTCGTCGCCGCGTACCCGGGCCACGTGGGCGAACTTCGCCTCGCCGGCCGCCTCCGTGCCGTAGACGTAGGTGTGCCCGCCCTCACGCAGCAGGGTGGAGCCCCAGGCGATCCGGGCGTCCAGCGGCAGTTCCCGGACCCCGGTAGGGGTGAGCGCGGGCAGCGCGAAGGTCGCCAACGCGGTGCCGAGCAGGGCGTGGTCCAGCGGGCTGGCGCCCGTCCTGCGGTAGCGGTTGACCAGCACCTGGAGGGTGTCCCCGGCGACCTGCGCGTCACCGATCCAGAAAAACTCCCCGGCCGGTGCCGGGACCAGCGGGCCCGGGTTCTCGGCGGTGCCGCCGTGCCGGGTCTCCCGGAGTTGGTCGCCGTGCTGCACGATCGCCGAGTTGTGTACGAACGGCGCGGTGCGCGGGCGGGAGCCGTCCGGGGCGACCGGTCCGAGGAAGGTGTCGGAGAAGAGCCAGAGCAGCCGTCCGTCGGGCAGGCGCACCGAGGTCGTCCGGTCGGCTCCGGTCCACGTGCCGGAGGTGTCGCCGTATTGGTCGAAGAGGCCCGTGAGGCGGGTGGCGGAGACGCCACCTCCGGCGGAGGCCGGGCCCGGCACAGCCGCCGGCACCACCACCAGCAGGCAGATCACATAGGGAAGGAGCAGCCAGCGAGCCGGTCGGCGGGTGCCGACCACTCCCCGGCCCGTGTCGGCCACCGCCACCAGAAACCCCCGTCGACTGGTCAACCGCCTTGCAGGGTGTCACGACTCCCTGACGTCACGGAAGGGGGCGGACGGGTGGAGGTGGGCGGGGTGTCCTCTTCGCGGCGGATCGTCAGCACCCCGGTGGCCACAGCGGTGACCGCCGCCGTCGCCAGAGCCGCCCCGGCGATCCCGGCCACGGTGTGCGGCACCACGGTGGCGACCGCGACCAGGAAGCCACCGGTGGCCGTCCACAGTGGCGCGGACGGCCATCGGGTCGAGGCCGCGACGCGTGCGTTGACGAGGACGAAGATCAGTGCGTACAGCGCGCCGGTGGCGGCGAACAGCGGCGCGTACCGGCCATGCGTGGTGTACTCCGGGCCGCCGGCCAGGGTGAAGGCGAGCCCACCGGCGAGCATGGTGGCCAGTACCAGCACGCCGCCCGCCGCGCCGACCAGCGCCAGTGCGGTGCGCAGGGTGCGGCGGTCGCCACGGGCCAACCGGGGCAGGGCGATCACGGTCACCACCTGCGGTGCCCAGAGCGCCCCCTTGGTCAGCACCGTGCCGACCGCGTACGTGCCGGAGGCGTCGGGCGGCAGGAAACGGCGGGCCAGCAGCAGGTCCGCGTACGAGACGACCAGCATGGCCAGGGTGGCGCCGCTGGCGGTGAGCACGGTGCGGGTGGCCAGGGCCGGGGCGAGCGGGTCGAGTCCGGCGCCCCGGTTGAGGCGGACCAGCAGGGCCAGCACCAGTATCGAGGTGACCGCGCCGGCGAGCAGCGCGCCGGTCAGCCCGCCACCGAGGGCCAGCCCGGCGATCATGCCGCCGTACCGGCCGGCGGCGAGCAGTGCCATCGCCCCGGCCAGGCGCAGGAACCGCTGGTCGCCCTGGAGTTCCCCGAGCCACCGGCCGGCCGCCACCACCGCCACGGTGAGCACGCCGAGCAGCAGCACCGCCGGCGCGGTCAGCCGGAGTTGGCTGGTGGCGACCGGGAGTACCACGGCGAGCAGGGCGGCGGTGACGACCACGGCGAGGACGGTGGGACGGGCGGTGCTGGCTGGCCCGTGCCGGGCCCGGTGCACGGCGACCGCGATCTGCAACCCGGTGCTGGCCACGCCACCGATCGCGCCGAGGGCGAGCAGTGTGGCCAGGGCGCTCAGCTCGGCCGGCGGAAGGTGTCGGGCACCGAGGACCGGCACGACGTACGCCAGCCCGTTGACGAAGACGCCGGCCAGCGTGACCGCCACACCGGCCGCGCCGAGCCCGCCCGCCCGGCCGCGTCCGTCGTCCGACTGAATTCCCATGACCGTCCCGTGTCGGCGGCTCCGCCGCAGCCCGGCGGGCGCGCGTACAGTGTCGCCACGCCGGCGACCTCGCCGGGTCGAGCCTAGTGAGGAGGTCAACCCTGCAGGAGAGGTCGATGCTCGTCGCGACCGGGCTGGCCGTCACCGCGCTGGTGCTGGCCCCGCTGGCGGCGCCCGGCTACGTGCTCAGCTACGACATGGTCTTCGTGCCGCACCAACCGTGGCGGGCCGAGTTGGTCCTGCCGGGCGACTCGCTGCCCCGGGCGGTGCCGCTGGACGCGTTGGTTTCGCTGGCCAGCCTGGCAGTGCCGGGTTGGCTGCTGCAACGGGTGGTGCTCGGCGCGGTGCTGCTGCTCGCCGCCGTCGGTGCCGGCCGGCTGGTGCCCGCGCGGCATCCGGCCACCCGGGCGGTCGCCGCTGTCGGGTACACCTGGACGCCGTACCTGGCCGAGCGGCTGCTGATCGGGCACTGGGGGCTGCTGCTGGCGTACGCGGCGCTGCCCTGGCTGGTCGCTGCCGCGACCGCGGTACGCGAGCAGCGGCCGGCGGCGCTGCCGCGGCTGCTGCTGGCCGCCGCGCCGGCCGCCGTCACCCCGACGGGTGGCCTGATCGCACTGGTCACGGTCGCGGTGCTGGTGCCCGGACGGGGGAGGGTCCGGACGTCGATCGCCGCGGTCGGCGGGATGGCGCTGCTGAACCTGCCATGGCTGCTGGCGGCCGGCGTCACCTCAGCCGACGCGCGCACCGACCCGGACGGGGTAGCCGCCTTCTCGGCGCGGGCGGAGAACTGGAGCGGGGTGCTGGGCGCCCTGGCCGGCACCGGGGGGATCTGGAACGCGCAGACCACCCCGGGGAGCCGCTCCTCCCCGCTGGTGCCGGTGGCCACCGTGCTGCTGCTTGCGTCGGCGGCGTACGGCTTTCGCGCGTTGCGCGGGCGCTGGCCGGCGCGGATGGCGGACCGGCTGGTCGGGCTGGCCGCCGCCGGGCTGGTCGCCGCGCTGCTCGGGGTGCTGCCCGGCGCTGTTGCGGTGCTGCGGTGGGCGGTGGCGTCGGTGCCCGGCGCGGGCGTGTTCCGGGACGGGCAGAAGTTCCTCATGCCGTACGCGCTGCTGCTGGTTGTGGCCGCCGCGTTGGGTGCGGAACGGCTGGCCGCCCGGGTTGCCGCCCGGGGGGCGGCGTCCGGCGTCCGGGCGGTCCTGGCGGCGGCGCTGCTGCTGCCGGTTGCGGTCATGCCGGATCTGGCGTTCGGCGCGGCCGGCCGGTTGTGGCCGGTGCGGTACCCGGCGGACTGGGACGCGGTCGCCCGGCGGTTGGCCGGGCAGCGGGGGGAGGTTCTGTCGCTGCCGTTCGGGGCGTACCGGGCGTACCCGTGGAACGGGGGTCGAACGGTGCTCGACCCGTTGCCCCGGTACGTCGACGCGAACGTGCTGGTGGACGACACCCTCTGGGTGGGTTCGACGGAGGTGGCGGGGGAGAACCGGCGGGCCGCCGAGGTGGGCCGACTTCTCGCCGTGGGAGCCCCGGTCAGCGCCACCGGGGTGCGCTGGGTGGTGGTGCAGGCGACGGCGGGGGGTCGGCCGGTAGCCCCGGCGGCGCTGAGCGGGCTGCGCGAGGTGTACGCGGGTCCGGAGTTGACCCTCTACGAAAACCCGGCGGCCCGCTGATCAACCGGCCGTACCGGCCCGTATTGATCGGCCCCGCGACCCTCCCGGCGCTGTCTACTTGGTGGTAACGTCCCGCGCACGCAGCTCAGGAGGAGGAAGAAAGCACCATGCGCAGTGCTCTCTCGTTGGTTCTGGTCGCGGTCGCCGCGGTCGCACTGGGTGCCTTCGGCACGGTGGCGCTGGCCACCACGCTGACCGGTACGTCGGCGTCCGAGGCGGCGAAGGCCGAGCAGGCCGCTCGCACCGAGTCGGGCGGCGGCAACGGCGGCGCGAACCAGCCGCTGGTCTACGGCAACAAGTAGGACTGCTCCGCTGGCTTCGCCGGCACCGCCGCCGGCTCGTTCGCGGCCCTCGTCACGAGGGCCGCGAACTTCTCTCCTGAGACCGGCCAGGTGAACCGGGCGGCGTGGGCGCGCGCAGACTCCCCCATCGTGGCGCGGTAGGCGTCGTCGGTCAGCAGCCGTCGCACCTTGGCCACGAAGTCGTCCACGTCGTCGGCGAGCAGACCGGTCTCGCCGTCGACCACGGCCTCCTCGACCCCGCCGGCGCCGCGGAACGCTACCGTCGGAGTGCCGACCGCACCGGCCTCGACGATGGTCAGGCCCCAGCCCTCCTTGAGCGAGGGGGTCAGCGCCACCCAGGCCGCGGCGAGTAGCTCCCGCTTGGCCGAGTCGCTCACGAACCCGGTGAACCGGACCCGGTCGGTGACGCCCAGTTCGGCGGCGAGCTGGCGAAGCTGCGGCTCCCACCAGCCCTGACCGGCGACGGTCAGGGTCAGCCCGGGCAGTTCGTCGCCGAGCCGTGCGAGGGTGTGCAGCGCGACCTCGACCTGCTTGTGCGGGACCAGCCGGCCGAGCACCACCAGGCAGGGCCGCGGTGAGCGCAGCACCGAACCGACCGTCATGTCGGGGGTGCCGTTGTGGACGATGGCGACCCGGGCCGGGTCGATGCCGAGGGCGGCCAGCTCCTCGCGGGTGGCGGCGGAGACGGTGACGTACTGGCAGCGGCGGTAGACGCGCGGGGCGAGCCAGGACTCGACCCACCAGCCGAAGCTGGCGAGCCAGCGGCCCAGCACCACCGGCCACTGCTCCCGGTGCACGTGGTGGACCAGCGCGATCACCGGGCGCCGGGCGTAGAGCGCGGAGAGGAAGGGCAGGCCGTTGCCGACGTCGACGATGAGGTCGGGCCGGCCGCCGTGTCGCCGGCTCAGCGGGCCGAAGCCGAGGGCGCCGGCCAGGTAGACCAGGGCGGCGCGCAGGTAGACCGTGTGCCGGCCGCCGCGGCGGAGGATGCGTACGCCGTCGGCGGTGGTCTCCTCCGGAGGGCCCTCGGTGTGGGTGGCGCAGAGCAGGGTGGCCCGGTGACCTCGCCGGACGAGTTCCCCGGCGATCCGTTCGACGTAGACCTCCGATCCACCGCCCTCCGGGTTCCGGGTGTCCCTCCAGTTGAGGAACAGTACGTGCCGGGTGGCGGCAGCCGGTGCTTCCAACACTCACTCCTACTGCCGAGTAGTCTTCGCGGTCGCGTCACACTATGGGCTGCGTCACGAAAGCCGCAATGCCCGATCGGAGGCGAGATGTTGCAGTCGCCGGGCCGTCCGGGGCCGACCGAGGGACCGGACGACACGCCGAGCACGGTGTGGCGTCTCCGCTTGGTCGCGGTCTGTCTGGCTTTATCCGCCCTGGCGTTCCTCCAGGACCCGGGTTTGATCGTTATCGACACCAAGGTCGACCTTGCCATCGATCCAGCCGGATGGATGAGCCGGGCGCTGCACGTCTGGGACCCGGACGGCACCTTCGGCCAGCTCCAGAATCAGGCGTACGGCTACTTCTGGCCGATGGGGCCGTTCTTCCTCGCCGGCAAACTGCTGGCTCTGCCCGCCTGGGTGGTGCAGCGGCTCTGGTGGGCGCTGGTGATGACGGTCGCCTGCACCGGCGTGGTCCGCCTGGCCGAGCGGCTGCACATCGGCATGCCGCAGACCCGCCTGATCGCCGGTGCCGCCTTCGCGCTCTCCCCCCGGCTGGTCACCGAGTTGGGCCCGATCTCGGTGGAGGCGTGGCCCAGCGCCGTCGCGCCCTGGGTGCTCGTCCCGCTGGTCGGGCTGACCCAGGGCGTGCCGACGCGCCGCGCGATCACCCGGTCCGCGCTGGCGGTGGCCTGCGCCGGCGGGGTCAACGCGACCGCCGTCCTGGCGGTGGTGCCACTGGCCGCGCTCTGGCTGGTCGGCCTGCACCCGTGGCGGCTGCGGCTGGAAGCCCTGGCCGCCTGGGGGGCGGCGCTGGCCGCGGCGACCGCCTGGTGGCTGGTGCCGCTGCTGCTGCTCGGCCGGTACAGCCCGCCCTTCCTGGACTACATCGAGACAGCGCCGGTGACCACCGCGCCAACCGACACCACCACCGTGCTGCGCGGCGCGTCGCACTGGCACGCGTACCTCAACGGGGCGTACGGGCCGCCGTGGACGGCTGGCTGGCGGCTGGCCACCGAGCAACCGTTGATCGTCGCCACGCTGGTGGTGGCCGGGCTTGGCATCGCCGGGCTGGCCCGCCGTGGCATGCCGTACCGGCGGTTTCTGGTGACCGGGCTGCTGGTCGGGCTGGCGCTGGTCGGGCTGGGCCACGTCGGGCAGCTCGACGGGTTCGGCGCGCAGACCCAGCGCGCCTTCCTCGACGCCGCAGGCGCCCCGCTGCGCAACGTGCACAAGTTCGACGTGGTGCTCCGCCTGCCGCTCGTCCTGGGCCTGGCCCATCTGCTCGGGCTGCTGCTGCGGGCCGCCCGCACCGGGGACCGGCCAGAGCTGGCGGGCCTGTTGCCACGCCTGCTGCAGCCGGTCCGGCTCCGTGCCGGCCTGGTCACCGGCACGGCCCTGGTGGCGGTCGCCGCCGTGGCCTCGCCGGCGCTCGCCGGCGGGCTGGCCGCTCCCGGCAGCTTCCGCGACGTCCCCGGATACTGGCGCCAGGCGACGTCCTGGCTCGATCGCAACGTCGGCGACGAACGGGTGCTGGTGGTGCCCGCCGCCCGGTTCCCCCGCTACCTCTGGGGCAGCCCGAGCGACGAGATCACCCAGCCGTTGCTGAAGAAGCCGTGGGCGGTACGCAGCTCGGTGCCGCTCACCCCGCCCGGCACGATCCGGCTGCTCGACACCGTGGAGTCCGCACTCGCCAACGGCCAGGGCTCGCCCGGTCTGGCCGACCTGCTCGCCCGCTCCGGCGTGCGGTACCTGCTGCTCCGCTCCGATCTCGACTACGGTCGCAGCGGTGCCACCCAGCCGGTGGTGGCCCGGCAGGCGCTGCTGCGCTCGCCCGGCATCGCCGCCGTCCGTGGCTTCGGCCCGGAGGTTGGCGGAGGCCGGCTGCCCGGGAACTTCGTGGACCACGGCCTGGACGTGAAGGTCCGGGCGCTGGAGGTCTTCGAGGTGAACCGCTCGGTCGAGCCGATCGTCGCCTACGACGCCGACGATGTGACCACGGTGGTCGGCGGGCCCGAGTCGCTGCTGCCGCTGGCCGCCTCCGGGCGGCTTACCGACGCGCCGACGGTGCTCGCCGGAGACCGTCCGGCCGAGCTCGGCGACGGCCCCGTCACGTTCACCGACGGCCTGCGCCGCCGGGAGGTCGCCTTCGGGCAGCAGCACGACAACGCATCAGCCACGCTGACGGCCCGTGACCGGCCCCAACTGGACGCCCCGGCGCGGGACTACCTGCCGGACTGGGCAGACGAGGCGTCGACCGTGGTGCGGTACCTGGGCATCGCCGGGGTTTCCGCGTCCAGTTCCTGGTCCCAGGCGCAGCCGTTGGGCGGCGGGCGCCCCGAACATCAGCCGTACGCGGCCGTCGACGGCGACCTGAGAACGTCCTGGCGGTCCGCGCCGGGGACGCTGGCGCCCGGCCAGTGGTTCGAGCTGGAACTGGAACGGCCCCAGGTGGTCCGGGAGGTCCGGATCACCTTCGACACCGGCGCCGACTCGCTGCCCACGAAGGTGACCGTCACGGCCGGCCGGCAGCAGACCACGGCGGAGACCTCTGGTCGGGTCCTGGACGTCGTCCTGCCCGACGGCTACCCGACCCGGGTCGTCCGGGTCACCGTGGAGCAGGTGTTCGACGTCCGGGCCGGCTTCGGCGGGGTGGGCATCGCCGAGCTGGCCATCCCCGGGGTCCAGGCCGCCCGTACCCTCGTGGTGCCGGCCGCGCCGGCCACCGAGGTACCCGCCGCGGCGGTGTTCAGCGCCGACCCGTCCGTGCCGGCCTGCTTTTTCGACGAGGGGCAGCCAATCTGTGACGGCGGGCGGGTCCGCAACTCCGAGGACAGCGACAAGATCGACCGGATCGTGCAGTTTCCCGTCGCGGCCGGCTACCAGATCGCGCTGCGGGCCCGACCCCGGCCGGGGGCCGCACTCAACGCGCTGCTCGACGCCGGTGGCACGGCGGCGGTGACCAGCGGGGTCACCCCGACCGTCGCCGCCTCCACGGTGGGCGTGCCCGACCCGGCCGCCCGGCCCGGCACGGTGGTCGACGGGGACGCTTCCACCACCTGGTATGCCGCCGACTCCGACCGGCAGCCGTGGCTGCGACTGACCTGGCCGAAGGCACGTACCGTCACAGGCTTGCGGATGACCCTGCCACCGACCGCGGCGGCGGCCCGCCCGTGGCGGGTCACCGTGATCGGTGACGAGGGCATGCGCGGCGGGGTGCTCGACCAGGACGGCACGCTGCTGTTCGACCGGCCGCTACGCAGTGACGAGATCACCGTGTTGATCTCGGACGTCGTCCCGGCCCAGTCGTACGACCCGTACCGCCGCCTGAGCCAGAACCTGCCGGTCGGGGTGGGGGAGCTGACGGTGCTGCCGGCCACCCGGGTGACCCGGGTCGACCCGTTGAAGCGGGTCGCGCTGCCCTGTGGCAGCGGCCCCACGGTGCTGGCGGCCGGTGCGGAGCGCCGCACCACGCTGGTGGCCAACCGCCGGGACCTGCTGGAGCAGCGTGAGGTGAACGCGGTGCTCTGCGGCGAGGACGCGAAGGAGCCGCTGCGCCTGGCGGCCGGGGAGATCCGACTGCTGGCGTCCGGGAACCGGCTCGCGGTGCCGACCCAGCTCACCCTCACCCCGCTGGGCGTGGTGCCCGGTGCCACCGGCGGCACGGCGGCGGGCGTCGGCGAGCCGGTCGCCACCCGGACGGCCCTGCGGATCGACGAGTGGTCCGCCACCCGACGGGTGCTGCATCTCAGCGGTCACCCCGGGCGGCAGGTGCTGGCACTGCGGGAGAACGCCAACGCGGGTTGGGAGGCGACCGCCGGCGGAAGGAAGCTCACCCCGATCGTGGTGGACGGCTGGCAGCAGGGCTGGCTGGTCCCCGCCGGGTACTCCGGGCGGGTGGAGTTGCGCTTCGCCCCCGACGGTGGATACGTGCTGGCGCTCGGCGCTGGCGCGGCGCTGCTCGCCGGGGTCGTGCTGCTGGCGGTGCTGCCGTCGCGGCGTGCCTCGGCGCCGGTGCCCGGGTACGCCCGCCGCAGGCGTGGCCGGTTCCTGGCCGCGTTCGTCGGCGGCGGGGCGTTGCTGCTGGTGGGCGGCCCGGCTGCGGTCGGTGTTGCGTTGCTGGTGTTCCTCGGCGTGCTCGCCGGGCGGGCGTTGGAGCCGCACCTGCACCCGCCGGACCGGCGGGGCATGCACCGACTGCGCCGGGCGACCGTGCGCTGGCTGCCGGTGGCGTGTTTCGCGGTGGCCGGGTGGTACGCGGCGACCCGGGGCGGACACACCGCGTGGCTGCCTCAGTTGGCCGCGGTCGCCACCGTCACGGTTCTCTGGCTCTCACTGCTGTTGCGCCGCTGGCGTGGCCACCGGTGGCCCCAGCGCTGGAAGGGGCGCTCCACCGCGTAATAGCTCACCGCCGCGAGGACCAGCCCACCGGCGACGGTCAGGGCGAAGGTGCCGAGCGGGTCGCCGGTGAACTCCGGCCGGTCGTCGACGAGGTATATCCCTTCCAGCACCAACGGGTGCCAGAGGAAGAGCCCGTACGACACCCGGCCGAGCCACCGGCCGAGAATGCTGTCGAAGACGCCCTTGGTGCGGGTCTGCGGGCCGAACGCGACCGGCATCAGGAGCATCACCGCGACGGCCGAGTAGAGCACCAGCTTGGTGCCGAACTCTGCGGCGGTGGGCTCGGCCAGGTCGCGCGGGCCGGTGACCGGGGTGGTGGCGACGGCGAGCGCGCCGAGAGCGATCGTCCAGCAGGCCAGCGGGGCGCGGCCGAGGTCGTCCAGCCACCGCCAGCGTTCGCCCGCGCCGGCGCGCAACGCGACGTGCGCGCTGGCCAGGGCCATGCCGGCGCCGAACCAACCGGCGTACGACGGCAGCCACATGGTGTGCAGGCCGAGGCTGAGCACGCCCAGGCCCATCAACGCCACCCAACCGCCGGTCACCACCAGCGCGGCCACCGCGATCCGGGCCACCCGGTCGGGGCGGTGCCGCCGGCCCAGCAGCAGTGTGGCGAGCACGGGCAGGATCAGGTAGTAGCTGACCTCGGTGGCGAGGCTCCAGGTCTGGCTAAGTCCGTGCTTCAGCTGTCCGTGCTGGTAGATCTGTGTGAGCGTGACGTGCCGCAGCCAGTCGGCGGTGGTGGCGTCTCGGTTCTGCGGCAGCACCAGCAGGCAGACCACCACGGCCACCCAGTACGCGGGCAGGATCCGGGTGGCTCGCCGCCACAGGTACCTTCCGGTTCCAGGTGGGCGCTGGTACGTTGCCTGCGCGTGCGCGTACGGCCGGAAGAGCAGGAAACCGGAGAGGACGAAGAACACGGCGACACCGACGTCGAGTCGGGAGAGCCAGGCACCGGCGACACTGTCGCCGGTGTTGCGTCCGGTGGCGAATCCGACGTGGTGCCCGACGACGGCGAGCGCGCCGATCACCCGTACCGCGTCGAGCGCGGGCAACCGCCGAAGAGCCGGATCGGGAATCGGAGCAGACATCAGCCGTCCAGAGGGTCGCGGGAATAAGTAACCCGGGAGTAACGTGCGGCCCAGTTTTGCAGACCCGAACGCTCGCCGGACACCGGCTGACCGTCTTTGTTGGGGAGGATCAGTGAAGGCTCGCCTGGGTGCCGTGCTGTTCGGCATAGGCGTCGCGTCTCTCGCGTTGGCCGCGGGAACGGCTTACCACGTGGCTCCGTCGGTGACGAAGCTGCCGTACGACTTGGCGTTCTGCAATGCGGACGGTAAGCCGGACGGCTGCTTGAAGGCGAGCGTCGCGGTCGCCGAGAACGCTACGTTCATGCAGGTCATCGATGGTAAGCCGACGATCCAGAACGGCACGCTGAAGGCCACCACCGAGGTCGTCCCGCAGGCGTCGACCACCGAGAAGGAGATGACTGGCGACCTGGACGGCGAGGCGGTCGTCTGGCAGGCGTACGGCCGGGTGGTCCGTACTGACAACGGTTCGGACGTCAGCCTGTACTCGGCGGAGCTGGCGCTCGACCGGGAGACCGCCGCGGCCCGGAAGTGGGACAAGCAGTTCCTCGACACCGACGGTGAGGCCAGCGACAACGACTCGGTGGAGTTCCAGGGGCAGACCTACAAGTTTCCCTTCCACGCGGAGCGGAAGGACTACGAGTACTTCGACCGTGACCTGCGCAGGGCGCTGCCGATCAGGTTCGATGGCACGGAGCAGGTCAAGGGCATCGCGGCGAACCGGTACGTACAGGTGATCCCGGAGGCGGAGCTGGCCGTGGCGGAGGGTTCGCTCACCGCGCTGGCCAATTCTTTCGCGCCGGGCGCCACCACCGGCAAGGTCACCTACAGCAACACCCGGACCATCTGGGTCGAGCCGACCAGCGGCAACTTCGTCAAGGTGCGGGAGCAGCAGAAGAAGACCTTCGTGCCGGACCAGGGCGCTGCGGTGACCCTGCTCGACGCGGACTTCGCCTACGACGACGCCACCATCACCAACAGCGTGACGTCGGCCGGGGAGACCCGGGACAAGCTCCAGCTGATCGGCCGAACGCTGCCGATCGCCCTGGCGGTCCTCGGTGGACTGCTGCTGATCGTCGGCCTGTGGCTGATCGTCGCCGGCCGCCGGTCGACCGCCGACGCCCGTCACCGGGCGGACGGCGCCCCGGCGCCGGTCGACGGGCCGACGCGGCAGGAGAAGTCGGTGACGGACGAGCGGACGGGCGGCCCGCTGTCCGACGAGATTCCGCCCGCGTCGACGAACTGGCGTGCCGATGGCGAGTCGGCGGCGCCGGCCCAGCGGACGGCGTCGGACGAGGCCGAGAAGCACTGACAGCACGGCGGTATGCAGGACGGGCGGGTCGTTCGCGACCCGCTTGTCCGCGTTTTCGGAGCCTGGTCGACGACCTCATGCCGGCCGACGCCGACGCCGAGGCCACGCCACGGCGGCTCGGCCGGGTGCCGTGCACCGGGACGGGCGAGCCGGCGGCGACCCCGGCCCGGGCCACGGCCGTGCCCCGCGACGCGGCCCCCGCCGGCGGTGGTGCCACCCCGGACGAACCGTCGGGCGGTGCGCCGGACCCGAGCCGGTTCACGGTGGCGATGGTGGTGCTCGGGCTCGCCGTGGGCGGGCTCGTCGCGGTCCGGCCATCGACCGTGCAGGCCGCGCCGGCTGTCCCCATCCCGGCCGCCACCGACACCGCCTGCGCCAAGCCCCGGCCGGGCGGCCACCACCTCCGCGTCGTCCCGCCGCAGGGCGCCCGCCACGACGCCGACGGCCAGCCCCAGCGCCGCCCCGACCCACCGGCCCACGAGCTGCGCCCCCGTGCAGCGGGACCGGCCCGGGAAGGTGGAACCCGGCGAGCGGTTGCCCCGCATCGCCTCGGATCCCGGCCAGCCGAACCGACCGGCTGACCGTGCGGGGCGACGTGGCGTTCTACGCCGCCCGGTTCTCCGGCAAGCTGCTCGGCATCCCGGTCACCCTGACCCCGGACCTGCCGTTCCCGGACGGGATCCCGATCATCTCGCCGGTCCCGATCAGCTTCACCGACCCGGTGATCGAGCTGGCCTTCGTCGACTGCGACACGCTGACCGCCGTGCCGGCGCTGCGGCTCAGCGTGCCCTGACCTCCGTCCCACCACCACGGTGCCGGGGGCGGGTTGTCCCGCCCGCCCCCGGCACCACAGCTCAGATGCGGGCCAGCGCCCTGCGCAGCGGGTCGAGCCCGAGTGAACCGAGGTCCAGCGCCTGCCGGTGGAACTCCTTGAGGTCGAAGTCCGCGCCCTTGCGGGCCTTCGCCTCATCCCGGGCCTGAAGCCAGATCCGCTCGCCCACCTTGTACGACGGCGCCTGCCCCGGCCAGCCCAGGTAACGGTTCAGCTCGAAGCGCAGGTTCTCGTCCGGCACGCGGCAGTGCGCCCGCATGAACTCCCATCCCAGCTCCGGCGTCCACCGTTCGCCCGGGTGGAATCCGAACGGGTTGTCCTTCGGGATCTCCAGCTCCAGGTGCATGCCGATGTCGACGATCACCCGGGCGGCGCGGAACGCCTGCCCGTCGAGCATGCCCAGCCTGTCGCCCGGATCCTCCAGATAACCCAGCTCTTCCATCAGCCGCTCCGAGTACAGCGCCCAGCCCTCTCCGTGGCCGGACACCCAACAGAGCAGCCGCTGCCAGCGGTTGAGCAACTCGGCGCGGACGGCGGTCTGCGCCACCTGGAGATGGTGACCGGGCACGCCCTCGTGGTAGACCGTGGTCACCTCCCGCCAGGTGGAGAAGTCGGTGATGCCCGGCGGCACCGCCCACCACATCCGGCCGGGGCGGGAGAAGTCCTCGCTCGGGCCGGTGTAGTAAATCGCGCCGTCGCTGGTCGGCGCGAGGCAGCACTCGATCCGCCGGACCTGCTCGGGGATGTCGAAGTGGGCGCCGTGCAGGTCGCTGATCGCCCTGTCGGCCAGCGCCTGCATCCAGTCGCGGAACGCCTCCTTGCCCTGGATGGTCCGGGCCGGGTCGGCGTCGAGCGCGGCCACGGCATCGTCGATCGTCGCGCCGGCCCCGACGATCTTCCCGGCCACCGCCCGCATCTCCGCCTCCAGGCGGGCCAGCTCCGTGAAACCCCAGGCGTACGTCTCGTCGAGGTCGACCTTCGCGCCGAGGAAGTACTGCGAGGCCAGCTCGTACCGTTCCCGACCGGCGGCCTGCTTGTCACGCCCGAGGGGGGCCAGCTCGGTGCGGAGGAACTGACCGAACTCCGCCGTCGCGGCGGTGGCGGCGGCCGCGCCCCGTCGCAGCTCGGCGCCGAGCGTGCCGTCCACACCGAGCCGCTCGACCAGGCCGTGGAAGAAGTTGTCGCCGTCCGGGTCGGTCCAGGTGTCACACTGCTTCGCCACCTCGACCAGCTGCACCTTAGCGCTGACCCGCCCGGCGGCGACCGCCTCCCGCAGCGTGGTCTTGTAACCCTCCAGCGTGGCGGCGAACCGGTTGAGTCGGGCGGCGACGTTGGCCTGGGCCGCCTCGCCCTCGGTGGGCATCAGGTCGAAGACCATCCGGATATCGTGCAGGCCGCTGGTGATCACGCTGATCTCGCTGGTCACCTCGCCGGCCTCGTACCGGGCGAGCTCCAGGCCGAGCCTCTCCTGCATGGCCTCCTTGGCGATGCGCTCCGCCTCCGACTCCGGCTCGGTCACGTCCAGGTCGGTCAGCGTGCGCCGGGTCAGCTCGGCCCGGGCCTCGTAGCCGGCCGGGGTGAGGTCGTCGAGTTGGTCGTCGTAGCCGGCGATGCCGACGTAGGTGGCGCCGGTCGGGCTCAGCGGGGCCCAGTCGGCCACGTAACGGTTGGCGAGGTCATCGATTCGTCCCACCCTGCGACCCTACGTGACCCGCCGGTCCGGGTGTCGACCCTGTTTCGCCGGTTCAGGGCAACAGCCGCGCCGGGTCGAAGTCGATCGGGAAGGGCGCCCGGACCCGCAGCCGCTGCCCGCCGACCGCCCGGGCCGCGACCGCCCAGCCGCCTCCCTCGGTCCGGCGGAACAGGTCCGCCGCCATCCGATCGGAACACCGGTCCAGCTCTACCCGGAGAAACCAGGGGATGCCGGCCCCGGCGCAGTGGCGGCGGCGGTCCACCGGATCGCGCCGGGCACCGCGCCGGACGAACTCCACCGCCATCAGGCACAGCGCAGCCGGCACCCAGCGTTCCTCCTCGTCTGTCGAGGGCAGGGTGTGCAGGACGGTCACGTCCGGCTGGATCCAGCAGGTCGGTGAGAAGGTCAGCGCGACCCGGCCGAGGACGTGCCGGCCGTCCGCTTCGGCCGCCGGGACGAACGCGCTGGCCAGGCTCGCCATGGCGATGCTCTCGGTGGCCGGTGGGAACGGGGTGACCACCAGCCGGCCGGCCACGCACTCGTGCCGGGCGCCGGCCAGCTCACCGACCCGCAGGTGGCGTTCGGCCCGCCGGACCGTCCACCCGCCGTCCAGGTCGGGCACCGGCTCCGCGACGCGCGTCGGCAGCATCAACCGCGACACCTCCCGGCGGATCAACGACGATGGGCCGCCGGAGTTCCGCACCCGCCGGGTCTCCACTTCGGTCGGAGGCTGTGGCGGTGGACACGGCGTCCGAACATCGCGGGATTTTGTCGTACCGCTGGGGCAGAGTGTCAGGGGTGACCGCTGACATGACTCCTGACAAAGCGCCGCTGCGCAGCTGGTTGCCGGGATTCGTCGCGCTCGCGGCGATCTGGGGTTCGAGCTTCCTCTTCATCAAGGTCGGAGTCGAGGAGCTGCACCCGCTGCACCTCACCCTCTACCGGGTGGCCACCGGCGCGGCCACCCTGCTGGTGGTGCTCGCCGTGCTGCGCGACCGGCTGCCCCGGGAGCCGCGGGTCTGGGCCCACCTGGCGGTGGCCGCCGCGATCGGGGTGGCCGTCCCGTTCACCCTCTTCGGCTACGGCGAGCAGCGGGTCGAGTCGATGCTGGCCGGCATCTGGAACGCCACCACCCCGTTGGTCGTGCTGCCGCTGGCGGTGCTGGTCTTCCGCACCGAGCGGCTCACCGTGCGCCGGGCGGTCGGGCTCGGGCTGGGTTTCCTCGGCGTGCTGGTGGTGCTCGGCGTCTGGCGGGGCGTCGGTGGGGCGCACTTCGTCGGCCAGCTGATGTGCTTCGGGGCGGCGGCCTGCTACGGCGTCGTCATCCCGTACCTGAAGAGGTTCCTCGGCGGCACCGCGTACTCCGGACTGTCGCTGTCGGCGGCGCAGCTGCTCGTCGCGACGGCGCAGCTGGCGGTGGTGGGTCCGTTGGTGGCCGGCGCGCCGCCGGTGCCGACCGGCCTGTCGTGGCGGGTGGTGGCGAGCGTGGCCGCGCTCGGCGCGCTCGGCACCGGCCTGGCCTTCGTGATCAACATGCACAATATCCGGGTCGCGGGCGCGAGCACCGCGTCCACCGTGACGTACGTGATCCCGGTCTTCGCGGTGCTGGTTGGCGTGCTGGTGCTCGACGAGCGGCTCACCTGGCACCAGCCGGTCGGCGCGGTGGTGGTGCTGCTCGGCGTCGCGGTGGCGCAGGGCCTGCTCGGCCCGCGCCCGCCGAGGGAAGCGGTGACCGCCCCGGCCACCACCGGGCCCGCCGCTGCCGCCCCCGCCGGGCGCTGATCCGACCGGCGGGCTGGTCATCGGCGGGTACGCGCCCACCTCACCAGCCGGTCGGCCTTCCAGGTGTTGACCACCCGGTCGGCGGGCACGCCGCACAGGGCCGCCCGTTCACAGCCGAACCGCTGCCAGTCGAGCTGACCGGGGGCGTGCGCGTCGGTGTTGATGGCGAACCGGCAGCCGGCCTCCAGGGCGCGCCGGATCAGCCGCTTCGGCGGGTCCTGCCGTTCCGGCCGGGAGTTGATCTCGACGGCCACGCCGCGCTCGGCGCAGGCGGCGAAGACGGCGTCCGCGTCGAAGTCGCTCTCGGCCCGGGTACGCGGCCGGTGCGCGCGGTCGCCGGGGCCCTTCACCCCGGCCGGGCGGAACGCCACCATCCGGCCGGTGCAGTGTCCGAGGATGTCCAGATGGGGGTTGGCGACCGCGGCCAGCATCCGGCGGGTCATCCTCGCCCGGTCGTCGTTCAGTCCGCTGTGCACCGAGCCGACCACCACGTCCAGCCGGGCCAGCAAATCCTCCTCCTGGTCCAGCGAGCCGTCGGCGAGGATGTCGACCTCGACGCCGGTGAGGATGCGGAAGCCCTTCGGGAGCGCCTCGTTGACCGCCGCCACGTGGTCGATCTGCCGGCGCAGCCGGTCGGCGGTGAGCCCCCGGGCCACCTTCAGCCGGGGCGAGTGGTCGGTCAGCACCAGGTACTCGTGACCCAGCTCCACGGCGGCGAGCGCCATCTCCTCGATCGGTGACCCGCCGTCGGACCAGTCGGAGTGGGTGTGGCAGTCACCGCGCAGCGCGGCCCGCAACGCGGTCGCCGCCGCGTCCAGGTCGGTGCCCTCGGTGGCGGCCAGCCGGCGCAGGTAGACCGGCTCCTCCCCGGTCAGCGACTCGGCCACGCACCGGGCGGTCACGTCGCCGACCCCGGCCAGTTCGGTCAGCCTCCCGGTGCGGACCCGCTCCGCCACCTCCGCCACCGGCAGCCCGGCCAGCGTGTTCGCCGCCGACCGGAAGGCCCGCACCCGGTAGGTGGCCTCGTTGGCCCGTTCCAGCAGGAAGGCGATCCGGCGAAGGTCGGCGACAGGATCCCGCGCGGTCATGACCTGCAACCTACGCGATCCTCGGCCTGCCGATCACCGACGACGCCCCGCCGCCGGCCGGGGTGCGCCTCAGTCGCTGCCCGGCGTCCCTGGGCAGCCGTGTTCGCGCTCCCAGGCGGCCACCTCGGCGACCGGCGACCGGTTGCCACCCCCGCGCCACGAGTCCAGGTACTTCGCCGGCCAGACCACCCCGCGCCGGATCCACCAGTCGTCGTGCCCCGTGCACTTCGGCGACAGGCCGAAGTGCAGGTGGCAGACATCGTTCGCGTTGCCGGTCCTCCCCACCCTGCCGAGCTGCTGGCCGGCCCGCACCCGCGCCCCGGCGTCCACCCCCGCGCTGATCGCGCTCAGGTGCGAGCCGTAGTAGCGCACTCCGTCGTCACCGAGCAGCGACACCGACAGCCCGCCATTGTGCGGCCCCCGTGGCCCCCGCCGGTCGAACCGGTCGACGCGGCTCACCTCCAGGACCGTCCCGTCGGTCACCGCCACCACCGGCTCACCGCAGTCGGCGAAGATGTCCGTGCCCGGATACGCCGAGTGGGTCGGGTGGTAGGCGATCCTCGCCGCCTGTACCGGGAAGACCCGCCGCGCCGGCTCCCGAGCCGGTGAGGGCGAGGCGGACCCCGCCGTCGGGGACGTCGCCGGCGGGGTCGGTTGCCCGGCCGTCGCCGCCACCCCCGGTGCGGCCCACACCGCGCCCGGCGGCGGGTTCGGGCGGTCGCCCGCGCAACCGCCCAGTAGCGCCGGAGCGAGCAGCAGCAGGATCGGGTACGCCGGGCGCGCGCGACGGCGGCCGATCGATCGCGACGACATCCGGTCATCCTGGCAGACCGCTACGGTGGGATGGTGCCCTGAGACACCAGGGGCCCGCGGACGGGAGCAGAGACGGTGAGCGACGGTCAGCCCGCGTATCCGGCCGAGCCTGCGGTCGGCCAGTTCCTGGCGCGTACCCCCTCGGGACTGTTCCCCTCCGGGCCGCCGCGCCGGCCGATCTGGCGTGAACCGCACCCGGTGACCGGCGGCGGGGTCGCCGCCGGAGCCGCCCTCGCCGCCGCGTGGTTGCTGCTCTTCGGCCTTCTCGGCCGGGACGTGCCCGGGTATGCCTGGTGGACGGTGGTCGCCGGCGCGCTCGCCTGGGCCGCCGCCCTCGCGCTGGTCCGGTACGGCGACCGGGGCGTGGCCACAGGCGTGGCGATCGTCACCGCAGGCGGTTGGAGCATCGCTTTCGCGATCGTCGTCGGACGGTGGGCCACCAGCTCGGACTGGCCGCTTTGGTGACGCTCCGTATGTGATCGAATGCGTTTCGAACACCATCTTGACGTACTGGCTGTGACTGTGGACGCTTTCCGGTATGGCCTGGACCACCCCGCGGCTCGACCCTGAGCGGAGCCGTCGCCGCCTGCAGATTCTCGCCGAGCTGGCGGGAGCCCGCGCGGTACGGCAGCGGGAACGGCCGCAGCGGGAGCGGACAGAGCGACTGCGGCAGCTGATCGCCACCCGCCGCCGTGTCGCCGGCTGAACCGACTTTCGCGGGAATGGCCGGCCCCTTCGGGGCGTTGACCGGTCGCCTGCCGACCCGACCGGTTAACGTGCACGCGTAACGAGTCGGCGAGCTGTGCCGAGGCCATTGGGGGAACCGTGTCGTACTTCGCTGCCGCCGTGGTGCGCGTCGAGGGCGGCTGGACCGCCGCCGAGGTCAGCCTGCGAGGCGCCACCGACGTGGACGATGTCGCCGACCGGCTGCGCGACGTCGAGCCGGACGCCGACCTCTCCCTGCTCTTCGTCGAGGCCGACGACACGTACCTGGTGATCCTGCGCCTCGACGAGGGCGAGGACCTGCGGATCTTCGGCTCCGACTCGGCGTACGCCGAGGAGTCCCGCCTCGGTGCGCTGCTCGTCGGTGACCTCAAGACCTCGGTCACCGGCTTGGAGGAGGTCGACGAGCCCAGGCCGGGCGCCTCGGGCGGCGAGGAGAGCGAGCAGCCCGCGGTGGACCCGGAGGCTGATCCGGTCGGTGACGCCGACATCCTCGCCGATCTGGGCATCCCCGCCCAGAAGCTGTTGCGGCTCTGCGCCCACGAGGGGATGCTCCCGGGCGACGTCACGGCCGAGGTGTGCCTGGTGCTGGGCTGTGCCGACGAGGTCGAGGAACTGCGTGAGATCTGAGCCGGCCCCGACGGGCGGGCCCGAGCTGTCCGGCGGCGGGTCACCGCTGCCGGGCGCCGCCGAGCCGGTGGACGCCACCGACCCGGCCCTGGAGACCGTACGACCCGGGCAGCCGACCCCGGGCGCGGTTGCCCGGGTCGGTCCCGGCGCCGACGAGTGGCTGGCAGAGCCGGGCGGGCCGGGCCGCCGGCAGCGGCACGAGCTGTGGATGCGTCGGGCGCTGGAGATCGCCGTCACCGGCCCGGAGCCGCGCGCCGTCGACGGTGCTGGTGGCGTGCCCGGTGCTGCCGCTGCCCTGGCGGTCGGCGGGGGCGGCGTGCCCGCCGACGACGTGCCGGTGGGGGCGGTGGTCTACGGCCCGGACGGCACCGAGTTGTCCGTCGGGCGCAACGAGCGTGAGCTGACCGGCGATCCGACCGCGCACGCCGAGGTGCTGGCGCTGCGCCGGGCAGCCGCGCGGCTTGGCCGCTGGCGGCTGGACGACTGCATCCTCGTGGTGACCCTGGAACCCTGCACGATGTGCGCGGGCGCGCTGGTGCTGGCCCGGATCTCGACCGTGGTCTTCGGGGCCTGGGAGCCCAAGACCGGCGCCGCCGGGTCGCTCTGGGACGTGCTGCGCGACCGTCGGCTCAACCACCGCCCCGAGGTCTACGGCGGGGTCCTGGAGGCGGAGAACGCCGCTGTCCTCCGCGCCTTCTTCCGCTGATCGTGCCGGCCCTCCAGGCCGGCCGGCGTTGTGCCGGCCGACCCAGGATGTTCAGGCCGGGGTCGTGGCGGGACGCAACAGGGTCGCGGCGACCGCACGGGCGGCGTCGGTCCACCGGGTGGGCCGTAGCGTCGCCGGGTCCAGCCGGACGATCGCCCGTCGGCCCTCGGCGTGCACCGTGCGGCCGTCCGGCGAACGGACCTGGAAGCCGTACTCGGCGCTGCTGCCGCCGAAGTGGTCGAGCCAGAAGTGCACCGCCACCGGCCCGGTCCCGGTGATCGGGGCCCGGAAGGTGATGGCGAACTCGCGGACCGCGTGGAACACGTCGGGAGCGCTGGCCGATCCGCCCCGGAAGGAGATCCCGTGGGCGGCCCAGTACGGGGTCAGCGCGCGTTCCAGCAGCACCGCGTACCGGGCGTTGTGCAGGATGCCGAGGGCGTCGAGGTCGTCGAAGTGCACGGCGACCTGCTCGACGTGACCGAACTCGACGGCGTGCGGGGCGATGACGGTGTGGGTCACGAGAGACCTTCCGGTAGCAGGGTGGGATCGGGGCACAGTGCCCGAAGACGGTTGAGCAGACCCTGGCGGGCGTGCCGGTAGGCGGCGTCCGGGTCCACCAGCCGCGAGCGCATCGCGGCGGCGATCCCCAGCGCGTCGATCTCGTACGCCAGCAGCGGCACGTCGGTGCCGGCGGGAAGTTCACCGGCGTCCACGGCCTCCCGGACGAGCCTTTCGAGGAATGCGGTCCACCGGGCGAACACCTCGGCGAGTCGGTCACGGACCGGGCCGGGCCGGGCGTTGTACTCGAAGTCCGTGCTGGCGAAGAAGCAGCCGCCGGGAAGCACCTGGGCGGCGTAGAAGTCGATCCGGGCCTGGTGCAGCGCCCAGAGTCGCCGTACGCCAGCCGGGGCGTGCAGGCCAGGCCCGACGATTCGCTCCTGCCACTGCTCGGCGGCCCGGTCGACGGTGGCGAGCTGGAGCGTCTCCTTGGACCGCCAGTGCGCGAAGAGGCCGGACTTGCTGACGCCGAGAGTGTCGGCGAGCCGGGCGAGGGAGAGCCCTTCCAGGCCGACCTCGGTGGCCAGCACCACGGCGGCGTCCAGCGCGGCACTGCGGGCCCGGTCGCCCCGCGCGAGCCTTCCGTCGACTGTCATGAGGAGAGGGTAATAAATAAGCACGATCGGTCGTATAGATTTATGTGTGACCGTCGTCATCTCCGTGCGCCGCCGCCCCGCCCCCCTCCTGGAACCGCGGGAGGCGGGCGGGTGGGCGGTCGGCTCAGGCGACGGCCGTGTCGAGCGCGATCTCGACCATCTGGCCGAAGGTCTGCTCGCGCTCCTGTGCCGTCGTCTTCTCGCCGGTCTTGATGTGGTCGCTGACCGTCAGGATGGTCAACGCCCGCGCCCTGAACCGGGCCGCGATCGTGTAGAGCGCGGCGGACTCCATCTCGACGGCCAGCACCCCGTAGTCGGCCAAAGCGTCATAGAGGTCTGGCCGGTCCGTGTAGAAGGCGTCCGCCGCCAGGACCGAACCGACCTGCATCGTGATGCCGCGCCGCTGCGCCACGTCGACCGAGGTGCGCAGCAGCCCGAAATCGGCCACCGGGGCGTAGTCGACCAGGCCGTCGAAACGCACCCGGTTCATGTTCGAGTCGGTGGACGAACCGATCGCCGCGACCACGTCACGCAACCGGAGGCCCTCGGCGAGGGCGCCGCACGAGCCAACCCGGATCAACGTCTTCACGCCGTACTCGTTGATGAGCTCGTGGGCGTAGATGGAGGCCGACGGCATGCCCATGCCGGAGCCCTGGACGGACACCTCCACGCCGTTCCACCGGCCGGTGAAGCCCAGCATGCCCCGGACCGTCGAGTAGCACGTGGCGTCCTCGAGGTAGGTCTCCGCGATCCACTTGGCCCGCAGCGGGTCGCCCGGCATCAGGACCCGCTCGGCGATCTCGCCCGGCTTCGCGCCGATGTGCGTACTCATGGTGAAGATCCTGCCAGGCCGGCCTCGGAGACACCGGTTCGGCACCCGGACCCGGGGTCATGTACCCTACTCGGCGGTGGCGTGTCCGAGTGGCCTAAGGAGCACGCCTCGAAAGCGTGTGAGGGTTTACGCCCTCCGCGGGTTCAAATCCCGCCGCCACCGCTCGTTGAACAGGCGAAACGCCCGGCGACTCTCCGTGAGTCACCGGGCTTTTCGCTGTGGTGGCCTCAGTTGCCCTCACGACGCCTGGCTGAGCACCCCGGCCGCACCGTCGTCCGGGTCGTCGGCGTTCTTCGCGGGTTGCCATTGCAGACCACAGACCCGCTTGGCCACGTCGCGGCGAACCTGTCCCGTCCCACCTACGCGACGGCCGCCATCCCCGCCTGGGTGAACCTTCTGCCTGCCACCTGGCCTCCCGCCCTGCCCTGACCATTCCCGCGGTCGTGACGAATCACGGGGCCGCAGCGCCATCACGGTAGGAGATCGTGGCTACATCGCCGGACCCACGATGCGGTGATCGAGAACAGGGGTGCGTGAGACGGTCGAACCGTTGCTCACCCACTTTTGTCGCCGGTCACAGTCGTGGTCATTCGTGCCGACGCTCAGCTGGCGAAGGGGAGGACGAGGTGCGCCCACGGTACGGACGTGACCAGGACGGCGTCTGGCGGATCGGCCCGGTCCGCCTGCTGGTGGTGGTCGGGGCCGGCTACCTGGCCGTCGTGCTGGCGCTCGCGGCGCTGACCGGCGGTGGTGACCTTGGACCGTCGGCCGGCGCCGGCTTCGGCACACTCGTGCCGGCGACGGCGACGCCAACCGGACCCGGTGAAGGCACCGAAGGGCCGTCAGTTTCGCCCACGTCGGCGAGGAAGAACATCCGCGTCGGGTCGGTGGAGAACCGCTCCCCGACTCCGAGCACGCCGCCACGGACGGCCGCCCCGCCGCCCACCACCGCGGCGTCGCCACCCACCACCACTCCCACCACCGCGCCGCCGCCGGTGGTGGTGACGTCGTACGAGGCGGAATCGCCGGTGAACGGGTTGGCCGGTACCCGGACCTTCACCTGCTCCGGCTGCTCCGGCTGGAAGAAGGTGGGCTATGTCGGCCGGGACATGGGGACGTTGCAGTTCAACGGTCTCACCGCCCGGGCGGGTGGGACGGCCAGCGTGACGATCGCCTACGTCAACGGCGGGGACCCCCGGCTCGGTTACATCAGCATCAACCGCGGGCGACCGATCATGCTGAGTTTTCCCGGCACGGGTGGTTGGGAAACGGTCGGCACGATGACCGTAACGACAACGCTGCGGCCCGGGGTCAACTCACTGTCGATATTCAACCCGTACAGCCCGGCGCCCGACTTCGACAGGATCACCGTCAGCGTCCGGTGACGGGGACCGAGCGCACTCCGTGGGCAGCTGACCTGCCAGCCGCGACCTGCCGGGGCCGGGCAGGCTCCTTACCGCCGCGCAACCCCTGGCTGGTCGAAAGCGTGAGGTTTCCGCCCTCCGCGGCTTCGATCCCGCCGCCACCGCTCGTGAACAGCGAGCAACGCCCGGCCGATCCGCAGGATCGGCCGGGCGTTCCGCTCTGGTCGGCGACAGTCAGCCGCGGGTGGGTGCTTCGAGGTGTTGGCCGAGGAGGTTTTCGGTGATGATGCCTTCGGTGACGGCTCGCTGGCCGGCGTAGCAGGTCCAGCGCAGTCCGGTGGTGTCCAGGCCGGTGCATCCGCCGGCGATGTTGCCCTGGTCGTCGACGAACACGTGTTTGGCGTTGGTGTGGTCGGTTGCGGTGGGCTGGGGGGCGGGCTTGCCCTTGGTGGGCTTGGCGG
>NZ_SMKN01000050.1 GCF_004348675.1 Micromonospora sp. KC606 | reverse complement strand
AACCCGTCAGTGGGCGCCCGCGCCGGTGAGGGCGCGCACCTCCAGTTCCGCGTACTTGACCTCGTCGTGCTCCTTGGAGATCACGGTGCCGATCCAGCCGCAGAGGAAGCCGAACGGGATGGAGATGATGCCCGGGTTGGACAGCGGGAACCACTGCCAGTCCTGGTCGGGGAACATCGCGGTGGCCGACCCGGAGACCACCGGCGAGAAGAACACCAGCACCACGGCGGAGAGCAGACCGCCATAGATGGCCCAGACCGCGCCCGAGGTGTTGAACCGTTTCCAGAACAGGCTGTAGAGGATCGCCGGCAGGTTGCCCGAGGCGGCGACCGCGAAGGCCAGCGCCACCAGGAAGGCGACGTTCAGGTTCTGCGCGAAGATCGACAGCGCGATCGACACCGCGCCGATGACCAGCGCCGAGATCCGGGCGACGGCCACCTCCTGCCGCTCCGAGGCCTGGCCGCGCTTCATGACGTTGGCGTAGAAGTCGTGCGCCAGACTGGACGACGACGCCAGCGTCAACCCGGCGACCACCGCCAGGATGGTGGCGAAGGCGACCGCCGCGATGATCGCCAGCAGGGTCGCCGCGCCCAGGTCGCCGCCGAGGAAGTCCATGCCGAGCGCCTCGGCGAGCTGCGGGGCGGCGGTGTTTCCGGCCTTGTCCTGCGCGGTGATCGCCTCGCTGCCGACGAGCGCCGCCGCGCCGAAGCCGAGGGCCAGGGTGAGCAGGTAGAAGGTGCCGATGATGCCGATCGCCCAGAGCACACTCTTGCGCGCCGCCTTCGCCGTCGGGACGGTGTAGAAGCGGATCAGGATGTGCGGAAGGCCGGCCGTGCCGAGCACCAGCGCGATGCCGAGCGAGAGCAGGTCCATCTTGTTGTAGAAGGTCTGCGTCGGATCCCCGGCCACCTCCCTGCCGTAACGCAGGCCCGGTTCGAGGAAGGCGGCCCCCTTGCCGGAGGCCGACGCCGCGTCACCGAGCAGCGACGACAGGTTGAACTTGTACTTGGCCAGCACCAGCAGGGTCATCGCCAGGGCGCCGGCCATCAGCAGGAACGCCTTGACGATCTGGACGTACGTGGTGCCCTTCATCCCGCCGACCGTGACGTAGATGATCATCAGGGCGCCGACCATGATGATGGTGGCGACCTTCGCGGTGTCGGCGTCCATGCCGAGGAAGGTGGTGCCCGGCTTGATGCCGAGCAGCAGCGCCACCAACGCGCCCGCGCCGACCATCTGGGCCAGCAGGTAGAAGATCGACACGGTGATGGTGGAGACGGCCGCGGCGGTGCGTACCGGACGCTGGCGCATCCGGAAGGCCAGCACGTCGGCCATCGTGTACCGGCCGGAGTTGCGCAGCAGCTCCGCGACCAGCAGCAGCGCCACCAGCCAGGCCACCAGGAACCCGATGGAGTAGAGGAAGCCGTCGTAGCCGTAGAGGGCGATGATGCCGGCGATGCCGAGGAACGAGGCGGCCGACATGTAGTCGCCGCCGATCGCCATGCCGTTCTGGAAACCGGAGAAGGAGCGACCGCCGGCGTAGAAGTCGGTGGCGGTCTTGGTCTGCCGGCTGGCCCAGATGGTGATGCCCAGGGTGACCGCCACGAAGGCCAGGAAGAGCACGATGGTGAGGTTGCGGGCGGTGCCGCCGCCCGCCTCAGCCGCGAAGACCGTCGTCATGCCGCACCTCCCCGATCTCGGCGCGGATCCGGTCGGCGATCGGGTCGAGCCTCCGGTCCGCGTACCGCGAGTAGAGCCACGCGATCAGGAACGTCGAGACGAACTGCAGCAGACCGAAGACCAACGCGACGTTGATGTTGCTGCCGAACAGCTTCGTGCCCATGAAGTCCCGCGCGTACGCGGACAGGATCACGTAGAGCGCGTACCACAGGAAGAACGCGACGGTCATCGGGAAGACGAAGCCGCGCAGCGCGCGGCGCAACCCGGCGAAGTCGTCCGACCGCTGTACGGCCAGGTATCGCTCCGCCGCGGATTCGGCCGGGGCGGACGGGGGTGTGTCCGTGGACATTTGTGGATCACCACCTTCACAGGCGTTGGGAGTTTCGCGCACGGTAGAGAGCGCGCTTCCCGGCCGGGAAGGCGGAGATCGACCGCGGTCGGCGAGTGCGCCGAACGGTCCACTGGATGCGCCGAGTGACCCAGGTCACTCCGATTACCGGTCGCCCCGCGTCGTCGGGTCAACCGCCGAGCGCCTGACCGGACCGGGAGCCGGCGAAGGGCCGCCCACCCGCACCCTCGGGCACAGTCAGGTCAGCTCGCGGTAGCGGCCCCGGTAGTGCAGCAGCGGCATGCTCTCGCCGGCCAGGTCGACCGCCTCGATGGTGGCCTCGACCAGCAGGCCCCAGCCGTACTCCCGGCTGTTGTCGAGCCGGCAGCCGACCCAGCCCCCGGCGTCGGACGGGACCGGGCCGTACGGGGTGTCGGTCCACGAGCCGGCGGCGAACAACCCGCCCGGCGACGGGAAGAGACCGGCGAACCGGTCGGCGAGCTGCCGGTGCGGTGGCCCCAGCGGGGACACCGCGAACCGTCCGGCCTCCGCCACCGCCGCCCACAGGTCCGACTCCGGGTCGACCAGCCCGAGCAGCCGGTCCGGCTCGCCCTCGGCGACCAGTGTGGACGACACCGTCAGGCCCGCCGGGCCGGGAGCCGTCCACAGGGTCACCGGCGCGGCGAGCCGCCCTCGCAGCCGGCGAACGGGCGAGCGCTGCCCGGCCGGCACGGCGAACGGGTCGGTGTGGTGGATCTCTGCTCCCGGCTCCGGATTCACGTGAAACATTGTGCCGCCCCGGGCCCCGGTCGGCCGGCGAAGCCTACGCGGGCCCGATCCGCCTCCGACCCTGCGGCATGTCGCGGCATCCGGTGTCAGGGATGCCGCGACATGCCGCACTGGGATCAGACCACCGGGCCGGACGGGTCAGCGGGTGGCGGTGAGGGAGCCGCAGTCGGTCTCGTCGGGCAGGAGCGGGCGGAGGGTGACCCTCCACCGCTTTCCGTCCGAGACCCAGGGGGTCACCGCGTTCGCCGTGGCCGCGGCGTCGAGCAGTGGCTTCACCCGGTCGCCGGTGACCGTCACGCAGGACAGGCCGGTGGTCGCGCCCAGCGGCGCCCCGGGCAGAGCCGGGCCGGGCCAGACCACCTCGGGCTGCCGTCCCGCCTCGGCGTCGGCGACCCAGGGCTGTGCCACGGCAGCCACGGCGGTCGGCTGGTACGGCTGCGACGGCTCGGCCGACCCGCCGCCGGCGGCCGGCGCGTCGGTCAGCGACTGGGCGAAGGCGCGCAGCTTCTCCCGGGCCGCTCGCTGGCCGGCGCTGAGCCCGGCCTCGGGGCCGACCACGTCGAGGGCCTCGACGGTGGTCTCCTCGACGCCCGTCGGCCCCCGCAGGGCGAAGCGGGTCGCGGGAACGTCCGTGACCGGCGGGGTGCCCAGGTCACCGGCGGTGCCCACCCCGGCTGCCCGGGCCCGCTCGACGAGCCGGCCCACCTCGTCGGCGGAGAGCGTCACCACCTGGACGTTGGGCAGGGCCGGTCCGGGGTACCGCAGCACCACCGGACCCTGGGTGATCATCCGGCCGTCGCCGTACACGGTGACGGTGGGCAGGCGGGTGGCCAGGTCGGCGGGAGTCACGAAACCGCCGGTGTGTTCGATGCGGAGCACCACGGCGTCGCCGGGGTACGTCGGCGCGGCTGCGCCGGCCGGGTCGTCCTGCTGCGCGCAGGCGGTGGTCGCCAACAGGATCAGCGGTAGCACCGCTGCCCCGCGTACGGCGGAAACAGTCAACATGCCGGTGTGACGCAAACGCGCGCCGGATCGTTCCCGACGCCAGGTGCGGAATCACCCGGAAGGGGCGCGGCGCCGGCCGCACCGCCCGACCCGGCTCGGCACCCGACGGCCGGCGTCAGCGCCTCGGGGTGACGGTGGCGAGCAGTTCCGGCTGCCGCCGGTCCAGCACGTCCCCGCCGACGTACGCCCCGAGCAGCGCCGCGCCCAGGCCGTACGCCGCGCCGAGCGGCAACGCCAGCCACAGCCAGCTGTCGCCGAGCAGCCCGGCGGCCACCACCACCGGCATCGCCGCCGCCGCCGAGCCGACCATGGACAGCAGGGTGAGCAGGCTCTTGGCCATCCCGGCGCCGCTGTTCATGGCGAACGGGTTGCTCGTCTCCGGCAACGAGTACGCCCCCAGCACCGAGACCAGCCCGTTGATCGCCAGCCCGACCCCGTACGCGGCCAGCAGCGCCCCGGCGGCCACCCCGACCCAGCCCGGCTCGCCCAGCACCGCCACGATCACCACGGCGACCACGCCGAGCATCGGCACCACGTAGACCGAGAAGGCCGTCATCCGGGCGTGCAACTCCAGCCGGCCCGGCACCCCGGCCACCACGTTCGCCGCGTACGCGCTGCCGTCGAAGCCGAACTGGTTGGCCAGGGTCACCGAGGCGAGCACCCCGACGAAGAGCATCGACAGGCTGAGCAGCACCGGCGACGAACTGCCGGAGAACTCGAAACCCGTATCCGACGAGGCGGTGAAGCCGCCTCCGCCCAGGTTCACCAACACCGGCACGAACACCCCCACCACGGCGACGGTGATCAGGTTGGCTCGCCGCCGGGCGTCCCGCCACCAGTAGCGGCACTCCCGGGCGACCAGCGCGCCGAACCGGTCCCGCCCGGCCCAGCCGAGCATCCGGGGGAAGAGCTGCCCGACCGCCCCGCCCACCGGACCGCGCCGGGACTTCGTCGGGGCGGCGCCGGCCGCGCCGACCATCGCCGACTCCAGTGACCGCGACCACCAGAGCAGGAGCAGACCGACGGTGGCCCCGGTGATCAGCAGTTTCACCGGCACCGCCCAGGCCCGCCCCTCGGCCACGTCCAGGCCGACCGTCCACGGCGCCCCGAAGGGTGTCCAGCCCACCACGGCGGCCACCTCGACGAGCCGGTCCCAGTCGGCCTTTCGAACCGCCGCCAGCACCAGCAGCTGCAACGGGCCAAGCATCGCGGCGACCACCGCCAGCAGCACGGCGGCCAGGTCACGGACCCGTCGGGACCGGAGCATGGTGGCGAACGCACTGGTCACCGCGCGGCTGGCCGCGACGCAGAGCAGCAGCCCGGCGACCACGCCGACGGCGGCGACCAACCCGGCCACCCAACCGCCCAGCGCCCAGGCGGTGACCACCAGGCCCGCGGTGGCGCCCAGCATCGCCAGCACCGGCACGCTGGCCAGGGCCGCCGCGAACATCCCGCCGACCAGGGTGCGCCGGGGCAGCGGCAGCAGCGCGAACCGGGCCGGATCCAGGGTCTCGTCCACCCCGAAGAAGACCAGCGGCAGCAGCAGCCAGCCGAGCACCAGCAGCCCGCCGCCGAACGCGGCGGTCAGCAGCGCGTACCGGGGCTCGCCGGCGAACCCGGGCGCGGCCAGCAGCAGGAAGCCACCGCCGGCGAACCAGAGCCCGCCGAACACGCCGGCCACGAAGAGAACGACGCGCCAGCTCTGGCCGCGGAGGTTGTTGGCCATCACCCGCAGCTTGAGGCGGACGAAGTGCCGGGCCGAGACCGGCCGTACCGGCTCGGTAGGCGCGGTCACCGGGACAGCCACGACAACTCCTCGCCGGTGGCCGTCCGCCCGCCGACCGCCTCGACGAAGACCTCTTCCAGGCGGCGCTCGCCGCGCACCTCGTCGAGGGCGCCGACCCGCTTGATCGCCCCGTCGGCGAGGATCGCCACGTGCGAGCAGAGCCGCTCGACGACCTCCATGACGTGGCTGGAGAAGACCACGGTGCCGCCGCCGACGACGTACCGGCGCAGGATGTCGCGGATCAGCGCGGCGGAGACCGGGTCGACCGCCTCGAACGGCTCGTCCAGCACCAGCAACCGAGGGCCGTGCAGCAGCGCGCAGGCCAGGCCGATCTTCTTCTTCATGCCGGCCGAGTAGTCGACCACCAGGGTCCGGCCGGCGTCGGCGAGCGCCAGCACGTCGAGCAGTTCCGACGCCCGCTGGTCGACCACCGCGGTATCCATTCCGCGCAGCAGACCGTGGTACGCCAGCAGCTCCGCCCCGCTGAGCCGGTCGAACAGGCGTACCCCGTCCGGCATCACCCCGAGCAGCCGCTTCGCCCGCACCGGGTCGCCCCACACGTCGTGCCCGAGCACCCAGGCCTGGCCGTGGTCCGGCCGGAGCAGGCCGACCGCCATGGACAGGGTGGTGGTCTTGCCGGCGCCGTTGGGGCCGAGCAGACCGAAGAACGAGCCGGCCGGGACGTCCAGGTCGACGCCCGCCACGGCGACCTTGCCGTCGAACCTCTTGGTCAGGCCACGCAGCGCGAGCGCGGAGTGCTCACCAGTCATGCGAAAACCGTATCCGGGCCGGACCAGCGCACGGTCCGGCCGCGAAATGATTGCCCGGTCATCCCCCGGACGTACCCGGCTTCCGCGCCGGTCGATCGGCCAGGAGCCGGGTGGGGCGGGCCGCTGCTCACAGTCGCAGCGCCTCCGGGGCGTGCAGCCGCAGCATGGTGGCCCCCACGTCGGCCGGCGCCCGGTGGCGGGTCGCCATGGAGGCCGCGACCATCACGGTGAAGGCCAACGGCACCGTCCAGGCGGCCGGCTGCGCGACGAGCGTGGCCGGCCAGCCCGACAGGGGTGGACCGAGGACGGTGACCAGCACCGCGCCGATCGCCGCCCCGCCGCCGGCCAGCACACCCGCCGCCGCGCCCAGGTCGGTCAGCCCGCGCCACCAGATGCCGAGCACCAGCAGCGGGCAGAAGCTGGACGCGGCGACGGCGAAGGCCAGCCCCACCACCTGCGAGACGTCCAGCCCGGAGACGTTCAGGGCGAGCACCGTCGGCACCCCACCGGCGATAACCGTGGCCAGCCGGAACCCGCGTACCGAGCCACGCCCCAGCACGTCCGTGGAGACCACCCCGGCCACACTGGTGAGCAGCCCCGAGGAGGTGGAGAGGAAGGCCGCGAACGCGCCGGCCGCGACCAGCGCGGCGAGCAGCCGGCCGGTGGTCCCGTCGCCGAGCGCCGCTCCGGGCAGCAGCAGCACCACCGCGTCGGTCTGCCCGGTGACCAGCAGTTGTGGGGTGTATATCCGGCCGAGCACGCCGTAGAGGGTGGGCAACAGGTAGAAGACACCGACCAGGCCGAGCACCACCAGCGTGGTGCGTCTGGCCGCCGCCCCGTCCGGGTTGGTGTAGAAGCGGACCAGCACGTGCGGCAGCCCCATGGTGCCGAGGAAGGTGGCCAGGATCAGCGAGTACGTGGCGAACAGTCCCCGGTCGTCGTCCCCGGCGGCGCTGGGCAGCAGCCAGTCCGCGCCGTCGGCCACCCCGGAGACCGCCGGCACCGGGTCACCGGCGGCGAAGGTCAACTCGTCGCCGGGGCGTACCTGCCGGATGGTGCCGTCGGCGAAGGTGAGCGCCGCGCGGTTCTCGACCACGACGGTGGTCGCGCTCCGGAACGCCGGCCCGTCGGGCGGGGTCACCGCGGGGCGGGCGTCGGCCTGCCACTGCAGCATCAGGAAGATCGCGGGTACGGCGAGCGCGGTCAGCTTCAGCCAGTACTGGAACGCCTGGACGAAGGTCACCGCCCGCATCCCGCCCAGCGCCACGTTCGCGGTGACCACCGCCGCGACCAGCAGCGCCCCGACCGGGTACGGCGCACCGGCCACCGTGGCCAGGGTCAGCCCGGCGCCCTGGAGTTGCGGCACCAGGTAGAGCCAGCCGATGAAGATGACGAAGACGGTGGCCAGGGTGCGCAGCCGGCGCGAGCCGAGCCGCAACTCGCAGAAATCGGGCAGGGTGAACGCGCCGGAGCGGCGCAGCGGCGCGGCCACGAAGAGCAGCAGGGCGAGGTACCCGGCGGCGAAGCCGACCGGGTACCAGAGCACGTCGACGCCGTACTTCAGGACCAGCCCGGCGATGCCGAGGAAACTGGCGGCCGAGAGGTACTCGCCACCGATGGCGGCGGCGTTCCACGTCGGGCTGATCGCCCGGGAGGCGACCAGGAAGTCGGAGGTGGTCCGGGCCAGTCGCAGCCCGTAGAAGCCGATGACGAGGGTGACCAGGGTGACCGCGACGATGGCCGGGACGACGAAGCCGTTGCCCACCTCAGCGCTCCGGCCGCTGGACCAGGTCGGTGAAGTCCTGCTCGTTGCGCTCGGCGAGCCGTACGTACGCCCAGCCGACCCCGATCAGGAACGGAAAGGAGACCACCCCGAGCAGTAGCCAGGGCAGGTTGACGCCGAGCAGGGTGACCCGACCGACGGTGGGGGCGATCGCGAAGAGCCAGGGCAGCCCGCCCAGCCCGACCAGCACCACCAGGGAGAGCCGCAGTGCCAGCGAGAGCTGGGCGCGGACGAGCCCGCGCACCAGCGCGTCGCCGACCCGGGTCTGCTGGGTCAGCTCGGCGCGGGTGCGGGCGGCCCGGTCGTCGGGGCGGGACACCTCGGCCAGCACGACCCGCGTCCTGGGCCGCGGTTGTGGCGCGCGGGGTGCGGGCACCCGGTCGTCGGCGGTCATCTGGGCAGTCTCGCCTGCTCAGCAGGGATGTCAAGGGGCCCGGGAGTGGGTTGTGGATAACCTGTGGGCAAAGCGGTGGTCGCTGTGGACAACCGGCCGCAGAGACGAATTAAGGCACCATTATGTCTCGATGGGTTCACCCCTCGTATTAAGTCCGGGTAGCTTCTTGCCGGTCTTGATCCGGCCCCCTACGCTGAGGCGGCAATTGCCTGTCTCCTCACCTCACACGGGGTTTCTATGCGCAGATTCCGCACTGTCCTCGGCGTGACCCTCGCCGGAGCATGCGCCCTGACCGCGGTGCCGGCCACGGCGTCCGCGGCTCCCTCCACCGCCCTGCAGCAGCAGGCGTTGGCCGACTCCGCAGGCACCTACTACCCGGTCTCGCCGGCCCGCCTGATGGACACCCGTTCCGGCCTCGGCGCGCCGAAGGCGAAGCTCGGCCCGCTGAGCAAGGTCGACCTCCAGGTCGCCGGCCGCGGTGGCGTACCCGCCAGCGGCGTCGGCGCGGTCGTGCTGAACGTGACCATCACCGGCCCGACGGCGGACAGCTTCGTCACCGCCTACCCGGCGGGTGAGGCCCGGCCGGACGCCTCGTCGATCAACTTTGCCACGGGGTGGCTGGGCTCCAACAACGTCACCGTCAAGCTCGGTGCCGGCGGCAAGGTCTCCGTCTACAACCGTAACGGATCCACCGACGTGGTGGTCGATGTGGTCGGCTACTACGCCGCAGACAACTCGTTCCCCGCCGCGGGTGGACAGTACGAGTGGTACGAGCCGGAGCGGATCTTCGACACCCGGAGCGACCCCGAGGGCAAGCCGCCGGCGGGCAGCACGCTGGAGTACTCGCTCAACTTCAACGAGGTGGGCGGCCCGGACGTCAACTCGCACATCAAGACCCTGGTCTTCAACCTCACCGCGGTCGCCCCGGCCAAGGCCGGCTTCCTGACCGCGTGGTCCGGCGCCACCGGCCGGCCGACCTCCTCGACCGTCAACTACGGCGCGAACGTCAACGTGCCGAACGTGGCGTTCGTTCAGACCACCCCGTGCACCGGCAGCGAGCCGGGGCAGTGGTGCGAGCCGGGCGCGCCGAAGTTCAAGATCTACACTTCGGCCGCCGCACACGTCCTGGTCGACTTCGTCGGCGCGGTCGACGACGGCTACTCGCCGTACGGCATGCGGTTCCAGCCGCAGAGCCCGACCCGGATCGTGGACAGCCGCACGAACAAGGGCATCAGCGGCGCGCTGGGCGCGGGCGCCACCGCCCGGGTCGACGTGCCGGCCGAGCTGGTCACCGCCGACACCGGCGTGGCGGTCATGAACGTGACCGCGGTGAAGCCGACCAAGAACACGGTCATCACCGTGTGGCCGGCCGACGTCCCGGGCATCGAGAAGCCCGACTCCAGCAACCTCAACCCGTACGTGAACCAGGTCGTGTCCAACGCGGTGCTCGGCATCATCGAGCCGACCGCCGCGTTCAAGGTGCACAACCACACCGGCTCCACCCACCTGGTGGCGGACCTCGTCGGCACCTTCTACTACCCGTCGGCGACGACCGCGCGGAACCTCGCCGGGAAGGCGCAGCCGCGCAAGGCGGAAGTCACCGGCTCCTCGCACCGCTGACCGACGCGGTAACACCGAATCGGTAATCCGAAAGGGCGTTCTGGCCGACGGCCGGAACGCCCTTTCGCGTACCGGCCGAACGGTCGCTGATGCGCCGAGCGGGCCGAGCAGCCTGCCGCTGGTTGATCACCGGTCCCTTCCTGGCCGCGATTCCTTCCTTCCTCTACCAGGGGTTCACATGCATCGAATCCGCGCCGTTCTTACCGTGCTCGCCGTCGCGGCCGGTACGACGGCGGTGGCGCCGGCGGTCGCCCAGGCCGCGCCCACCGCCGCCCACACCGCGATCACCGCCGACCGTGGTGAACACGGCCCCACCCCCGTCCCCGTCTCTGACGTCTGGACTCCGGACAACGCCGTGGTCACCGGCACCTCCTCGGCAGGAGACGCACTGCGGCTGAAGGCGGTCCGCGGTGACCGCTTCATCGAGATTGACCTCGCTCCGCCGACCGGATCGGCGTGGACCGCCGGACAGATGTACCTGGCAGCTCGGTTCGCGGACGCCGACAAAGCCAGGATCGACATCCGCACCCCGGGAGCGGCCTGCAACACCGTCACCGCCGCCGTCACCGTGGTCGAGGTCGCCCGGGACCCGGGCACCGAGCTGGTGAAATCGTTTGCCGCGTCGTACGAGTTCCAGTGCGGTACCGACCGGGGCGTGCTGAGCGGGGACCTGCGCTGGAACTCCACCCTGGACTTCACGGCGGCGGTGCCCGAACCGGGCCAGCTCGACCTCGGCCACGTCGAGGTGGGCGGTGCGGGCACCTCCCGTACGGTCACCTTCACTTCCCGGGGCACGCTGCCCCAGGTCTTCGGCACCGCAGTGGTGTGGGGGTCCGGGGCGGCCCAGTTCGCCCTCACCGCCGACGCCTGCTCCGGTCGTACGGTTGCTCCCGGTGAAAGCTGCGCGATCACCGTCGCCACCCGGGCCACCCTGACCGGTCCGCACGCTGCCACTCTGCTGCTGCCCGACAACAGCAGCCGCGGCGTCCGGCTGGTTCCCATGTCCTACGGCGCTGCCTACGGTGTCACCGGCATGTACTACCCGCTGCCGCCCCAGCGCCTGATGGACACGCGCAGCGGGCTGGGCGGGCACCAGGGGAAGATCGGTGCCCGGCAGACCGTCGACCTGCTGGTTCAGGGGCGTGGCGGTGTGCCGGCCGGAGCCGGATCGGTGGTGCTGAACGTGACGGTGACCAACGCGACGGCCGCCGGTTTCCTCAACGTCTTCCCCACCGGCAATGACCGCCCCAACGCCTCGTCGGTCAACTTCCCGGCCGGGTGGCTCGGTTCCAACAACGTCACGGTGAAGCTCGGCTGGGAAGGCAAGATCTCGATCTACAACCACGCCGGCAGCACCGACGTGGTGGTCGACGTGGTCGGCTTCTACGCCGGTGACCACCTGGACCTGGCGAAGGAGGGCGTCGGCGGCAACTACGCCCCGCTGACCCCGACCCGGCTGTTCGACTCGCGGCGCACCGGTGGCGTAATCCCGGCGGGCGGCGCGGTGCGGCTCTGGGCCGACTTCGGCCCGGAGCTGAGCGGACACGTCCGGGGGCTGGTGCTGAACGTGACGGCGGTCAAGTCGGAGCGGGCCGGCTTCCTCTCCGTCTGGTCGGGCGAGGGGGCCGTGCCGACAGCCTCCACCGTCAACCACCCCGCCGGCACGGTGGTGCCGAACCTGACCATCGTCCGGACCGGCCGATGTGTCGACTGCGGCCCGAGGCACGTGGTGCCGTCGTTCGCCGTGTACACCAAGCAGACCTCGCACATCGTGGTCGACGTGGTCGGTGTGATGGACGACGGGCAGGTCGCCGACGGCATGCGGTTCCGCCCGCTGTGGCCGACCCGGGTGCTGGACAGCCGCGCCGGGATCGGCTTCGCCGGCCCCCTCGGCCCGAACGCCAGCCGCTCGGTTCCTCTGCACGACGTGGAGCAGCTCCCCCGGGACGCCGAGGCGCTGGTGACGAACGTGACCGCAGTGGCTCCGAGCACCGACACCGTCGTCACCGTTTGGCAGATGGGCCTGCCGAAGCCGGCGACGAGCAACCTGAACCCGGCCGCTGGGCAGACTGTGTCGAATGCCGTGATCCCCGGGCTCGGGCTGCCCTGGTTCGACGTGCACAACCATGCGGGCAGCACGCACGTGGTGGTCGACGTGGTCGGCACGTTCCACCGCCACCCCGGCACATCGACCGGTGAGCTGCCCCGGGGCACCTCCCGGTACGCGGTCGTCGACTCGGGGAGCCGCGTCCTGCGCTGAGCCGTCCCGACAGGGCGCCCCGGGCCGTCCGGGGCGCCCTGTGGCGTACCCGGAACCTTTCCGGCCCGTGGGGAGTGGGGTTGGTGAAGGAGGGAGGTGACGACGATCCGATCTCGGAGGTGTACGCCGGCTGCTACCGGCGGCTCGTGGTCCAGTTGTACGCGGTGACGGGTGACCTGAACGAGGCGCAGGAGTCGGTCCAGGAAGCATTCACCCGCGCGCTCGCCGCGCCCCGCCGCTTCGCCGGGCTCGACAACCCGGAGGCGTGGCTGCGCCGGGTGGCGGTGAACGTGGCCCGCAGCCGGCACCGGCGTCGTCGGATCCTGGACGGGCTGCTGCGTCGGATCGGCCCGCCGCCGGCCGTTGTCGCCGCCCTGCTCGGCATGGCGGTGCTTCCGATGGCGGCCGGTACGCGTGGGTCCGAGTGGTCCGGTCCGGACGAGCCGACCGCGCGCCCGGACCGAGCCACCCGGCTGCACCTGACCGGCCCGGAGTCGGGCGTGGGCGTGGAGCAGCGCGTCTGCTCCCTCCGGTTCGCCCACACTGAGGACGGGGGGCACCGGTGGAGCGACTACGCCGCCGCCCAGTACCGGGCCACCACCTGCCGATCCGACCAGGCGGGGTACGAGGACGCCGATCTGGAGTTCGCCGTCCTCGGGCAGCGTTCCTACCTGGTGCGGGACGGTGCTGCGCTGCGGCTCTCCACCGACCACGGCCGCACCTGGCGGGACGCGGAGCAGACGATGGTGAGCGTCGCCGCCTTCCCGGCGACGGCTCGGCCCGTTTTCCGTCAGCAGGGGTGCGATGTGCTGCCCGGACCGGTCGCGGTCGAGCCGTCCACCGGGACGGTCTACCGGCTCGTCGGACAGCCACCGTCGCCGTACCCGCCGTCCGGCATCTACCCGAGCCCGGACGGGACGATCTGGATGGTCCACTACCCGGGAGAGATGGAACTGCCCATGGTGGTGGCCCGGAGCGCGGACCGGGGCGCCACCTGGAACTCGTGGCGACCGGCTGCTGGCGCTCACGTGCAGGCGGTGGTCGGGTTGAGTGAGCAGGAGGCGTACCTGCTGATCGATCCACCGCCACCTCCCGGGGCACCGCCGATGGCCGTGGCGGGTCCGGTCCAGTTGCTGCGAACCACCGACGGTCGCTGGAGTGACTCAGGTCACCTGTTCCAGTCCTGCTTGGCCGCCCGCACCAGCTTGTCCTTCAGCTCCCGGGTGTGCCGCCGGCTCACCGGCAGCTCCGTCGAGTCGACCACCACCACGTACCCCGAGTTGACCAGCCGCAGCTCGGCGATGAGCTTCAACTGCACCAGGTACGACCGGTGGATCCGGACGAACCCGGCGTCCGCCCAGCGCTCCGCGAGGGTCGCCAGCGACACCCGGACCAGGTGCGAGCCGTCGGCGGTGTGCAGCCGCGCGTAGTCGCCCTGCGCCTCCACCCAGCGCACCGCCGAGCGGGGCAGCATCCGGGTCGTCCCGGCCAACTCGACCGGGATGGTCGGATCCTCCTCGGCCCGGGCGAGAGCCGCCGGATGCGAGGGAACCACCCGGGAGCCGATCACCCGGCGCAACGACTCGGCCAGCCGCTCGGCGCGGACCGGTTTGCGGACATAGTCGGTGGCGCCCAGGTCGAAGGCGTCCGCCGCACCGTCGTCGTACGCGGTGACGAACACGATCGACGGCGGCCGGGCGAAGCGGCGCAGCACCCGGGCCAGCTCCATGCCGTCCAGGCCGGGCATCCGGATGTCCAGGAAGACCACGTCCACGTCGGTGTCGCGGAGCACCCGCAGCGCCTCGGTGGCGTCGCCCGCCGTGTGCAGCCGGGCCACCCGTGGGTCGGCCCGCAGGTGGTACGCCAGCTCGTCCAGCGCCGGCGGCTCGTCGTCGACCGCCAGCACCCGGAGGAAACCGGTGGTGCTCACCGCGCCGACCCGGTCGGCCCGCTCGCTCACGAACCCGCCCGTACGCCGGGGTGGAACTTCGGCACCCGCAGGCTCACCTTCGTACCCGAGCCGGGGCCGGTCTCGACGACCAGACCGAACCGGTCCCCGAAGACCGACCGGAGCCGCTCGTCGACGTTGGAGAGGCCGACGTGCTGGCCCGGGTCGTCGGTCGGGTCGCTGCCGGCGCGGGCCAGCTCGGCGATGCCCGCCCGCAGCGTGGCCGGATCCATACCCACTCCGTCGTCCTCCACCGTGATGTGACACTCCGCGCCCGCGTCCCGGGCCTCGATGCTCACCATGCCGGTGCCGGGCTTGCGGGACAACCCGTGCCGCACGGCGTTCTCCACCAGCGGCTGGAGGCACAGGAACGGCAGGGTCACCGGCAGCACCTCCGGCGCGATCTGCAACCGCACCTGCAACCGGTCGCCGAACCGCGCCCGTTCGATGGTCAGGTAGCGGTCGATCGAGCGCAGCTCCTCGGCGAGCGTGGTGAACTCGCCGTGTGCCCGGAAGGAGTACCGGGTGAACTCGGCGAACTCCAGGATCAGTTCCCGGGCCCGCTCCGGGTCGGTGCGGACGAACGAGCCGATCGCGGTCAACGCGTTGTAGATGAAGTGCGGGCTGATCTGGGCGCGCAGCGCCCGTACCTCGGCCCGGGCCAGCCGCTCCCGGGACGACTCCAGCTCGGCGAGGGCGAGTTGGTCGCCGGCCCAGTGCGCGGTCTCCAGGGTGGCCTGCACCAGCCCCGGCGCGGGTGGGCCGTCGGCGACCGCGACCAGCGCGCCGACCACCCGGCCGTCCGCGCTCAGCGGGGCCAGCACCGCGCCACGTACCGGGCAGTCCACCCGGTCGCAGCCCAGCTCCGGCTCGCCGAGCACCGTCGACCGGCCCGTCTCCACGGTGCGCCGGGCCGCCGCGAGCAGCTGGTCGCCGTGGTGCCCGCCGCGGCCGTCGAGGGCGAGCAGTTCCGCCCGGTCGGTCAGCGCCAGCCCGGCCGCGCCCACCAGGGCCCGCAGGTGGCGTACGGCCTTCGTCGCGCCCGCCACGGTGAGCCCGGCGCGCAGCGGCTCGGCGGCCAGGCCGGCGGTGTGCAGCACCTCGTACGTGGCCCGCTGGGTGGCGGTGGCGATGCCGCGCCGGCCGCGCAGCCGCAGCACCGCCCAGAGCGCCGCAGCCAGCGCGGTGACCAGCGAGACGACGCCGACGACGGCGGAGAGGTTGCCACCCACGCAGCGATCCTGGCCTGTCCGGGCCGTTCCGCCAAGGGGTCAGTACGCGCCCTTGCGGGCCAGCACCACGCCCACCGTCCGCCACAGGATGCTCAGGTCGTACGCCAGCGACCAGTTGTCGACGTAGTAGAGGTCCAACCGGACCGCCTCGTCCCAGGACAGGTCGGAGCGGCCGGAGACCTGCCACAGCCCGGTCATACCCGGGCGAACCAGCAGACGGCGTCGCACGTCGCCCAGGAAGTCGCCGTCGTCGGCGGGGAGCGGACGCGGCCCCACCAGCGACATCTCGCCCCAGAGCACGTTGATCAGCTGGGGTAGCTCGTCCAGCGACGAGGCGCGCAGGAAGCGGCCGACCGGGAAGACCCGAGGGTCCTGCTTCATCTTGAACAACATGCCGTCGGTTTCGTTCTGGTCGACCAGGCCGGCCAGCCGCTCCTCGGCGTCGACGTACATGGTCCGGAACTTCCAGACCTGGAAGGTGCGGCCCTCGTGACCGACCCGGGGCTGGCGGAAGAAGACCGGCCCGGGGTCGGAGAGCCGGATGGCGACCGCGATCGCGACGAAGACCGGGATCAGCAGCAGCAGGCCCAGCCCGGCGGCGACCCGGTCCATCAGGTTCTTGGCCAGCAGCGCCGGACCCGACAGGGTCGGCTCCTCGACGTACAGCAGCGGCAGGCCCTCGATCGGGCGGATGTGCACCCGGGGACCGGCGATGTCGGTCAGTTGCGGGGCGACCACCAGATCGACGCCGGAGCCCTCCAGCTGCCAGGCCAGCCGGCGCAGCTCACCCGGCTCCGCGCTGGCGGAGCCGCAGACCGCGATGGTGTCGCCGCCGACCTCGCGGACCAGGGCGAGGACGTCGCGTCCGGCGTACACCGGCACGGGGGTCTGGATGCCCCGGGCGGCGGCGTACCCGTCGGTGATGTGGATGGCGACCGGAACCAGGCCGGCGCCCGGGTTACGGGTGACCGCCGTGTAGACCTCCAGGCACTCCGGCAGGGTGCCGACCAGCACCATCCGATGCCCGGCGTGACCGGCCCGGCGCCGCACGGCGTGCAGCGTGAACCGGGCGAGCAACCGCCCCACCAGGATCAGGATCAACGCCCCGAGCAGGGCGAAGCCGACCGACCAGCGGGACAGGTCGGTTTTGGTGGCGAAGGCGATGAAGGAGACCGTGGCGGCCACCGCGACCCCGCCACGGATCACCCGTTTGAACTCGTCCGGGCCGAGCCCCAGGTAGCGCCGGTCGTACGCCCGGTTGCCCCAGAGGATGACCACCCAGCCGAGCGGCAACAGCAGGAACGCCACGGTGTAGAACCAGGTCGGATCTTCCTGGGCGTTGTAGAACCCGGCTCGTGCCTGCCCGAACGCCTCCTGGGCGATCCAGTCCGCCAGCACCACGGCGGCGAAGTCGAGCAACAGGAGGGCAGCGGTGTACGGCCGGTGCCAGCGGGACACCCGGCGACGGGCACGAGCCCACGCCGACCGGGGCACGCCGTTGTGCGACGGCGGTGTCGGCGGCTGGATCTCGAAGCTGTCGACGTGCCGCACTACTTTGCTCCGGCCTATGTAGGTTCCCGGGCGCTGGAGGCTTGTCGTCACCTCAACCCATGTCCTCCCGCATGACACGCGCCGCTCACTCGCAGTGAGGTACGCACGTCGCCCACCGTTCCAGTCTCCCACGCGGGCAGCGAGCCGGACGCGGACCCGAGGGACATTGCGTCAGGTGTTGCCGGCGGGGGATCCGGCCGGCTCCAGGTCACTTTGGAAGCCGGGGACCGAGCCACTATACCGATGGATGAGGGGTCGGGTAGAGGCGCGGAGGGGCACGTTCCACGCGCCGGGGGCGATTCCTCTCCGTAATCGGGGAGTGTTGTTACTCACCGTACGAGGCGGGACAACCGACGGTCAGCGAGGGGTTTTCCCCCGGTCTGGCAGGTCGGGCAGTACTGGAGGCTCGAGTCGGCGAACGAGACCTCCCGGACGGTGTCGCCGCAGACCGGGCAGGGCAGCCCGGTCCGGGCGTGCACCTTCAGCCCCGAGCGCTTCTCGCTCTTCAGCTCCGCTGCCCGCTGCCCCACCGACCTGCGGACCGCGTCGCCGAGGACCGCCCGGGTCGCCGCGTGCAGGGCGGCGAGCTGGTCGTCGGCGAGCCGGTCGGTGAGCGCGAACGGGGACAGCTTCGCCGCATGCAGGATCTCGTCGGAGTACGCGTTGCCGACGCCGGCGAGCACCCCCTGGTCGGTCAGCACCCCCTTGACCTGGCCCCGGCGGCTGCGCATCCGCTCGGCGAAGGTCGCCAGGTCGGCGTCGAGCGCGTCCGGGCCGAGCCTGGCCACCCCGGGCACCTGCGCCGGGTCGGTCACCAGGTACGCGGCCAGCTTCTTCTGGGTGCCGGCCTCGGTCAGGTCGAAACCGGACCCGTCGTCGAGGCGTAGCCGAAGGGCGATCGGGCCCTTCCCGGGGCGCAACGGGACGGTGGACGCGAACGCCTCCCGGTAGTGCAGCCAGCCCGATCGGGCCAGGTGCACAACAAGGTGCACGCCGCCGTCGAAGACCACGTCGAGGAACTTGCCGTGTCGCCGGGCGGCCACCACGTCCCGGCCCGACACCGCCTCCGGCGCCGGGTCGAACGTCTTCAGGGCGCTGATCGCGGCGACCTCCATCCGGCCGACCCGCCGCCCCACCGCGCGCTCACGCAGGTAACCCGCGAGCGCCTCCACCTCCGGTAGTTCGGGCACGGTCCAACGGTAGCCTTCTTTCCCGTGAGCGCGAGGAATGAGCTTGCGAGTCCCGCAGTCGGGAACGAAAGGCCAGCCCCGTGAGCGCGAGGAGTGAGCTTGCGAGTCCCGCAGTCGCGAGCAGAGGTCGGGTCAGTCGCGAACGAAAGGCAAGCCCCGTGAGGATCGTGGTGGCGCACAACCGGTACCGGGAAGCCCAGCCCTCCGGCGAGAACACCATGGTCGACTCCGAGATCGCCCAGCTCACGGCGGCCGGCGTCGAGGTGCTGCCGTTCATCCGCAGTTCCGACGAGATCCCGTCGATGTCACGGACGGCCAAGGCGCTGCTGCCGATCTCCCCAATCTGGGCGCCCCGCGCCCAGGAGGACCTGAGCCGCCTGCTCACCACGCACCGGCCGGACGTGCTTCACCTGCACAACCCGTACCCGCTGCTCTCGCCGTGGGTGGTGCGCACGGCGCACCGGCACGGCGTGCCGGTGGTGCAGACGGTGCACAACTACCGGCAGGTCTGCTCCTCCGGCATCTACTTTCGCGACGGGGTGATCTGCCAGGACTGCAAGGGCCGGGCGCTGGGCGTCCCGGCGATCGTGCACCGCTGCTACCGGGGCTCGGCGGTGCAGAGCGCGCTGATGGCGACCACCCTCGCCGTGCACCGGGGAACCTGGCGGTCGGTGGACCGTTTCATCGCGCTGACCTCGGCGATCGCCGACCACCTGCGGGACTACGGCATCCCGGCCGACCGGATCGTGGTCAAACCCAACTCGGTGCCCGACCCGGGCATGCCGTCGCCGCTCGGCGACGGCTTTCTCTACCTGGCCCGGCTCACGCCGGAGAAGGGCCTCGACCTGTTGCTGGCGGCGTGGCGCCGGCATCCGGTGGGCAGCCTGGGCACGCTCCGGGTGGCCGGCGACGGTGAACTGCGCCCGCTGGTCGAGGCGGCCGCCGCCGAACGTGCCGACGTGGTCTACCTCGGCCAGCTCGACCGCGCCGGGGTACGGGCCGCGGTCGAGGCGAGCGCGGTGGTGATCGCCGCCGCGATGTGGCACGACGTGCTGCCGACCGTGATCATCGAGGCGTTGGCCAGCGGGCGGCCGGTGCTGGGCACCGCGCTCGGCGGCATCCCGTACCTGATCGGGGCGGATGCCCCGCACGAGCCTGCCGGCACCGGCCCGGCCGCCAGCGCCTCCGCCGTCGCCGGTCTCCCTCCGCCGCCGGCAGGCCCGCCGGCGCTGCCGGCGGGCCTGCTCACCGGGGAGGCCGGCTGGGTGGTGCCGCCGGATCCGGCCGCTCTGGCCGCCGCCCTTCCGGTGGCGCGGGCCGGGGCTCCGGCGCTCGCCGCCGCCGCCCGGGCCCGCTACGAGCGCACCTTCCACCCCGACGTGGTCACCAAGCGCCACCTCGACATCTACACAGACCTGGCCGCCACCCGCCGCCGCTGACCCGGTCACCCGGTCCGCCCACCTGGCCCGCCCGCGCGCAGGGCTCGGGCGGGCGGTCGGCGGGCGCGAGATGTGCTCGTACGGGTACTTCCCGCGTCCAGGTCACCCCCGGATGCGCCCGGCTTGAGGGCCCGCCCCGCCGGTGCGGGTCAGGGCGGCGCGTCGGGCGGTCGGTGGTGACGGCACTCCAGGGCACGCGGCCGCGCGGGCCTGCGGAGTGGGGGTGGGGAGAGTCAGCGGAGGGAGGCGCGGGCGGAGAAGGCGATGCTGGCCAGCAGGAAGCCGCCGTTGACGACGGTGAACGCCACGACCACCCAGAAGGTGAGCGCGGGAGCGATCATCAGCACCAGTGCCGCCACGAAGATCACCGCGCCGTAGTCACGGACCAGCTTGACCAGGCGTACCGGCAGGGAGGTCGAGGTGACCATGCTGGCCGCGTTCGGGCCGGACTGCATCACCGAGGTGACCAGGTTGACCATCCAGGTGCCGGCGAAGACCGCCACCAGCCAGGACGGCGTCCCCGGTCGCTGCGCCACGGCAGTCGCCCCGAGCGCGGCGACCAGGGCGATCTGGGCCGCCACGTCGCAGAGCACATCGACCCGGGCCCCTGCCGCGCTGCCCTGACCGGTCACCCGGGCGAGCTGACCGTCGGCGCAGTCCAGGGCGTAGGCGACCTGCCAGCCGACCAGCGCGACCAGCCCGACCGCCCAGGTCGGGACGTCGCCCGCGGCGACCCGCCCGGCGAGTGCCACCACGGTCACCGAGGTGGCCAGGCCGAGCGCCAGGTTGGCGATGGTCAGCGCGGTCGGGCGCAGCCCGAGCCGCTGGGCGACCAGCGCGAAGGCCGCGCCGATCCATTGGCTGACCGACTCGCTGAACAGGCCGCCGCCCCGGTTGACCCGGTGGAAGTCGGCGACGGTGGGACGGGACTCAACCACAGTGGTCGCGGATTGCACCGGCGTAGTCTGCCAGCCGTTCCCGTGTCTCGGAAGGCGACATCGCCAGGTGCTCCAGGATGGTGTACCGGTCCGGCCGGGTGCCGGGCGCGAACTGCACCGCATCGACGAACTGGTCGTCGGTGAGCCCCACGTCGGCGGGTAGCCGGGGCAGCTGGTGCCGTGTCAGGCAGGCTGACATCTCGGCGAACCGGCGGCGGTCGCCGCGCAGCCAGGTGCAGAACAGCGCACCCAGGCCGGCGAGTTCGCCGTGCGAGGCGGTGCCGGGAAAGAGCGCGTCAATGGCGTGCATGATCTCGTGGCAGCCGCCGCTGGCCGGCCGGCTGGTGCCGCAGACCGCCATCGCCAGGCCGCTGCAGATCAACGCCTCGGCGAGCACCGTGACGAACGCGTCGTCGCTCATGTCGCCCGGGTGCGCGAGCACCGCCTCGGCGCCCATCCGGGCCAGCGAGGCGGCCAACCCGTCGACCGGCTCGCCCCGGACCCGCCGGGCCAGCTCCCAGTCGGCCAGCGCGCTGATGTTGCTGACCGCGTCGCCGATGCCCGCCCGATTGGTCCGGTCCGGGCCGCTCTCGACGAAGTCCAGGTCCACGATGACCGCGATCGGGATGTGCACCCCGTAGGACCCCTTGTGGCCCTCGCTGACCAGGCTGGCCACCGGCGAGGCGATGCCGTCGTTGGCCAGGCTGGTCGCCACCGACACCATGGGCAGCCCGCGTCGGGTCGCCGCGTACTTGGCCACGTCTATCGTCTTGCCCCCACCGATGCCGACCACCGCGTCGTACGACCGGGCGCGCAACTTGGCCCCCAGGTCGTCGGCGGCCTCCAGGGTGCCGCCGGAGACGGTGAACACGTCGGCGGAGCGCAACGACGGCCGGATCAGCTCGGCGATCTGTTCGCCCTGACCGGGCCCCACCACCACCGCCACGTCACCGCCGGCGGAGATGCGCCCGTCGGCGAGGATCGCGCCCAGGTCGGCCACCGCCCCCCGCCGCACGTCGATGTGCAGCGGGGTGAGCACCATACGGGCTAGTAGCGGCACGCGATCTCCCGTGCCCGGGCCAGGTCCTCGTGGTTGTCGACCTCGACCCAGGCCACGTCCCCGATCGGCGCCGCCCGTACCTCGCCGCCGCGGTCGGCGAACTCCTGGTAGCCGTCCTCGTAGTAGAGGTTCGGGTCGCGCCGCCAGGTCGCCTCCAGGGCGTCGGCGAGTGCGTCGGCCACCTGCGGCTCGATCAGCGTCGCGCCGATGTACTCGCCGTACGCCTCGCCAGGGTCCATCAGCTTGGTGATCCGGGTGAGCTGGCCGGCGGCGTCGAAGGTGGTCTTCATCTCCTCCTCGGCCAGCGTCTTGATGGTGTCGACGGCGAGCAGGATGCCCGGGCCGCGCTCGGCCAGCAGGGTCTTCTCCACGCTCACCGGGTGGACGGTGTCGCCGTTGACCAGCAGCACGCCCCGGGCGAAGTGCTCCCGGGCCAGCCAGAGCGAGTAGGCGTTGTTCCACTCCTCGGCCCTGTCGTTGTGCACCAGGGCGAGCGTGACGCCGTAGCGTTCCTCCAGCTCCGCCTGGCGGGAGACGACCGCGTCGGCGGCGTACCCGACGACGATCGCGATCTCGGTCAGCCCCACCTCAGCCAGGTTGCGTAGCGCGATGTCGAGGATGGTGGTGTCACCGTCCACCGGCACCAACGCCTTGGGCAGCGTGTCGGTGTACGGCCGCAGCCGGCGTCCCGCGCCGGCCGCCAGCACCATCCCGATCATGTGGGGTCCTCCCTCGTACGACTCCCAGGTCACCGTGGAGGATAGCCGCGCGTGACGACGGGCCCTTCGCCAACCGGACGATCAGCCGGGCAGGGCGGCAAGGTCGGCCAGCACGGCGAGCCGTTCCTCGGCGTCGAGTCCGGCGTACGGGCCGGCGGCGCGGCGGTCCGTCTCCAGCTCGATCGCCCGGCGTTCCGGCCCCGGCGGCAGTTCGGCGACGCTGACGGCGGTGTGCCCGGCGGCGGTCCACGCCGCGGCGTGCGCGTCGGCCCGGTGGTAGCGCAGCGTGCCGAGCCGGTTGAGCAGCAGCACCCCGGGCGGAGTGCCGTCCGGCTCGTACGGCGGGGCCATGGCGGCGAAGGCCGGCCCCGGCTCGGCGTCCGGCTCCCCGGCCAGCAGCAGCGCCAACCCGAGCACCCGGCCGAACGCCTCGACCAGCCGCAGTACCCGGTCGTCGTGCCCGGCCCACAACTCCTCGGTCACCTCGGCGTGCACCTGGTAGATCTCGGCGAGGAAGCCGGCGCCGCGTTCGGTGGCGGTGAGGCCGCCGTCCGGCCGCCGCATGATCATCCCGTGTGCGACCTGTTTGTCGAGGGCCCGTTGGCAGGTGGCCGGGTCGCGGTACCGGGTGACGGCGGCGAAGCCGGCCCCGTCGACGGCGCCGCCCGGTGCGGCGAGCCGGGTGCGGAACTCCACCAGGAAGCCGGTGGCCGCCGGCCCGCCGTACCGCTGGCTCAGCTCGGCGCCGCCGCCGTCCCGGCCGGCGAGCATGCCCGCGACGAAGATCCGGTCGACCGCCGGGGCGACCAGCCCGGCGAACCGGTGCGGCGGCAGGTCGACGCCCGGGCTCACGGACCGGTCGATCGAAGCGCGGCGACGTCGTCCCCGTGTACACCGCCGCTGTCCTGGAATGGGGAAAGCGAGGGCCGCTCGGCCGGTCGGAGCCGGAGGGACATGCGGGCGTCGTCCACGGTCAGCGCACCGGCGCAGCGGGGAGGCTCGGGGGGCACGTGAAGGACACTAGCGAGCGGATCGCGGTCGCGCCGCTGCCCGCTCTTGTCCCGACCTGCCGGCAGGCCCACCATGTGGGGTACCGGGTGCCACCGTCCCACAGGGGTGATGCGTGATGCAGGTTCGGGAAGCGATGTCCAAGCAGGTTCTCGTGGTCGGCCCGGAGCACACGCTCCGCCAGGCGGCCCGGATGATGTCGGCCCGCCGGGTCGGCTCGGCGGTGGTGATCGACCCCGACTCCGAAGGGGTTGGCATCATGACTGAACGCGACGTGCTCAACGCCATCGGAGCCGGGCTCGACTGCGACGTGGAACGGACCAGGGCGCACGTGAGCTGGGATGTCGTCTACGCCGGTCCGGACTGGACGGTGCAGGAGGCTGCCGCGGCGATGGCCCGCGGCGGGTTTCGGCACCTGGTGGTGCTGGACGGTCAGGAGGTGGCCGGGGTCATCTCGGTACGCGACCTGATGCGGGTCTGGTCGCAGGAGCAGGCGATCGGCTGACCGCCCCCGCCGAGGGCTGGTTGACCGGCCCTCGGCAGGGGCGGACGAAAGCGGCATCGGCGCACCTCCGCCCATTGATCACCTGCCCGCATGTTGAACTTGGCGTGTATGCCGGCCGCGGCGGTCGGGGCAGGCCCTAGGCTCGTGCCCATGACCGCCGAGCAGTTGATCTCGTTCGCCCGTGGCGCGCCCTCGTTGGACATCGTGGATGTCGAGGGTCTCAAGGCCGCCGCCGTCCGCGCCTTCGACGCCGACCCCGCCGGGGTCACGGCGTACGGCACCTCCGTCGGCTACCCGCCCCTGCGGAAGTGGATCGCGGAGAAGCACGGGGTCACCCCGGAGCAGGTGCTGATCACCAACGGCTCGCTGCAAGCGGACGCGTTCCTCTTCGACCACCTCGTCGGGCGTGGCGACGCGGTGGTGGTGGAGCGTCCGACCTACGACCGCACCCTGCTCAACCTTCAAGGGATGGGCGGGGAGATCCACGGCGTCTCCGTCGAGCCGGACGGCCTGGACACCGCCGAACTGCGTAAGTTGCTGGAGTCTGGGGTGCGGCCGAAGTTGGCCCACGTCATCCCGAACTACCAGAACCCGGCCGGGGTGACCCTCTCCCTGGAGAAGCGACGCGAACTGCTCGACCTGGCGGCCGAGTACGGGTTCACCCTCTTCGAGGACGACCCGTACGCCGACATCCGGTTCCGCGGTGAGGCGCTGCCGTCGATGCTCTCGCTGGACACCCGCGACGTGGTGGTGCACGCGTCCAGCTTCACCAAGACGGTCTGCCCGGGGGTCCGGGTCGGTTACCTGGTCGGCCCGGCGGACCTGATCTCCGACATCGCCCGGAAGGCCACCAACCTCTATATCTCGCCCGGCATGGTCTCCGAGGCGATCGTGCACCAGTTCTGTGTCTCCGGCGACATCCAGCGGTCGATCGAGACGGTCTCCACCGCCCTGGGCGATCGGGCCCGGGTGCTGGCCGAGTCGCTGCGCCGGCACATCCCCGAGGCCAGCTTCGTGGAGCCGGACGGCGGCTACTTCCTCTGGGTGGAGTTCCCGCAGGACGTGGACGTGGAGAAGCTCGCCCCGGCGGCAGCCGAGCGCGGAGTCGCGGTGGTGAAGGGCAGCGACTTCATGGTCGACGGCGGACGGCACGCGCTGCGGTTGGCCTTCTCGGCGGTGACCGTGGACCGGATCGACGAGGGCGTGCGCCGCCTCGCGGAGGCGGTGGCCGCCGTCCGCGGCTGAATATTTGTCGGGTTTCCGACATTCGAACGGTGACAGCCGGCTCGGGTAACCCCCGGGTCGGCTGTCTGCCGCAGAATGCTGCGAGCGTCGCTCGCGTCCCCGGTCGACCCGTGGACCCTGCTGCACGGCGGCGACGCCCACGGCATTGCCCCCGCCCCCACCGGCGACGGGTGGGCCGGGCCGCCCCTCACCCCCTGCACGCGGTCCGGTCCACCCGGAGCCATCCCCGCGCCGACCTGCTCTCCCGCCGGCGGCGGTCCGGGTGACGCCCGTCACCGCGACCGGCGGGTCGGGGCCGGCACGGCGGCGTACCCTGCAAGCCGCAGCACCGTGGGGAGGAGGACGCCGTGACAGATCGCAGCCAGCGGGAGCGCCCGACGCAGCACACCGGCCGAGTGCTCAGCCCTCGCGCCTGGGCGGCACCCGTCCGCGCCATGTCCCGCATCCTCAACGCCGACGGCTCCCCGCGTATGCCGGAACCGCCCGGGCCGGGCCGCAGCGGGTTGGTGGACTGCGCCCTCTACGTCGGCGGGGAACGGCAGCCCGGCCAGTGGCACTACGCCGACGCGCTGGAAGCCGCCCGCAAGGAACGCGACGCGTTCGTCTGGCTGGGGCTGCACGAGCCCGGCCTGGCCGAGATGACCGCGATCGCCGAGACGTACGGCCTGCACGAGCTGGCTGTGGAGGACGCGGTCAAGGCGCAGCAGCGCCCCAAGCTGGAGCGTTTCGGGGAGGTCAGCTTCCTGGTGCTGCGGACCGCGCGCTACTGCGAGCACACCGAGCTGACCGAGAACTCCGAGGTGGTGGAGACCGGCCAGGTGATGCTCTTCATCGGGCCGGACTTCCTGATCAGCGTCCGGCACGGGGACGCCTGCCGGCTCGCGCCGGTCCGCGCCGACCTGGAGGCCAAGCGGGAGCTGCTGCGGCACGGCAAGTGGGCGGTGGCTTACGCGATCACCGACCGGGTCGTCGACCACTACCTCGAGGTCGCCGACCGACTGGAGGACGACCTCGACGTGCTGGAGGCCGACGTCTTCGCCCCCCAGGGCAGCGGGCGGATCCAGCGGATCTACCAGATGAAGCGGGAGCTGGTGGAGTTCAAGCGGGCGGTGGTGCCGTTGCAGCGACCGCTGCTCACCCTCGTCGCCGAGGTCAACCGGGAGGTGCCGGGGGAGGTGCGGCGTTACTTCCGCGACGTGCAGGACCACCTCAGCCGCACCGTCGAGCATGTCAACTCCTACGACGACCTGCTGAACTCGATCCTGCAGGCGCGGCTGGCGCAGGTCACCGTCGACCAGAACAACGACATGCGCAAGATCGCCGCCTGGGCGGCCATCGCCGCCGTGTGGACCGCGTTCGCCGGCATCTACGGGATGAACTTCGAGAACATGCCCGAGCTGGAGTGGACGTACGGCTATCCGGGTGTGCTGGCCATCATGCTGGCCGTCTCGATCTCGCTGTACCGCTGGTTCCGCCGCAACGGCTGGCTCTGACGGAGGCGGCGGGGCGGGCCCGGCCCGGCCGGAGACGCCGGTGGCGCGGAGGGCACCCCCGCGCCACCGGCGACATCCGTCAGATCAGTGACGGCTCCCGGACCTGGCCGTGCCCTTGCCGAGCGCCTTGGACACGTCGTCCGCCGGTCGGCCGGAGACATCGGTGGCGCCTTCGGCGACCGAGGGCACCTTGTCGTTGGCGTGCACCTTCGGCTGGGTGCCGGGGGTCGTGGTAGAGGCGCTGTCTCCGCCGGCCACCACCGAGCTGCCCGCGCCGGTCGGGCCACCGGCCGTGCCGGCGGCGCTCGACATGGTCGAGGAGTCGGTCACCGGGGCGTCGGTGGCCGTGGGAGTCTCCACCACCAGGGTGTCGACCTCGTCGCTGACCGGGTCGACGGAGCGGGTGGGGTCGTACTCGGCCCACTCCTGCTGCTCGCGGCGGCGGCGCACGGCCATGGCGCCGGCCACGCCGGCGACCGCGCCGGCGGCCAGCAGGCCGGTCATCATGCCGCCCCGCGACTTCTTGCGCTTCTTGAGGTTCCTGGCCTTCGCCTTCCGGCTCATCGCGTCCTGCTTGGCACCGGCGATCTTCCTTCCGGCCACGATCCGGCCCGCCGTCCCGGCCTGGGCGGTGCGCACGGCCAGGACCAGCGGGGTCAGCGCGGCGATCGTCGATCCGAACCCGCTCGACGCCTTGTCACGCACCATCACGGCGGTCGGCGCGACGGCGCCCCGGGCTGCCTGGACCCGCGGGCCGACCGTGACGCCGGCACCCTTCGCCGCGTGCGCCGCGGCCTGCCTCAGGTGACCGATGCCTTGGTTGAGCTCGACCCTCGCGAGCTGCCCCTGGGTCTTGCGCCGCCCGATTCCAAACACGATCCCACCTCCTGGGAGTTGTTCCTTCGTCATCCTCCACCTTCGGATGCCTCCGCACTGCCAGATCGGGCACATGGGAGGATCCGCATGGAACTGACCGACGAGTGAGGAGTACCCGTGGCCGAGGCTGTCTACGCCACCCTGCACACCAACGCCGGCCCGATCCGGCTGGAGCTCTTCCCCCACCACGCGCCGAAGACCGTCCGCAACTTCGTGGACCTGGCTGAGGGCAACAAGGAATACATCGACCCGCGCACGGGCCAGCCGGGCAGCGGCCCGTACTTCGACGGGACCATCTCGCACCGCGTGATCAGCGGATTCATGATCCAGATGGGTGACCCGACCGGCACCGGCCGTGGCGGCCCAGGCTACAAGTTCGGCGACGAGTTCCACCCTGAGCTGCGCTTCGACCGGCCCTACCTGCTGGCCATGGCGAACGCCGGGCCGGGCACCAACGGCTCACAGTTCTTCATCACCGTCGCGCCGACACCGCACCTGAACAACCGGCACACCATCTTCGGCCAGGTGGCCGACGAGCAGTCGGCGAAGGTGGTGGACAGCATCGCGACCACCCCGACCGGCCCCAGCGACCGGCCGGTGCAGGACGTGGTGATCGAGCGGGTCGAGATCGAGCGCACGGCCTGAGGGCGGGCCCGAGGTACCTTTGCACGCATGACTGAACGCCCCGGGCCGGCCGGCGACGCCACCGGTGGGTCGATGCCGACCACGCCGGTCTGCTACCGCCACCCGGACCGGGAGACGTATGTCCGGTGCAGCCGCTGCGAACGACCGATCTGTCCGAACTGCATGCGGGACGCCTCCGTCGGCCACCAGTGCCCGGAGTGCGTGGACGAGGGACGCCGCAGCGTACGGCCGGCACGTACCGCCTTCGGTGGCGGTACGTCCGGCCGTCGCGGCCTCGTCACCCGGACCCTGATCGCCCTGAACCTGCTGGTGATGGTCCTCTCCATCGCCAGCGACCGGGGTGGCGACGCGATGGTCGGCGGCTCCGGCCTGGGCGGTCTGCTCGGCGGCGGCACCCCGTTGACCCAGTGGGGCGCGGTCATCGGCTACGCCTCGTACGTCGATCTCGGGCCGGAGCACGGCGTCGCCGCGGGTGAGTGGTACCGGCTGGTCACCGCGATGTTCCTGCACTACGGCCTGGTACACCTGCTGTTGAACATGTGGGCGCTCTGGGTGCTGGGGCGGGACCTGGAGGCCCTGCTCGGGCCGCTGCGCTTCCTTGCCCTGTATCTGATCGCCGGCCTCGGTGGCAACGTCGCGGCGTACGTGTTCAGCGCACCCAACACCGCCTCGGCGGGTGCCTCGACGGCGGTGTTCGGCCTCTTCGCCGCCGTGTTCGTGCTGATGCGCCGGCTCGGCCGGGACACCTCGGCGATTCTGCCGATCCTGGTGATCAACCTGATCTTCACGTTCACCGTGCCGGGCATCTCCATCCCGGGGCACGTCGGTGGCCTGCTCACCGGCGCGGCGATGGCGTGGGTGCTGGCGTACGCGCCGCGGATGCGCCGGTCGGTCTTCCAATCCGTCGGGGCCGGGATCATCCTGTCGGCGCTGCTCGGTTTGGCCCTGGTACGGACGGCGGCGCTACTCGGCTGACTGTGAGCATGGCGGGGTCGGTTCAGCAGTGGTGAGCTGATAGCCGGCAGCAGTGGGTGTGACTCTTCGTCTGACTGGCTTTGTGTCTTTGGCGGGACTTGTCCGTCCGCTGCTGCCG
>NZ_SMKN01000004.1 GCF_004348675.1 Micromonospora sp. KC606 | reverse complement strand
GAGGCGGATCAGTTGCCACTGCTGGTTGGTCCCGTCGAGGTTCTGGTAGCCCGCCAACATGCCACCGTCGGCGGTCGACCGGTTCCACACATCGATGACTTTGCCGCTGGACCGGTTGACGAACCGTACGAACCCACCCGCCGAGTCCTGCAACTGGAAATGCTGGGTCGTTGCCCCGCTGTCGCTGTTCTGCAAGACCCGAGTGCCGTCCGCCGCGCCCGGCAGATCCAACACCTTTCCGCTGTGTCGCGACCGGACCTTGTAGTAGCCACCACCCGCATCCACGAACTGCCACTGCTGCACCGCGAGGTCATTGCGGGTCCACTGGTTCACCGGCGCGTTGTCCGCCGTCGACCAGTCGTACAAATCCATGGCCTTGCCGCTGTGCCGGTTTACGAACACGTATGTGGCACCCGTGTCCACCGTCGCCGCCCACGCCGCCGGCAACCCCGCCACCACACCAGCACCCGCCAGCAGCGCCACGACACCCACCACCGACAACGACCGCCAACCACGCCACCGTGATCGCATCACCGCCACCTCGCCTGCCAGAATCATCAACTTCCTCCGTTGGTCTTCGGTCGGGCGCGGAACGGAGATCGTCCACGATGTCAGCGGAAGGCCCTGCTTGGGCGCGCTTCACGTCCTCCGAGTCCCGCGTGACCGGGTGTCCCGTAACGACGGGTGTCCACGTGAAACGCCCAGCTCGCCGCGGTGCGTCAAGGTGAAGCTAAAATCGTGTTACAAGACGATGTTCGCGTTAACATTGACGTCTGTCAAGATGACACTGGGGCGTAAGCGGCCTGAGCGTCCCCCGCCGGGCGGCGCGGGTCTGCCAGTGTCGGTCATCGCGCCCGGTAGTCGGATCACCGATGGCGAACTCGGTGAGAGCCTGGCTGACCCTCTCCGGGCAGCGCAGGGTAGAAGGCTCCCCGCAATGTCCACCAGATGCCGGCGGTGCTCGGTGAGTCGCTTCGTCAGCTCGGTCAGCGCCACACTGACGAGCGCGAAGGCATGCTCGGCCGCACCTGTCCCGTCGAGCGTCAGGTGCAGGGCACGGCTGCGGCCGGCGAGCCGAGCGGTTCCTCTTGGCGATCGGACTGGGCCGTCCGGCCGCACTCGCCGGCCGCACTCGCTGGCGGGCGGCGCCAGGAGACCAGGGTGCCCGACGGCGACTGACAAACGGCGCTGTGAGTTCGGCTCGGTGGCCTGACCGTTGCCGCGCCCCGGTTGCCGGTGAGAACTCCGAGGCAACCGGGGCTATTGGTCGGGCTCGCGCCGGCTACCAACCCAGCGGCAGGCTGCCGATGTACGTGCCGAGCCGGTCGGCGATGAGCTGGTGGTCGCGGGTGGAGTAGTGCCAGTGGCAACCGAGAAGGTCCAGGCCGGTGCCGTCGAGGGCCCAGTAGCGGACCCGGCCGTCGCCCGCGTTGGCGCGCTCCTGCACCACCTGCTGCACGGAGTCCGCGAACGGGCTGGCGCCGACGGCCACGATGGTGGTGTTGGTGCCGTAGCGGGTCCGCAGCTTCTGCAGGAAGGCGCTGTAGGCGGTGCGGTAGGCGGCGACGAGGCTGTCCGCGGTCCAGGGCTCGCCGGGGTTGAGAGCGGTCGAGAAGTCGTTGGTGCCGAGGTAGACCACGACGAGCTGTGGCCGCCAGGTGCCGGGGTTCCACAGGTCGCCAGCGACGTTCAACAGGGCCCGGTCGTAGTAGGTGCGGTAGTCGGTGCCCGGGTCGCTGCCGTTGTAGTTGCGGACCATGCCTCTGCCGGAGAACGCGTTGATCTGGTAGTCGGCGGAGAGCCGTCGCGCGGTCAGCGCGCCGTAGCTGACGTCGGTGTTGGTGGTGCGGTTCACCTGGTCGCCGGTGCAGTCCCGGCTGGTGGACGTGTTGCCGTAGCCGGCCGTCAGTGAGTCGCCGATGAACTCGACCTGTCGGCTCCGGGCGGCCGGCTTGGTGAGGAGCGCGCCCCCCGGGGCGGCGACGAACCCGCCGAACTCGCTGCTGCTCCACGGGCTTTCGTTGCGCTTCACGAGGCGTACGGTGTGCTCGGCGTTGCTCAGGCCGGTAACCCATCGGGTGGTCTTACCGGGCGTCACGAGGGTGTCGACGGTCGTGCCGTCGACCTGGACGACGTAGTCGGCCGCCGAGTCGTTCAGCACGATTCCCACTCCGGTGCCCCGGAACCGCCCCTCGAAGTAGACGCCGGGCCAGCTGTACTGCACCGTGTCGCCACTGGCCTTGACGCGTCCCGCCGTGTGTACCCGGGTCAGCACGTCGCCGGGCGGCTGGCTCGTGGGACCGCTCGATGGTGACGCGCTGGGCGATGACGCGCTGGGCGACGGCGAGGCTACGCCGCCGGTGCAGATCGTCCCGTTGAGCGCGAAGCTCGCCGGGCGAGGGTTGCTGTCGTTCCATGATCCGAGGAACCCGAAGGTGGTGCTGCCGTTGGTCGACAGGGTGCCGTTCCAGGCCACGCTGCGGGCCGTCACCGCTGATCCGTCTTGGGTGAGAGTGGTGTTCCACGCCTGCGTCACTCGCTGGCCGGCATCGAACGACCAGGTCAACGTCCAACTCGTCACCGGGTCGCCGAGGTTTCTGAGCTCGACGTTTGCGCCGAACCCGCCCGTCCACTGCGACGTGACCGTGTACCTGACAGCGCAGCCCGCCGCCGCGGCGTGCGCAGCCACTGCGACGGCGGTCGCCGTGCCGGCCAGCAGGGTCGACGCGGTCACCGCGACGAGCATCCTGGTGCGGGATGGATACGTAGGCATGGCTTCTCCTCGGGGCCGACTGCGATCGAAGTATCTCGATCTAGAGGGCTGCTGACAACACCTCGGCCTTATCAGGCTGGGAGCTGGTGGAGATTCTGACCGGGTTTAAGGCGATACGCGGGACCGCGCAGCCGGTACGAGTCAGCGGGCGTCATCAAGCCGTCGATGTTCACTCAGGCTCTCTCCACCTGCGCCTCGCTTCGACGCACTCCGGCGGCTGCATGCCGGCATGCGCAAGCTCGATGTCCCCACGCCGCACTTCACGGATCGCGTCGGACAGGCCCAGCAACTCGTGGCGAGCCGCGACCGCACCCCGGCCCTCGCCGACGCGGACCGGGAACTCCTCGGCAACACGTTACGAAACCTGCGGCGAGTGATCGGCCGGCGCGGCGCAGCCGAGCAGCTGCTGCACGGCGAGCCGCACCCCGGCAGCGTGCTCGCCACGAAGAACGGCCTGCTGTTCATAGACTTCGAGACGTGCTGCCGTGGGCCGGTCGAGTTCGACCTCGCCCATGCGCCCGAAGAAGTCGGCGAGCACCATCCGGGTGTCGATCAAGGCCTGTTACGCGAATGCCGGATCCTCGTGCTCGCGATGATCACCGCGTGGCGCTGGGATCGAGACGACCAACTCCCCAACGGGCGCCGGCTAAGCACCGAGTGGCTCAGCCAGATCCGAGCAGCGCTCGACCGCTACGGCCTGGATACCCGAAGCTGACAGATCGTACTTCAACAGACCGCAGCATGGTCCGATCTCGGCAGGTGCCTCGGCATGCTGGTAGGCGACGCGCAACGGAACAAGGTCAGGCGCGCGGTGACGGCGGGCAGGTTCGACAGCCAGTATTGGTGGCTCGTCGCAGCCGGGTGGCCATTCGGCAATCAGCCACGCTTCGGGTAGGTCGTGGCAATCCGACAACGGTGACGAGCCGAGTGTTGGGGGTGATGCCGATGGGCGACCCAGCTCAGGCAAAAGCCCGACGCAGATTGAGCAACCTGAAGGAACTGCGGAACAGCCTGGTTGAGTATCTTCGCGGCTAACCGCTGCCTCCCTGCACCCTCACCGGCCCACGGCACGTGCCCCGCGTCCTCCGAAAGGTGCGAAAGATGACCTCATCCCTCGCCAACGCCCCGTCCCCAGGGCTGCTCGCGCGGCTCAACGGGGCCCACCACAAGGCAGCACTGAACGGCTTCCTCGTCATCGTGCTGGCGCACTGGGCCGAGCACCTGGTGCAGGCATACCAGATCTGGGCGCTGGGCATGCCGCGACCGCAGGCGCGGGGCGTGCTTGGACAGTTTTTTCCCTGGCTGGTCTCCTCGGAGTGGCTGCACTACGGCTACGCCATCGTGATGCTGGTCTTCCTCTTCGCGCTACGCCGTGGTTTCGTCGGCCGGGCGAGCACCTGGTGGACCGTGGCTCTGGCCATCCAGTTCTGGCACCACATCGAGCACTTCCTGTTGCTGTGGCAGGCGCAGGCCGGCACCGCGTTCTTCGGGCAGAAGGTGGCCACCAGCATTCTCCAACTGGTGCTGCCGCGGGTCGAGCTTCACCTGTTCTACAACTCGATCGTCTTCGTCCCGATGATCATCGCCATGTACCTGCACCTGCGTCCCTCCCGGCGTGAGCAGGACATGATGACGTGCAGCTGCACGGGGCGCCGCGACGGCCGGCCGCTCGTGGCCCATGCCGCGTGAGCTGACCCCGCTGCCCGTCTCCCGTCGGCGGGCGGCGCTCGTCGGCCTGCTCGCGACGCTCGTCGGGTTACTCGCGCTCAGCCCCGGCTCGGCCCAGGCGAACAGCGGGCCGGAATCGGCCGACCCGTCGGCCGGCGCGGTGCTCAGCACCGCGCCGGCCGAGGTGACGTTGGGCTTCGGCGGAAGCATCGACGAGGAGCAGTCGCACGTAGCGGTGCTCGACGACGCGGGCAGGACGGTTTCCGACGGCGAGCCGCGCCGCGCCGGATCCACCCGGCTGCGGCTGCCGTTGCGCATCGGGGCCGCCGGCGACTACACGGTGGCATACCACGTCACCTTCACCGACGGCACGACGGACACCGGGGTCCACCGCTTCAGCGTGGGTACCGGCGTCCCGCCGGCCCCGCTGGGCGCCGCCGCCCTCCGGGCCAGCACGGACGCAGTGGCCGCACACGCACACCGCATCGACCCCTTCAGCGCGGCGCTGCTGTTCGTCGATGGCGTGGTGCTGGCCGTGATACTCGCCCTGCTGTGGCTGCGACCGCGGGACGGGCGGGCGATGTCCCTGCGCGCCGACCCACGGACCTGACCGGGCGGCCAGGACATGCGGGGAGGTCGGGCAACGGAGAGCAGCGGCGACGACATCCGTCCATGCCGATTGTTCTCGCTGTCAGGGGATGCGCAGAAACGAGCGATTCTCCCACCCTCGTTCTCGTGGGAGTCCATGCCCGGGTCGTCGACGCTGTCAGGCACGAAGCCGCATTGATGATCTGTCCGCCGCGGTGCTCACCAAAGCAGGCTCAAGGATATTGTCCGGACGGCATGCGCGCCGGCGAGCAATTCGAACAATCGCCCCCGATAAAGGCCGAATCCCGTCGTCGTCGGACGCTCTCGAGGTCGATCACTGCGATGGGCCGGTCTGTTCACTTGGTTGCGGGAGACGACCTGCCCGATAAATCCTCACAACCACCGGATCACCCGCAACGCCCATCTGGTGGCTATTCAGAGGACGGGAGTTCCATGCATTGAACGATCTCGGTGCATGGTATCGTCGTAACGCCTCGAAGCTGTTCGGATACCCAACGCGAGGGTCGACTGAAAGGGGTCAGACAGCCTTTGTTTGCAGCGTCGTGGCGTTGGTGATCTGCGCATTCATCTAAGTTCCGCCGTCGGTCCGAACACCTGTCCCGCTGTGTCTGGTCGCCGACGCCGTGGACCAAGGGTGGGGCGATTTCATGCATTGCGGAGGATGGCGCACCCGCGGCCGCCGATGCGCAGACGCATCGCGTGGTCGGCGGACCGGAATGGCACACCGTTCACCGGATGGAGCTGATTCGCGTGCACGGCCTCGACCGGGCGATCGCGATCATGTGGGATCGCTACCACGAACCTCTCTCACTCGAAGCGATGGCTGATTCGGCCTTTCTCAGTCGTTTTCACTTCTCGCGGTTGTTTCGGTCCAGAACGGGCACTTCGCCGGGGCGTTTCCTGGCTGCGATCAGGATCTTCAAGGCAAAGCACCTGCTGCTGGAAACCGAGATGAGCGTCACCGACATCGCCTACGCCGTCGGCTACAACAGCCCGGGCGCCTTCATCAGCCGGTTCACCCGCAGCGTGGGCATCTCTCCGGCCCGGTACCGCTGGCTCGCAGCGCACGGAATCCCGCAGTTGTTCCACACCCGGACGGTCGGGCCCCACCGCCGGGCCACCATCGGCGGGCGGATCGTCCTCCCACCGGTTGACGTCCCGGTCAAGGTGTACGTCGGGGTCTTCGACAGCCCCATCGTGCAGGGACTACCGACCTCCTGCGACATCCTGGAGGCATCCGGCGAATACCTGCTGCGCGACGTTCCGGAGGGGGAGTGGTATCTGCGTGCCGCAGCGATCGACCCCGACGACATCACCACCCGGCCGTCCATGCGCCGGCCTGTGGCGGTCGGCTCGCACGGCGCGTTCACCGTGGCCGCCGGTGCTGACCTCACCATTGACCTGGAACTGCAGCCCCCCGGAGTCTTCGACCTGCCGATCCTCGTCGCGCTGCCGGAACTGGACAGCAACACCCACGGCAGCCGGCGCCGGCACAGCTCTGCCCGACTGGAGCGGTACTCGGCACGGGCGCTGTAGAGGCCAGGCCGGGGCCCGGACCGGGCTTCGTGCCTCCGGGCGGACGGTGCCCGTGCCGCACAGGGGTGTCACCGCCGGGGGGAAGGTGCTTACCGGGTGGGACGGGCAGCGCCGGTGCTACCGAATGTTGTACGGCATGGTGGGGAACCAACCGTAGTCGAACATGGCAGGCAGCCGCACATCCCAGTAGACGACCATGAACACGCCCAGCGTGATCAGCAAAGCGCCGGTTACTGCGGCGGTGCGGGCCGGAGTGGCGGCCAACCAGTGGATGAAGCGGCCCCGAGTAAGCACGATGAGCAGGGCGAACAGCGCTGCGACGATCGCGATGTTGCCGAGCGACTGAAGCACGAACGCGCCCGCCCCGTAGAACGGGTTGCCGCTGTCAACCGTCCAGTGGAACAGCTTGTCGAACAGCGGATAGGGCCGACCGATGAGGAACCCGCCGACCAGCGCGCCGAGCACCACGACCCGGGTGGCCGGGCGGTGCGCGAACGGGTCAGGTAGCGTGCCGAGCGCGGCCAGGCCGAGGTAGACGAAGACCAGCCCGATCACGCCGAACACGACCATAGACTGGATCAGGCGCACCGGCAGCCGACCGACCAGATCGGTGGAGAGTTGGGGCAGCCGATCGCCGAGTAGCACGCCGACGAAGCCGTACACCGCGGAGACCGCCACCATTCCCGCGGTGAGCCACCCGACCGGCCGCAGCAGGCCCCGCAGTCCGGCCCGCGTCGCGTCGGCGCCTCCGGCCTGGCTCATCGGCCCCACGGCGGCGGCCATGGCGATGTTGCACGCTGTGAACGTACCGGCTAGACCGGAGACGAATGCGAAGACCAGGCCCGCGACGGTGCCGCCGATGGCGGTGGCCTTCGCGTCGTGGCCCAGCAGGGTCTTGGCGACGTTGTCGCCGATAACGTGGTCGACCAGCTCGTACGACCACAGCACCGCGAGCAGCATCCCCGCCGCGACGCTGCCCAGGACGACCCGCCCTGGTGCGCGTGGGCGGGCCGGCGCGGTGACACCTACCCCGTGCCCTCTTCCAGTAAGCGTCATGGATGGAGTATGGGTACCAGTTCCTGGTCTACCTTCTCCCGGATTGCCGAATCGACGGTGGCAAGACGGCAATCTGGAACAGTGCCGGAGCCTCGGTATCCTCCATCGTGGAGGTATGTCGGTCACTCCGCACCAGTGGCATCGCGTCCGTAACTCCGTGCCCGCCGTCCTGGGGCGGCTGCTTGACCTCGTCGAGAAGGCTCCAACCGACCGGCTCGTCACCGCGCGGTGGAGTGCGGCCGACACGATGGCGCATCTGGCCGGCGCGGCCGCGATGGGCCTGGCCCTCGTCAGGAACACCCCGCCCGACCTGCCGGTGCCCGCCCTGCTCACCCTGCGTGAAGACATCACCGTGGACACCATTTCGTTGATGAACGCCCAGGTGCTGCGGGACTACACCGAACGGCGGATGCCGGTCCTGGCCGCCCGCCTGCGCACCGACGTCGAGGAGATTCTCCGGGTAGCCGAAGGGACCGGCCCGGAGCACGAGGTGTCGTGGCTCGGTGGTGCGCGGCTGCCGGTCATCGGACTGCTGGCCCACCTGCTCAACGAGATGAACATCCACGCCTGGGACATCGCCCGCGCACTGCGGGTGCCCTGGGTCATCGACCCCGCAGACGCCGCGCTCTTCGTCGACCACTTCCTGGTCGGAATGACCCGCCATGGCTACGGCAGGCTGCTGGACCGCGACGGTCCGGTGCACCCGGGACGCATCTCGGTCACCATCCGGCACATGTTCGGCCCCGAGGTCACCCTGGCCCTGGTCGCCGGCCGGGTGACCGTGGAAACGCCCGACCCCCGGCCGGACGTCCGGATCGCCTTTGATCCGACCGTCTTCACCCTGGTCCTGTTCGGTCGGGTACACCGCTTCCGAGCCATGCTCACCCGCAAGGTGTCCGTGAGCGGCCGGCGGCCCTGGTTGCTACCCGTCTTCATGCGGACCATGCGTCCGCCGCCCTGACCCTGCCCGGCCCGGTTTCACCCGAAACGGCTCCGCTGATCCACCTGCGGGTCTGCCAGCGGTGGCACGCCCATCCGGAGCGACGGGCCGATCCGACGGACGTGTGGGGACAACCCGGGCTGGTCACCCCGGACATCTACACCGAGCTCTACGGCCGGATCTTGTGCGGTAGCTTGACACTTCCTGCCGTGCTTTCGGATGGAGGATCATGATGGCCGGAGATCTGGCAGATCTGAAGGCTCGCGCCGAGAGGCTCCGCGAGCTCCACGGCGGAGAGATGCTCGTGCTGCCGAATGTCTGGGATGCGGCCAGTGCGACGGTCGTGGCCGAGGCAGGGTTTCCCGCGATCGCTACTGCCAGCGCTGCGATCTCGGCGATGCTCGGTCACGCCGACGGCGAGCGGGCGCCATGGCAGGAGATGTTCGCTGCGGCCGGGTGGGTCGCGCGGGCGGTGTCGGTCCCCGTCACCGTGGATGCCGAGGCGGGATACGGCATGCGGCCGCGTGACCTGGTGGACCGGTTGCTGGGCATCGGCGCGGTCGGCTGCAACCTGGAGGACACCGACCACCGCGCGGGTGGCCTCGTCGAGGCCGGCGCGCAGGCCCAATGGCTCGCCGCGGTGCGCTCCGCTGCGGACGATGCCGGTGTCCCGATCGTCATCAACGCCCGCGTCGACACCTTCCTTTCCACCAGCGGGACACCTGAGCCTGATCGGTTGACCGAGGCGGTACGTCGGGGCCGGCTCTACCGGGAGGCCGGTGCGGACTGCATCTACCCCATCGGGGTGCGCCACAGGCGCGACATCGCCACCCTCGTCAGGGAGATACCCGGCCCGGTCAACGGCAACACCGGCGAACACCTGGACCTGGTCACGCTCCGGGAAGTGGGCGTGGCACGAGTGTCCTACGGGCCCCGCTTCCACCGTGCGGCCATGGCCAACCTCAAAGCCACCATCCAGGAGCTGCTGGGCTGACGGTGGCAACTGCTCGGATGCTGAAGGAATGCCCTGCGGTGCTTCCCAGCCGACATCGCAGAGTTACTTCCGGTCCGGTCGGCCGTCCGCCAGGACGAGGGCCAGGCCGACGGTGTGCCAAACCAAGCACTTCCGCAGCGCCCGCATCGCGGTGCGCACGTTGCGGAAGACGTAACCGGCTGTGTCTTCGCCGATGATCGTTCGTCACCAGCAGGGTCGAGCAGGCTGGTGCTCGGAATGTCGCCGCTGGCGAACCCCGGCGGTGATGAGGCGTCCCTCCTGGACAGGCTGTGGAGAAGCACGCGACGCGGTGCTCGCCGCTCAAGATCCCAGCTTCGAGAAGGGCGGTTCCGCAGCCGGCATCCGCTGCGGGCCTTGGGCCGAAGGCTAGAACATCCGCTCCTGGGGGTTGCATCGGCCAGGCGGTCGTGGCGGCGGTCAGCCGCCGGACCAGGTTGGCCGTGGAGACGGCGGGGCGTGGCACGTTTCCGTACGCCGATCGCGTTGTCGGTCATCGGCGCCGCGGTGACCACCGCTGGGCGACGTGCAGCACCTGCCCATCGCCCAGCGGTTGCCGACTGCCCGACCGATGGTCGGTGGCGGCTTCCGGTCGTCAGCCGTTCCTGACCCGGCCTGGATGGACGACGTCGATGACCGCGGTGACCGGACCCACCTCGGTCATGCCGCTGACGATCACCTCACCCGGCGTGTCGGTCGCCCCGGCCGGCAGCGCCTGCCAGCGGACGGGGAGGCTGGTGACGGTGTTGTTGGCGGTGGTGAGCACGCGGACGGAAGGCGGCAGCACCGGGGTGCCCTTGGCCACCGTGGTGGTGTAGACGGTGTCTTCGACGATGTGCTTGGCCTGGCTGGCGTTGAACACGTTGATGGACGCGTGTGGCTCCCACGTGTTCGTCAGCTCGGGAACGGCCCGGAACATCGTCTGCCAGCCCGCCGGTTCCCAGACCAGCACGCCGATGCCCTGGTTGTTCACCACGTCGTTGGCGGCCTGGAAAACCCGCTGGATCGCGTCTGCCTGGCCCTGGACGGTACGCGGGAAGGGCGAGTTGGGCATCGGCGCGCCGCCACCGCCGGACGCGGGGTAGGAGGTCTCCGCGACCTCGACCTCGTAGTCGGGGTACGTGGTCGCCATGGTGTGCAGGTTCCGCTCCAGCGCCTCCGGCGTACCGTGCCACTCCGAGTAGTACGAGATGGCCAGTACGTCCGGGTTCTGACCCTTCGCCTTCACCCGGGTGAGGAACTGGTGCCAGAACTCCATGGTCTTGGCGAGCCGGTCGGTCCCGACGATCACATGGATTTCCACCTTCGAGGTGGGTGACGTGTCGCGGACGGCCTTGATCCCGGAGGCGGCCAGGGTGGTGAACCGATCCCACGCCTCGTTGTAGAGCTGCTGCTCGACCGGGTTCGTCGACCCCCAGTACCGCCACAGCAGGCCACCGCCGGGCTTCGACTGGTAGATGTCGGCCTGGTTGGCGAAGTACGGCGGATTGGTGGTGCCGATGAGGGCCGCCTCGCTGCCGTACATGAAGCCGTTGATGATCTCATTGCCGACGGCGACCTTGTCCGGCGTGGTGCCCTGCTGGATCAACCGACGGAGGTAGTCGGCGGAGAAGTCGTACACCGCCTGGTTGAGATCGTCGAACTCCAACTCGGCCCAGGCGCGCGGTTTGGGTTGCTTGCTCGGGTCGGCCCATGAGTCCGCGTAGTGGAAGTCGATGCCGAGGCCCATGTCCCGTTGCTTGATCCACCGCGCTGAATCGAGGGAGCGCTCCGGGCCCTGACGGGGGATCGGCGTCGGTTCTCCGTTGCTCTCGTTCCTGGGCTCGTTGAAGATTCGCAGTCGGGCGTACTCCATGCCGCGATCCTTGGAGACGTCGAGCAGGTGCGGCCCGGCCCCCTTGTCGGCGGCCAGGGGGTCGACCCAGTACTGCCGGGTCTGGAAGTCGTCCACCCAGGACATGTCGGCGCCGAGGATGAGATCGTCGCGTAGGTAGTTGAAGACCTGGATCTCGCTGACACCGACGTTGGCGCGGCCCGACACGTCGGTGAACGTGAGCCGGACGAAGCGCGTTCCCGGGCGGGTGAACAGGTGCACCGCCCCCCGTGACGCGACCTGGTTGCGGGAATTGTTGGCGATCGTTCCCCACCGGCGCCCGTCGGATGATGCCTCGACGACGTACCGGTGCACCGCGTCCCGGTCCGGGAAGATCACCTTGACCTTGCGGAGGTTGTCGTAGGCGCCGCCAAGGTCGACGGTCAGCCGATGGGGGGCGCTGCGGCGGTCCGCGTACCAGGACGTCGTCGGGTCGCCGTCGATGGCCAGCCGGGCGGTGGACGAGTCGCTGCTCGCCGTCGCCGAGGCCCAGTACTTGGCGGCGATGTTGCTCTCGATCGGCTTGATGTCCGCGGTCCCGAAGACCGCCTGTGCCGGGGTGGGCGCCGCGAGTATCGCCGTGCTCACCAGTGTCGTGAGTGCGGTGATGCCCACGGCGCTGCGGGCGGGGTGCCTTGTCCTCATGTTTTCTCCTAACCCGTACGGGCTCTGGCGTGAAAACCCTGCTCCCGGTCGGTACGGACTTGGTCGCGTCCGTCGACCACCTGTCTCGCCGGTTGTCGGATGCGCGGTTACCCGGTCGGTGCGCCGGCCGACAACCCGAACACTCGCGGGGCGCCGACGTCAGGTCAGACCACGACGTTGTCGACCTGAAGTGTCTGGACCGAGGCGGCGGCGAAGGGAACCCGGAGTACCCTCTTGCTCGATCGGATGTCCTGGCGGTTCGTGTACCGGTCACTGCCGGCCGGGACGGCGGACCACCTCGGCACCACGCCGCCTGTCCCGCCGGTCACCTGAGCACAGCGGGACAGGTCGAAGGTCAGCGTCTGTGCGGCTCCGGTGTTGACTGCGACGATCACGAGCTGGCGGGCGACGCGGTCGTAGGCCGCGGGCGCGTACCCCACGCCAGTGTCGATGATGACCGCCGACCCTCCCGGTGACACTGCTGCCTGGCGCGGGTCACTGTGCTGGCTAACCGGTGTGGACATGGGGCAACCTCCGAAGCGGTCTGCGTGACCAGGGAGCTGGGCGTGCAGATCGGTGCCGTGTGGCCGGGTGCAGCGTCATGTTGTTCTTCCGGGCGAGGAATCGGAAGTCCGCCTCCGCATAGAGCGTTACCTTTCATGGCTCGTCACCTGGCGCCCGACAGGCCGTTCTCCCGGAACCAATTCGGACGCCAGACGCCCGGAGTGAACGAGGACGCTGACTCAGCGGCCGTCGTTAGCCCCTGGGCACACGTAGCACGTAGCGTGCCGCACGGACCGATAACTGTCAATCGATGAAACGCCAGGTTGGGTCACCCGCAAACCGGAGTTCGGAAAGCGCTGCCAGCCCATCGCGCACGGGCTGACATCCGTGCCCGCCAGGCGCACGAGGCCACCGACGGAACACCTGCGAGGGATCGTTGGCCCGTGGCCGGCGACGTGAGGTGCCGCTGTCGGCAATGGACGGAGGGATCGCGTCCGGGGTGGTTGGTCGGAAGCGACTGGTGGTGCAGCCAGGCGCTGAGGGCCGGTCGGGAGGCGGGGACCCCGAGCGAGCCCGCCGCTATTCTAGTGCTAGAATAGCGGCCATGTCCCTCTCGTTGACCGATGCGGAGCTGACCGTGCTCGGCCTGGTGGCCGAGAGGCCCCGGCACGGCTACGAACTGGAGGCGGTCATCGATGCTCGGGGCATCCGGGAATGGGCGGCGCTGGGCTTTTCGTCGATCTATTACGTCCTTGGTCGGCTGGAGTCACGCGACCTGGTCTCAAGTACCCGACCGGACGGCACGGCAAAAGGCCGCCGCGTCTATGCCGCCACGCCCGCCGGCTTGCGAGTGCTGGCAGAGGCGACCCGACGAGCGCTCTCAGAGCTGCGCCCGGCTCACCCATCAGTGCTTGTCGGTCTGGCCAACAGCTCGGTACTCCCCGGGCGGGAGGTCATCGACGCGTTGCGCGAGCGGGAAGCCAGGTTGACGGAGCGCCTCGCTGCGATCCAGGCAACCCGGGCAGCGCAGGAGCCGGTCGCGGACTTCGTGGCCGCCATCTTCGACTACGGCGCCACCCAGCTGCGAGCCGAGCAGGACTGGATCGCCACCACGATAGGAATCCTGGAGAGGGCCATGACGAAGTCGGACATCAAGCGGGACCGTAAGGACCTCTACGCGCCCCGCGCCGGCAGCTTCCAGCTCGTGGACGTGCCCCCGCTGCCGTACCTGATGGTCGACGGGGAGGGTGATCCCAATACGGCAGAGTCCTACCAGGATGCCGTCACGGCGTTGTACGCCGTTTCGTACACGCTGAAGTTCGCCAGCAAGCAGCGGCTCGGCCGGGACTACGTTGTTGCTCCGCTGGAGGGCCTGTGGTCAGCGGATGATCCGTCCGTGTTCCTGACCCGGGCCAAGAGTGAGTGGCGATGGACCATGATGATCACCCAGCCTGATTGGATCACTGCTGCCATGGTGGACGAGGCGATCCGGCTGGCCGCCACCAGGAAACACCTGCCGGCAGCGGACACGATACGGTTCGAGCGGTACGCCGAGGGGTTGTCCGTGCAGGTGCTGCACGTCGGGCCGTACGACGACGAGGGTCCGGTGCTCGAGCGCCTCCACCACGAGTTCATGCCGGCCAACGGCCTCACGTTCAACGGGCCGCACCACGAGATCTATCTCGGCGACCCGCGAAAGAGCGAGCCGGCGAAGCTGCGGACGATCCTCCGTCAACCCGTGGCCCGCCTGTAACCACCAGGCTGGAGGTAGGCGCAGTCGGGTACGGCCCGGCCGTGCGCTCGGCCGCTCTGTACCACCCAGCCGTCGAGGCATTCACGGGCCGGACCCGGCCGCAGCGTCGAGTGACCACCCATTCCATGCTGAGCATGCCGGGCTACGAAGCGACGACCCAGGGGCTGGTGGCGATGGTGCCGGTTGTCCCGAGGTCGACGCCGGCTTGCGGGGTCAGCAACTGCGTTGGCTGGCCAGCGGCCGGAGCCACCTCGATGTGAACGCCGGTGGTCGCGGGCACGGACGAGTCCGTTACCGTGTTCCGCCAGACCAGGACTGCCGTCGCCTCGCCGCCTGGGGCCAGTGTCCCGGGCTGCGGTGCATCGTCGAAGCCGTCGATCCGTGAGATATTCGAGGTGCCCTCGGCGATGGTGAGCGTCAGCGGCTTCCGGTCGGCGTCGAGCACACGTAGCGCCGGGTGGCCGTTCACCGCGTAGGGCATTTTGCCGCAGTTCACCATCGTCACCCTCATTGCGCGCAGGCCGGAGGCGGCCTCCACCTGCCCCGCCGTCAATGCCACGCCGGACGTCAGGCATTCCGGCCCGCTGCTGACGCCGGGGGTCGGTGGTGGGGGCGGAATGGGTACCGGCTCCGCGTCACAGGCGGTGAGCAGAAACACGGTGGACGCGGCAAGCAGACAGGAGCCGGTTGATGTGCGCATCCGACGATTCTTCAGTATTGAACCCCTTTCATCCTGAACGGCGGGGGCGTTGGACGGTTGCCAGCGCGAGGTCGGCCTGCCGCCCCTCGTCCCTCCGTGGGCTGCGGTTGGCCTCGTGGCCCGGTTATGCGTGTGGTTCGCGTAGGCCAACTGCGTCGTGGCGCCAGAACGGCTCTGAGTAGACCAGCGTCCCGGTCATCCATGATTCATACCGTGGAAGGCGGATGACCTGGAAGGCGGCGTCGGGGATGCGCAGGGACGGCTTGCGGAAGCCGTGATCACCGCCGGGCAAGAAGCCGAACCGAGCGTAGTAGCCCGGATCGCCCTCCAGGAAGACGAGCGGGGCCTGCCGCTCCGCCACGGTCTTGATCCCCTCGTTGATCAGTGCCGAGCCGACGCCCTGTTTCTGGTACTCCGGGGTCACCGCCAACGGGCTGAGCACCTGCACCTCAACCAGACGTCGTGGGGCATCGAGCACGCTGCGGGTGAACATGATGTGTCCAATGACCTGGCCTGCGTGCTCGGCGACAAGCGAGAGGCCATTGCAGGTGGCAATGGTGTCGCGCAGGGCGTCCACGAGGTCGGCGACGACGGTGCCGTGGTCACCGAACGCGCCCATGTGGACGTCCCGCACGATCTTTCTGTCGCGGGGGAGTTCTTCTCGAAGGTTCACGCCCGGAGGGTAGAGTGCGCTGCTGCCGCCGCACATGCGTTTATTGAGCGGTTTCACCGCGGGTGGCGGGCGGTGTCGGTGTGGTGCAGGACGAGGATGGACTGCCGGCCGGCATCGAGGCGCCACCACCGGCCCCCGACGCCGGGCGCGTTCGGCGCGGATGAGGTCGGCCAGGTGGTTCAGGGCACGGCTGGACAGCGCGACCGTCGAGGGGCAGGACAGCACATGCTGCGCCGGGTTCGCCAGCCGCAGGCGTGACGACGTGGAGGCGTTGGTCAGCGACGTCTGGCGCGGGTTGTCGTCGTGAAGTGGTCGGTGCCCCCGCGGTGCACTCGCGCTCGGGGGGCACCGCCCACGGAATCGCGGCGGGTGACGAGCCCCCCTGATGCGCAGGCCGAACCGGCCTGTTGCCCCCTCGCCGGCGGTCCTCCCAGCGCGACGTTGCGCGGGTGAGGACAAGGCCTTGCGTATCCCCCGTTTTCGTCCCCCGGGCCGCGATCAATGCCCGGCGCACAGCGGCACTTCGGGCCTATGTTGAGGCCAGGGACACCTATTGCGAGACCGAAGTTGTCCGCTACGGTGTCACTGCCAGCGTGGCCGGGCGTAGCCAGTCAATCACGCAGCCGCAACAGCCGCAACTATGGTTGTGAGCCGGCTTCGCCTCGCTGAGTCGCGCATGGAGGACGTCAGCTGGGGGTAGGGATGGCCCATTCGGGCAATTCGAGCGGATCGGCGTCCTTCTCGAACCGGTTGCGCCGGCTGTTGGCGCAGCACAAGAATCCGCGAACGGATGCGCCGTACACCCCAGACGAGGTCGCACGAGCAACTGACCTGTCTGCCGGTTATATCCGATACCTCCTTAGTGGAGCGCGGGACAACCCGACGATGGCGACCATCAGGCAGCTGGCGAGGTTCTTCCAGGTCGATCCGAATTACTTCTTCGGAGCTGACGACGATGACCCGGACCTGGAGACGATCACATGGGCTGCGCGCCGGCTGCCCCCGGGCCTACCTCGGGCAACGCTGCGCAAGATAGTTGAGCAGGTGGTGCAACTGGAGGGGGGCCGGCAGTCGGGCGCCGCCGAGGGTTCAGCGAAGTAGGAGATACGTCGGGAGCGAGACGAGAGCACCCACAAAAGCGCCAACAATCACCTGGCTGGTGCTGTGCTCGCGCAGTCGCACGCGTGACCATGCGACAAGGGGCACCAGCAGCGCGACTGCGAGGAGCGCAGGACCGAACTCGACCGCCAGCACCGCCGCGGAGCCCGCTGCCACCGCCGCGTGGATGCTCATTTTCCACACGAGGTTGGCGAGCGTCACCACCAAACCGAGGACGAACATCACGACCACCATCGCGGTGACAGAACGGGGGGCTGCAAAACTGATCATGACGGTGAGTCCGACGAGGACGGACAGCAAACCGTAGATCAGCGGGGTCCTGCGCTGCTGTCGGACCCTGATGTGGTGATCCGTCAGGCGTCCTCGGCGCACCCCCCACCAGATGAGGCTGTTGGGGATAACGGCGCAGAACAGCGTTCCGACGAGGGCCCAGCCGAGGCCGGCGGCGATGGACGCCGTGGCGTGGACGCCGATGATGATCGGCATGACTGCTGCCAGAGGCACAGGTGCGAGCAGTTCGGTCACCACCCGGGCGGCGCGGTCGGCGGGGGAGTGGTTGGGAGCTGGGGCGGTGGCTTGCACGCTCGACATTGTGCCCGGAACCAACCCGCGCCCTGCCGGTGGCTGGTGCCTGGCGGGCGCGATGGCGCAGCTTTCACGAATCGGGGCAGCTTACGACACCCATGCGGACCATAGCGCCAGGTGATGACCGTCTTTGGCGGGACCTGTTTCGTGGAAGTTCCACGAAACAGATCTTGTAGGGCTCTCCTCGGCGGTGTCTGCCTGGTTATGCTGCGTCCCTGCGCTGCTGGACCTTGGGGGTGGGTCAGCCGGGAGAATTGGTGCGCGATCAGGTGAAGGCTGCGAGCGGCCGGCACCGAGGACGTCCGGGACCCGCACGGGGAGTGGCAGGCCATGTGGCGCGAGAAGCGTCGGGTACACCATCTGTTGCGTCGGCTGGACATCGAACTGCCGACACCGCTGACCGTCGACGCGCTGGTGTCAGCCTTGATGGAAGCGCGCGGACGCCGAATTCAGCTTGCGGCCATGAGCATCGACGTGCAGTCACCCTGCGGTCTGTGGATAGCGACCGCGGAGACTGATTACGTCCTCTATGGTGCGGACACCTCGCCTGTGCTCCAGGTCCAGACAATCTTGCATGAGCTGATGCATATCGGCCTGCGGCACGTGGGTGCGGGAATCGCCGACGTGAGGGAGCAGCTCTCGGACGTCGCCGGTGGGGTTGGGGCGACGGCGATGCGGTCGAGGTCCATGGACTCGTGCGGCGTCGACCAGGAGCATGGCCGAGCTGCTTGCGACCTACCTCGGTGCACGGCTGAGCGGTCCGGACCGCAGTGTCTCGTTTGACGGGCTGGAGCGTGAGCAGGCCGCTGTCATGTACCGCTGCCGCTGCCGCCGCCGGCGAGGCCGCAGCGATCCTGGTCGCGGTGCGACGATTGGCATCGTGCCGCCCAGGGCCGGACATGGCCGATCCAGGCCTGCGGCCGCAGTCGTCAACGGCGGTTCAGGCTGACGTGGAGGCGGAGGCGCGGCGGCTCGCGTTGATCTCTGTCGCGTTGTCGGCCGAGGTGGTGACGGGCACCGCGGCTCAGCTCGTCGCTGCACCGGATTCGGGGTAGGTGTGCCGCGCTCACCCATACCGGGTCCGCCCCATGATGCCGGGTATCTCGACAGGGCGCGTTCCGAACACACATATCCGAGGCTCGTCCTTACTGGAGGATCAGTGACTTCTTCCATCCGCTGGATCTCGATCGACTGTGCCGATCCGTACCCACTGTCGCGGTTCTACGGTGCCGTGACCGGGTGGCCAACCGACGACGAGGACCGTCCCGGCCACGACGAGTGCGCCGTGCTGCCGTCCGCGCCGGGACATCCCGGCCTGTTGTTTACCCGCGGGCCGGAGGCGAGGACCGGCAAGAACCGGCTACACCTGGACCTGCAGCCGATCGACCGCACCCGAGACGAGGAGGTCGACCGGGTCATTGCCCTCGGCGCCACGCTGATCGCTGACCGGCGGGGTCGAGGGCAGGGCTGGGTCGTGCTCGCCGACCCGGAGGGCAACGAGTTCTGCATGAACACCAGCCCTGCCGAGCGCGGCGCGCCTGGGTGACGACGGCCCAAGCCAGGGCCTCGCCTCGGGTTGGGCTCAGGTCGGCGGGCAGGGCTGGCGGCGCAAGGCCCGGTCGGGCTGGCCCTCGGCGTGCCACGCCGGGTTGAGCGCCAGCGGTAGGGGTGGTGCCTGCCACGCCCCGGCGACCCCTTCGAGGATCGTGTATTCCCAGCGGGTCTCGTCGGGAACGGGTTTGCCGGTGATGTGGTCGGCCACCATGGCCAGCACGCGCGGTTGTTGGAGCAACTGACCGTGCAGACCGACCACCTCGACCACGGGAATCTCGGCGTTGAGTTCCGCCGGGACCGCGATGGCGTCGCTCAACGGCAGGATCGCGATCAGCCGTACGCCCCGCACCGGGCAGAGCATCTCGTTGCGGTAGAACGGTGCATCGTCCTGCAGCGAGCGGATGAACGGCTCCTCGGGATCGTCCCGTAGGGTGGCGCCGACGCCGATCAGCGCGAACATGCCCCGCAGTTGCCAACCCGTCGCGATGCCCCAGCCAGTGCCGACGTGCGGCGGTGGGTAGTAGACCCGGCCCGCCCGCAGAACGTGGCTGAGCATGACCGCCGAGTCGACCGCCGGGTGCCGCATGCGCTCCAGGTAGTAGCGGACGACCAGCGCTCCCTCGCTCTGCCCGACCAGTGCCACCGGCTGACCGGTACGCGTGTACAACCGCTCCACCTGCTCGGCGAGCAGGTGGGCGCTGGCAGGCAGGGACTGGTGCGTGTCGATCGGCGCATAGGGCAGCGGTCGGCCTTGCTCATCGGTGCCCCGGTACGAGAAGCGCACCACGGGTGGTTCGGCCTTCTCCGGCTCGCCGCGGTAATCGGAGTCGTAACCACCGAGAAAGATCACCGTGTGCCGGAGGTCCCCGAACTCCGGTAGGCGCTGAATGGGCGCGGTCGCCTGGGCGGCGCCACGGGCGCCCCCGGCCTCGATCTCGTCGAAGAAGAACAGCGGGGCCAGGGTCAAGGCGACGACCAGCGGGACAACCGGAACGCGGCTCCACCGTACCCGTTCGGGCAGCACCGCGGCCCGCACCTTGCGCTGCCAGAGCAGTCCGTTGACCACGCCGGTCGCGCCGGCCGCCGGCACCGTCCACCCGTCCGGCACGGACCAGACGAGCACGGCGCCCACCGAGAGGGTCACGAAGTTGAGCAGCGACCAGCCGACCAAGCCGGCCGACGGCAGGCCGCGCCACCAACCGGGCACGATGCCGCCCCGCTGCAGCCACGGCGCCAGGATCAACAGCGGAAACAGCTCCATGAGCTGGAACCAGGCCAGGGACACCTCGGCGGCGACCACGGCCATCGCCGCCCACGGCAGGAGAACCAGGTGCGCTACCGCCGAGTAGACCAGATTACGACGGGACAGCTGGCGAAACGACGGCCGTGGGCGCTCCGCCGGCCAGGCCAGCGCGATCAGCGCGGCGGCGAACAGCCCTCGGAGCACGATGACACCCGGCAACAGGACGGTGAACATCGCCCAGGAGTTGTGGTACACCAGCACCCAGCGCAGGTCGAAGAACGAGGCGTACGGCGAGATCGCACTGGCCTGGGGCGCCAGACCGAGCGCCGAGGTGAAGTCGACCGCCACCAGTACGCCCGCCACGGTCGCCGCCGGTACCGCCGTCAGCATCAGCAGCCACAGCAGACGTACCCACTCGGGACGCACCCTTCCTCCTCCCCAGCCGCGCCGAATGGCCGGAACGCCGCGCATCCGTCCTCATCCCGCCCGGCCGCAATCCCGCCCGGCCGCAATCCCGCCCGGTCACAAGATCACCCGCGAGTACCCGCGCAGCAGCCGAACATTCAGGTGTCGCCGCACCTGCCAGAGCGGGCCTGCGGTTTCCCAGGTGACCCGATCAGGACTAACTGCCCCGGAAGCGGGAAGGCTCGCGCGACTCGTGAGGGGGTGCCGTGGAGGTTGGCGTGGTGGTCGGCGTGTTGATCGTGCTCGCCGTACTTGCGTTGCTCGGCGCGCTGAGCATCCGGATCGTGCAGCAGTACCAGCGTGGTGTCGTGTTCCGGTTCGGCCGGGTCGTGGCGCCGGTCCGCGAGCCCGGTCTGCGGCTGATCATTCCGGTCGCCGACCGCATGGTGCGGGTCAGCATGCAGACGACGGTGATCGACGTGCCGGCGCAGGGCGCGATCACGCGGGACAACGTGACGCTCACCGTGGACGCGGTGGTCTACTACCGGGTGGTGGATCCGGTCAAGGCCCTGGTGAACGTACGCCAGTACCCGGCGGCCGTGCTCCAGATCTCGCAGACGGCGCTGCGGTCGGTGATCGGCAAGGTCGACCTGGACACCCTGCTCGGCGATCGGGACAAGGTCAACGCCGACCTCAAGTCGGTCATCGACGCGCCGACCGAGGAGCCGTGGGGGTTGAACATCGAGCGGGTCGAGGTCAAGGACGTCGCGCTGCCGGAGGGCATGAAGCGCTCGATGTCCCGCCAGGCGGAGGCCGAGCGGGACCGGCGGGCCCGGGTGATCGCCGCCGACGGCGAGTTCCAGGCGTCCCGGCGGCTCGCCGACGCGTCGCGGGCGATGGCCGACACTCCCGGGGCGTACCAGCTTCGGCTGCTGCAGACCGTGGCGGACGTGGCGGCGGAGAAGAACAGTACCCTGGTGATGCCGTTCCCGGTGGAACTGCTGCGTTTCTTCGACCGGTTCGCCCGTGCCACCCCTGCCGAGGAGCGCCAGGTCGCCGGGGAGCCCACGGTCGCGTCGACCGGCGACGGGCACCGTCGCGACACCGGTCAGCGCACGTAGACGTTTGCCGATCGCGCGGGGGTGGGCTCCGGCTGCACGGCTTCAGCAGAGGTGACGGGTACCTTCTCGGCGCCGATCCGCCGGATACGTTCGGCGCCCCACTGCCCCAAGGGGCTCAGGGCGGCATTGAGCGAGACGCCGTGCTCAGTCAGGGAGTACTCGACCTTCGGGGGCACCTCGCGGTATACCTCACGATGCACGAGCCCGTCCTCCTCCATCTCCCGCAGGTGCTGAATCAGCATCTTCTCGCTGACGCCCGGGAGACCGCGTCGGAGTTCGGCGAACCGGCGTGTCCCGTAGTGGTGCAGCTCCCAGAGGATCAGCGACTTCCACTTTCCGGCGACCACGTCCATCGCCGCATCAATGCCGCAGAAGTAGGGGCCACGCCGTGCTGACGCTGCCATCCGCGTCCTCCAAGGGGCGCTTACCCACAGGTGAGTACCTGACTAATTAGTCGGTACTGGTCAACCCTACCGGCGGTCGAGAGGATCTAGCCGAGCGACGAAGACGAAAAAGGAGCGCAGGATGACAGCCGACAACAGCGTCCAGGTGAGCGTTCTCGGGTTGGGGGCGATGGGTGGCGCTCTCGCCGGGGCCCTGGTGAAGGCCGGATACGCGACGACGGTCTGGAACCGCTCACCGGGAAAGGCGGACGACCTCGTCGCACAGGGCGCGGAAGCCGTCGCCACGGCCGGCGAGGCGGTCCGGGCCGGCCGACTGGTTATCGCGTGCCTGCTGGACCACGCGTCGGTTCACGAGGTGCTTGACCCGCTCTCCGGCGAGCTGGCCGGACGAACCCTGATCAACGTAACCACGACGATGCCGGCTCAGTCACGGCAGTTGGCCGCCTGGGCTGCCGCCGCCGGGGTCGCATATCTGGACGGCGGCATCATGGCTGTTCCGCACATGATCGGCCAGCCCGGGTCATCGATCCTCTACAGCGGATCGGCCGATGTCTTCTACCAGTACAAGCCACTGCTCGACCTGTGGGGAAGCAGTACCTACTTCGGTGAGGATGCCGGTCTGGCGTCCCTCTACGACCTCGCCCTGCTCGCCGGCATGTACGTCATGTTCGCCGGATTCATGCACGGCGTGGCCATGGTCGCGCCGGCCGGCGTGTCGGCGGGCGAGTTCGCTGCCATGGCCACACCGTGGCTGACCGCCATGACCGGCGCCCTCGGAGAGTTCGCCGCAGTCATCGACGGCGGGGACTACACCGTCGAAGGGCAGCAGAGCCTCCAGTTCTCCAGCCTTGGTGACCTCCTGGCCGCCAGCGCCGGCCAGGGCATCAGCACCGAGGTGGTCGCCATGGTCCAGCGGCTCATCCAACGCCAGATCGATGCGGGCCACGGAAACGAGGGCTTCGCCCGGATCATCGAGAGCATCAAGCATCCGGGCTGAGCGTTCCCCCGCACGGGCGTGGGATCACGCTCGCCTGCTGTCACTTCGGTCGATCGGCTGTGGTGAGGGGATGAAGGGCGTCCACTCCCGGGCACCTACCGTTCCAGGGGCGGCGGTAGGTGCCCGGGGGCGCCCTTTCTAGACGGGCATCAGGTGGAAGCGCTGGCAGATGTTGTCCAGCCAGCTCCACTGCTGGACGTTGGTGCCGTCGGGTAGGGCGCAACCGGCCAAATCTAGGGCCCTGCCGCTGTGGCGGGCGACCAGGCGCACCGAGCCGTCAGCGAGCGGCTGCACCCGCCACCGGCTGCACGTACCGCTGCAGGCGTTCTGTTGGACGTTGGCGCCGTCGGCGGTGGCGGCCCCCGCGACGACGAGGCAGCTGCCGGTCGCGTGGGTCGGCACGACGCGGTAGTAGCCGTTGTCGGTGTGGGTGAACGCGCGACCGGCGGGGGCTGCACCCTACGGGCGATGCGGTGCTGGGCAGTCTTAACGGCGACCGGCCCCCAGGTCAAGAGGTTGTCGCGTCCCTGGTCGAGAGGGTGACCCGGCAGCCGTGCCGGTCCGGGTCGGCGCGGCCGCGGGTGAGCCCCTCACACCGCACCACTCCGCGGCCGGATTCGACGGCCGGGCGCCGGCGTACAGGTCTCGGCCGAGGCGCCCGCGCCCCGTACGCCGGCGCTGCGGCGGCGGGCAAGGGATGAGGGGACCATGGATCATTGTGGTGGGAACTCACACGGTCTGTGTGGCCTCGCGGGTTACGGTCACTGGTGCCGGTCGCCGTACTCGGCGCTCTGGTGCGGGGCGCCAGGGGTTGGTTACTTGATGGCCCCTGACATGATGCCGCGGGACAGGGTCCGCTGGAAGATGAGGAAGAACAGGATCGCCGGCAGGATGCCGAGCAGCGCCGAGGCGCTCGTCGTGGTGGCATCCATCAGCCGGTCGCCTTGGAGGACGCCGAGCGCAACCGGCACGGTCTGCTTGTCGTTGGAGATGAGGAAGACAAGGGGGAGGAAAAACTCGTTCCAGGTCCAGATGAAGAAGAACGTGAACAGAACCGACAGGCTCGGCCAGCTGATCGGCACCACGATCCTCCACAGTGTCCGTACCTTGCCGGCGCCGTCGACCGCGGCCGCCTCGAGCATCTCGCGGGGGAAGACGGCGTAGACCGACGACAGCAGGTAGGTGCCGAACGCGCTCTGGATCGCCGTGAAGATGATGATCAGGGCGAGCTGCGAGTTGTAGAGACCGACCTCTTTAGACAGATAGTAGAGCGGGTAGACCAGCGCCTCCTGGGGCAGGAGGTTGGCCAGCAGGAAGAAGACCAGGAACGCGGAACGGCCAGGCACCCGCCCGATGCCCAGCGCGTAGGCGTTGAGCACCGACACGATGACCGCGAGCACCGCCACCGAACCGGCGATCAGGAAGCTGTTGACAAGCTTCTCGCCGAAGTCGACCCGGATCCAGAAGTCGGTGATGCCCCTGAGGTACAAGCCGCCTGGTAGGGAGAGCGGACCGTTGGTGGCGTACTCCTCTGGGCTCTTCACCGCGTTGATCGCGACCAGCGCGAACGGCGCGAGCACGAGCAACACCAGCACCGTGAGCACGGCCAGCACGGCGGACCTCAGTCCCAATCCCCGCCTCATGCGAGGTCCCGCCGCTCGTCCCGGGCCTGGATGCGCAGGAACACCACCGACAGCACCACGATGAGCAGGGTCAGCACGGTGGCGATCGCCGAGCCGTACCCGACCTGGGCCTTCTCGAAGAAGTTCTGGTAGGCGAAGTACGCCGGCACGAGCGTGGCGTTGCCCGGCCCGCCGCGGGTGAGCACGAAGATCTGCCCGAAGATCTTCAGGGCGGCGATCGTCGTGGTCACCAGTACCACGTAGATCTCAGGTTTGATCTGGTGGATGGCAATGCTGGTGAACCGCCGCCGCCAGCCGGCGCCGTCGATGGCGGCCGCCTCGTAGAGCTCCGGGTCGACGCGCTGCAGCCCGGACATGAACATCACGACCGGGTAGCCGACCTGGAACCAGATCATGACGACCATGACGCTGTACAGCGCGAAGGCTGGGTCGCCCAGCCAGTTCTTGGCGAGGGCGTCAAGTCCCGTGTTCGTGAGGATCGCGTTGAGAGCGCCGAAGCTGGGGTGGAGGATCCAGCCCCACACGATTCCCGTCACCGCGACGGGGAGCACCTGCGGCAGGTAGAACCCGGAGCGGAGCGCGCTCGCCGTTCGCGGGCCGATCTGCTTGGTCACGTAGTCGAAGAGGACGGCCGCGAGGACCAGCCCGACCAGCGTCGGGACGACCGCCATCGCCACGATCAGGAAAACGATGTTGCGGAAAGACGTCCGGAAGTTGTCGTCCTCCAGCAGCCGCGTGTAGTTGTCCAGCCCGATCCACTCGGGGGTACCCACTCCCGACCACCGGGTGAAGCTGATGCCCACGTTCATCACCAGCGGCACGACGATGACCAGCAGCGAGAGGAGCGCGCCGGGGATCAGGAAGGCGGCGTACCCCCGATGGGATCTCATTTGCCGAGGCTGGCGAGGTTATCGTCGTACGGTTTGGCGATCTCGTCGAGCACCGCCTCCGGGCTCTTCGTCCCGTTGATCAGGTGCTGGACGCCGGCCACGAGCACGTCGTAGTAGCCGGGCGCCGGCCAGTCCGGGTAGAACGCCAGGCCGTCCGTCGACGAGACCTTGCTGAAGTTGTCGATCAGCTCCTTGCTCTTGGCGTCGGTGATCGCCGCCGGATCGGCCAGCACCGGCACGCCGCCGGAGTTGCCGAGCAGGTTCTGGATCTCCGGCTTCATCGTGATGTCGATGAAGTCGTACGCGAGGCTCTTGTTCTTCGCGTTCTTCGGTACGACCCACAGGTTGCCGCCGGAGCCGGGATGCAGCGTGTTGCCGGGGAAGAGGAACGTGCCCCACTGGAACTTCGCCTCGGCGACGAACCGGCCGTACCACCAGCTGCCGGAAATGACCATCGGAAACTTGCCCTGCGTGAACGCCACGCCCATGTCCTCGGCCTTGATGCCGGCCGAGTTCTCCGCGATGTACCCCTTCTTCACCCAGTCGGCGAACGTGGTGGCCGCGTGGGTGAACTCCGGTCCCTTGAAGTCGACCTTGCCCTTGTAGAGCTGGAAGCTGTCCACAAAAGAGCGGTCCGCCTTGGTGAGGGCGAGCTCGTAAAGGATTTGCTGCGCCGGGTACTCGGCGCCGCCGACCGACAGCGGGGTGACGCCGGCCTTCACGAACGCGTCCATCGCCGCCTCGAACTCGGCGAGCGTCGTGGGCACCTGCACCTTGTGCTTCGCGAAGAGGTCCTTGTTGTAGTAGACCATCACGTACTCGGCGTAGTTGGGCACACCGTACCAGTTGCCGTCGCCCATAATACCCTTGTCGTCGTACCGCGAGGTGGTCTGCAGGCTGGGACCGATCTTGTCCCAGCCGCGCTTGCCCGCCTCCTCGCTGAGGTCGGTGAGCAGCCCCTGGGTCGCGAGCAGGCCGGCGCTCGCGTTGCCCTTGTTGTACTCCATGATGTCGGGCGCCTGGTCCGAGTTGAGGATCATGTTGGCGCTCTGCCGGATCTGTTCGAAGCCCTTCGCCTCGAACTGCACCTTGACGCCCGGGTGAGATGCCTCGAACTGCTTGATCGCCTCGGCCCAGGCGATGCCCATCGCGCTGTTCGGGCCCTCGTAGTGCCAGAGCCGGAGGGTATTGCCGTCGCCAGCGCTGTCGTCGGAGTCGGCGCCGCAGGCGGCCAGGACCAGCGATGCGGCGGCGAGTACGGCAATAGTGCCCGCGCGTATGCGAGAGGTGAACATCGTGCTGCCTCCTCGTGGAACGGTGAGCGGACTGGCCGGCCTGGGGCGACCGTGGTAGCGAGCGAGAAAAGGGAGGGGCGAGGTGCGGCTCGCTGAGCACGGCTCCCACGGGCCCGCACCCCGAGTGGCGACGGGTCGGACGAGCGTCGATACGTTTCCACTAACCCTTGGGCCAGCTAACTGGACGACCGGCCACCATGTCAACAGGACCAAACATTGGTTACCGTAACGGTTCTGGCGACGAAGAGGTCCGACAGTCGACGCACGTTCCCGCGCTGGCCCCGGCCTGCTCTGTCGTCCGAGAGCCGTACAGTCGCGTGGTGAACATGGTGCAGGTCCGGCAGGCATATGCGTCAATCGCGGAGCTCTACGTCGAGCTGTTCGGTACAAGCCAGCAGGTACACGCCGACGACCTCGCCTTCATCGGGCGACACCTGGCGGGCCGACCTGGCGCGGTGCTCGATCTGGGCTGCGGGCCGGGCCATATCACCGATTACCTTCGTAGGCTGGGCGTCAACGCGACGGGAATCGACATAGTCCCCGAGTTCATCGCCCATGCCCAGGCAGCCCACCCGAGCGGTAGCTACCAAATCGGGTCGATGAAAGATCTCGCCGTCGCCAACCACTCGATCGCCGGCATCCTGGCCTGGGGTTCGTTGATCCATTCGCCGCCGCAAGATCTCGACGGCGTGCTCGCTGAGTTCCGGCGAGTAGTGGCCCCGGCCGGAACGTTGGTGCTTGGTATCTTCGTAGGTGACGAGGTCGCCGCCTTCGACCACAAGGTCGTGACCGCCTATCGCTGGCCCGTTGAGGAGTTCTCGGAGCGACTGGCGCGAGCCGGCTTCACGGAGGTTGAGCGCCTGCAGCGGCCCAGCGAAGGCACCCAACGGCCGCACGCCGCCGTCGCGGCAATCGCGACCGATGGGTGAGCTGAGTCGGCTGGACCAGGGGCGGGGCCGGCCGGCGATCGCCCCGTCGCTGTCGTCCTGGGTTGCGCGCGTTTCCGGCCCTGGCGCGGTGACGACCGACCTGGCCAGGGAGGTGTTTGGATCCTGGTGGCAGCGCTCGATCGCGGTGTCCAGGGCTCGGCGCAGCGCGATCCAGTCGTCCTCGTCGGCGGGGCGGACACGATGGGCGTCGCTCTGACCCGGGATTTGCTCCGGCACGAGCGGCGGCGAGGCCATGCCTCGCCGCCGCTCGGCTTCCGCCGCCCCGCCCGGGGTCTTCGCGCGTCACGATTTCAGGAGACGCGGCCCGGAAGCACCCAGGCTCCGTCCGGGCCGGCGTACACGCCGCCGAGCCCGGGGATGCTACCGGCGGCCGGTGCTTGGCGATCGTCGCGTCCGGCATCGGGCTGGCCCGCCGACCGACCGGCGGCGGCCGACTCGACCGCGTCGAGGATGTTGTCGAGCACGTCGACGTCACGATGTGCACGTCCAACGCGGCGGCGGGCGCCGCGAACAGCAGGGCAACGCTCCGCCGTGACGTGGCGGCTCCGCCGAACGGGCAGCCCAGCCGTGGGCTCGTGCTCTGGTCTGACCACATTGGATGCTGTCCGACTCGCAGCGTGCGACCGTATCGCGTCGCTGAGTCGTGGCCGTCGGAGGTAAGCCCCGCGCGCCCGAGGCCGGCCGCATCGAACTGGCATTGGCGGACCTGGGCCGGATCGGGTCGGCGAGCGCGTGAATCGAGCCAGGCCCGGCGTGGCGCGCGATCGGGAGGAACTGTGCGAGCACAACCCGAGCCCGGACCGGTAATCGAGGCTGACGCGGCGCCGTGATGAGGAACACTCCTCAATCCATCTGCTGTCCGCTAAACCCGGAGGCGGAGTGTCGGCGGCGGCGACTAGTCTGCGCTGCGGGCTTCCCCCTCCGCACGCCACGCCTGTCCCGGCAGGCGTCGTGCCGGCACCACCGCTGACCCGGTTACCCGGCCATTCCCTTCAGGAGACTTCGTGACGCAGCAATCTGCCGCGACCCCACAGCCTGTCGCGTCATCGGACAAGCTCGACGCCGCAGTTCTCAAGGTGGCGGGCGTTGTGGTGCTCGGCGCGATCATGTCGATCCTCGACGTGACGGTCGTCAGCGTCGCGCTGCCGACATTCCAGAGCGAGTTCGGCGCGTCCTACGCCCGCGTCGCCTGGACGATGACCGGCTACACGCTCGCGCTGGCCACGGTCATCCCGCTCAGCGGGTGGGCCGCCGACCGGTTCGGCACCAAACGCCTCTACATGATCGCCCTGGCGCTGTTCACGATCGGGTCCGGCCTGTGCGCCACCGCCGACACCATCGGGGAGCTGATCGCGTTCCGCGTGTTGCAGGGCCTCGGCGGCGGCATGCTCATGCCGCTCGGCATGACGATCATGACGCGGGCGGCCGGGCCGCACCGGATCGGCCGGCTGATGGCCGTCCTCGGCATCCCGATGCTGCTCGGCCCGATCGGCGGCCCGATCCTCGGCGGTTGGCTGATCGACGTGGCGAGCTGGCACTGGATCTTCCTGATCAACCTGCCGATCGGCGTCATCGCGCTCATCTACGCGCAGTTGGCCCTGCCGAAGGACAACCCCGAGCCGTCGGAGTCGTTCGACTTCCTCGGCATGCTGATGCTCTCGCCGGGGCTCGCCCTGTTCCTCTACGGCGTCTCCTCGCTGCCGGAGACCGGCACCTTCGCCGACCCGACGGTCTGGGCGCCCATGCTGATCGGCGCCGCGCTGGTACTGGCGTTCGTCGTCTACTCCTTCAAGCCGCAGCACCCACTGCTGGACCTGCGACTGTTCCGCAACCGCAGGCTGACCGTCGCGGCAGTGACCATGTTCGTCTTCATCATCGCCTTCATGGGCGCCGGCCTGCTGTTCCCGAGCTACTTCCTGCAGGTGCGCGGCGAGTCCACCCTGGCCGCCGGCCTGCTGATGGCGCCGCAGGGTATCGGCGCGATGGTGACCATGCCGATCGCCGGGGTGCTGGCCGACAAGGTGCCGGTCGGCCGGACGGTGCCGTTCGCGCTGCTGCTGATCGTCGCCGGGCTGTTCACCTTCACGCAGGTCGACCCGAACACCTCGTACGTGCTGCTCTGCGGCTCGCTGTTCGTGATGGGCCTGGGCATGGGCGGCACGATGATGCCGATCATGACCTCGGCGCTGAAGACGCTGAGCGGCCAGGACGTGGCTCGCGGCTCCACGCTGGTGAACATCCTCCAGCAGATCGGCGGCTCCGTCGGCGCCGCGGTGATGTCGGTGATCCTCACCAACGAGCTGAACGGGTCCCGGCCGATTCCCGGCGCGACCGATCCGAGCGGCGAACCGATCAGTGAGGCGGGGCTGGCCATCGCCGCGCAGCAGCGGCCGGAACTGCTCCAGCAGTTCCCGGTCGACCCGTCACTCATCGAACGCGGGCTCGACTTCGCCGCCAACTCGTTCGCCACGACGTTCTGGGTGGCGTTCGCGCTGGCGCTCGTGACGATCATCCCGGCGGCGTTCCTGCCCCGCCGGCGTGAGCGGTCGCACCTGCTGGACGACCAGCCCGGGGGCCACCCGAGGACGCCGGTCGTCGTCCACTGATGACCACGAGCGCCGGGGCCGCCGGACACGTTCCGGCGGCCCCGGCGCACAAGGCGTCCCGTCAAGGCGCTCCGACGACCGATCGGGAGCCTGGCGGCCGCCGAATGCGCCACGGCACTGCGGCTGGCGTCCGAAACGCAGTGCCGCGAACCGCACTCCGTGGCCGCGGCGACGGCTCGGCTGCTGGACGTCTTGGACCGGAGCCGGCAGCCCCGGCTGCGGTCCGGCGCCGACGCCGCCCACCCTTGACCCACCCGCCGCGCGTCTGCCGGGAACCCCCGCGCTGAGCGCTGGAGATGCACCCGTCCCACCTGTTCAGCGAGGTCGGCGTCACCAACCGGGCGGCCCTGGTACGCCGCTTCCACCTCGCCGGGCTGGCCCGGGCCCAGCTGTCGAGACGCCGCCCGCTCGGCGGGTTCCGGTTCGACACGGGCGAGCTCGGCCATCCGTGAGGTCGGCGAGGTGCTGCTCTTGCATAGTGAGGAGTGTCGCTGCATCCTACTTGCAGCGTTGCAAGGGCGCCACGCGTGACAAGGTTCGAACACTGGCTTTCGCGCTCACGGCTTCGGGCAGCCGTGAACGCGGTGTCTCCAATGGACACTCCCGAGGAAAACCTCGCGTCGCGGGACGCGGATGTTGGCGTCGCCAACGACGCTGCATCCCGGTGCCAGACTGCGGCCCGATGTCGGTCTCGCGGGAACCGTGGTGCTCCCTGCCCACCATGGGCCCTCCGGTCAGTCACGGTGCGCCCGCGAGCCGGAGACGGCTCTTCGGCGCCTCCGCACCTGCCAGACCCGCAGCGAATCAACGTCACGCCGCGGTTGATTGTTAACGCTAACTCAATGCTTCGCCCGAAACTCTCCCTACGGAGGAAGGAACCTTTGATGAGCAGACTTGGCGCGGTCGGGCGTCGGCGGTTGTGGCGCACCATCACAATGGCTGTGGTCGGCACCGTCGCCGTGGCGTCGGCCGTCGTGGTGGGCCACGGCGACGCGTACGCGGTGACCATCGATCCGAATGCCTGGTACCAGATCGTGTCGCGGCACAGCGGTCTCGCGTTGAGCATCAGTGGGGGATCCACCGCCGATGGCGCGGGGCTGGTGCAGACCACCCGTGGCAGCCAGGCGAGCCAACAGTTCCAGTTCGTCAGCTCCGGTGGCGGGTACCACCGCCTTCGCGCCCGGCACAGTGGCAAGGTTCTCGACATCTACAACTTCTCCACGGCCGACGGCGCCAACATCGTGCAGTGGAGCGACCTGAACGGAACGAACCAGCAGTTCTCGGTGCTGGACACCACAGGCGGCTTCGTCAAACTGATCAACCGGAACAGCGGCAAGGCGCTCGACGTGTGGGAACGGTCCACCGTCGACGGTGCGCGGATTTCGCAGTACACCGACAACGGCGGCATCAACCAGCAGTGGCAACTCGTCAACGTGGCCGGCGGCGGGCCGACCGGGACGCCGTCGCCGAACACGTTCACGAACCCGATCAAGCTGAACGGGCCCGACCCGTGGTTGCAGTACCACAACGGCTACTACTACCTGGCCACGACGACCTGGAACTCGACGATCACGATGCGCCGGTCGCGTACGCTCGGCGGCCTGGTCGGCGCCGCTGACCAGGTGGTGTTCAACCTGGCCGGACGGGCCAACGGCTGTTGCAACATGTGGGCGCCGGAGTTCCACCTGCTCAACGGCCCGAACGGCCAACGTTGGTACCTGTACTACGTGGCCGGGCAGAACGTGGCCGACTTCAACCCGACGCAGCGCCTGCACGTGCTGGAGAGCGCCGGCACCGACCCGATGGGCCCCTACACGTTCAAGGCGGACCTGGGCAACGACTGGCAGTTGGACGCCAGCGTGTTGCAGGCCAACGGCAACCTCTATCTGATGGGTACGTACGGCGGTGCCGGTGCCGGGCAGAGCAACTTCATCCAGCGGCTGAGCAACCCATGGACGGTGACCGGCTCCCGGGTGCGGCTCAGCTCGCCGACGCTGAGCTGGGAGCGGCAGACCCATCCGGTCAACGAAGGGCCCGAACCGCTGTACCACAACGGACGGGTCATGATCGTTTACTCCGCCAGCGCCTGCTGGGGACCCGACTACAAGCTCGGCCTGCTGACCCTCACCGGCAGTGATCCGATGAACCCGGGGCATTGGACCAAGCACCCGAACCCGGTGTTCCTACGCAACGACGCGAACGGCGTCTACGCACCCGGCCACAACGGCTTCTTCAAGTCCCCGGACGGCACCGAAGACTGGATCGTCTACCACGCCAACAGCTCCGCCAGCGGCGGCTGCGACATGAACCGCTCCACCCGGGCGCAGAAGTTCACCTGGAACGCCGACGGCACGCCCAACTTCGGCGTCCCGGCCCGGCTCGGCGTAACCCTCACCGCCCCCTCCGGCGAACAGGGGTAGGGGCGGAACAGGCCGGACCGACGACAGGAGTCAGCCAGAGCGCGCTCCGGTGCCTCTAGCGCAGGGCGGCAGCGGCGGTTGTCCGGACCGCCGCTGTCAGCGCCGAGAGCACCGGCGACTCCAGGCGCCAGTACTGCCAGTACAACGGCACGTCGAGATGGTGGCTGCCGCCGGTCAGCTCGACGAGGCGGCCAGCGGCGATGTCGGCGCGGGCAACCGCCTCGGGCACGAGGCCCCAGCCGAGGCCGAGGCGGATCGCCTCGGTGAAGCTCGCCGACGCTGGCACCCAGTGCGTCGGCGGGTCGACCTCGTGTCGGGTGATCGTGCGGGCGAAGCGGTGCTGCAGGGTGTCCTTGCGGTTGAAGCGGATCATGGGTGCGGTGGCGAACGCCGCCGCGCGGTCACGCCCGGCGAACCACGCCGTGTGGTTGGCGGGTGCGGCGACGGCGAGGTAGCGCATGGCGCCGAGTCGTCGCACGCGGCAGCCCTGCACGGCGACCCGTTCGGTGGTGACCGCGGCCATCACGGTGCCGTCGCGCAGCAGATCGGCCGTGTGCCCCTCGTCGTCGGTGTGCAGCTCGAAGATCACGTCCGGCAGGGCGGTCAGCGCCGGCAGGAACCAGCCGGCGAGGGAGTCCGCGTTGACGACGACGGCCACTCGGGTGCGGGCGTGACCGCTGAGCGCGCCGCGTGCGGCATTGAGGGCCTCGTGTTCCAGCAGCGCCATCTGGCCGCCGAGGCGCACCAGTGGTCGGCCGGCGTCCGTCGGCACGCACGGACGGGCCCGGCGTACGAGCACCTGCCCGACCACCTCCTCCAACGCCTTGATGCGTTGGCTGACCGCGGATGGGGTGACGTGCAGGGCCCGCGCCGCGGCGTCGAAGCTGCCGTGTTCTATCACCGACTGGAACGTCGCGAGTTGCACCGGGTCGAGCGCCATAAGGCATTCTAATGCTACTGAAGTAACTTTAGCTGGAGTGCAGAGCAAGGCCGTCCTAGCGTGGAGAACGTGGGTTCGATGCTTGCCGGTTTCGGCTTCTCCCTCGCGCTGATCGTCGCGATCGGGGCGCAGAACGCCTTCGTGTTGCGCCAGGGGCTGCGCCGCGAACACGTCCTGCCCGTCGTGGCGATCTGCGTGGTCGCCGACGCGGCGCTGATGGCCGCCGGCATCGCCGGCCTGGGCGCGGTCCTGACGGACGCGCCCGCCGTGCTGGCCGCGGTGCGGTGGGGCGGTGCGGCGTTCCTGCTCGGGTACGCGGTGCTGGCGGCGCGCCGGGCCCTGCGACCCGCCGCCCTCACCCCGCTCGACCGCCCGCCGGCCACCCTGCGCGCGACGGTGCTGGCCTGCCTGGCATTCACGTTCCTCAACCCGCACGTCTACCTCGACACGGTGGTGCTGCTCGGAACGGTTGCCCACCATGACCCGAACCGGTGGGCGTTCGGAGCCGGAGCGGCGACGGCGAGCCTGCTGTGGTTCGCCGGTCTGGGGCTCGGTGCCCGCCGGTTGGCGCCGTTGCTCGCCCGTCCGGCGGCGTGGCGGGTCGTGGACGGGGCGGTCGCCACGGTGATGACGGCGCTCGGGGTGTCGCTGGCAGTCGGGTGAAACCACGTTCGACTGTGGCGGACGTAGCGTTCGGGCGAGCTGCTGGCATGACGCGGCCCGCCCGAACCGTCCGCGTCGGGGTCGGTCCGGGTGGGGCGGTCATCGTCGGTGCGTGCCGCCGACCGCTCGCAGGTCGACCCAGCGCGCGAATGCCGTCCGGCGCAACGAATCGACCGCCCGGCGACCATCCGATCGACATCGATCGGCGTCGCTATTTATCGTACGGCAAGCGCTTTCCGGCTGGTTTCCGGAGGGCATCGGGAGGACGATCACATGCGGTCATCGAAACGCCTGTTCCGTACCATCACCACCACCGTGGTCGCCCTGGCGGTCACGGCCGCCGCGGCGGTCGCGGCGGTGGCCCCCGCCCACGCCGCGCCTGGGGACGGGTCCACGTCGGACCCGAACATCTCCTTCATCGGCCGCTGGGACCGCAGCTCGACCGCCGCGTTCGCGTCGAACTGGGCCGGGGCGTACCTGCGCACCGGCTTCACCGGCACGACCGTGCGGCTCAAGCAACGAAACGCGGTGGAGTTCTGGGCCAGCATCGACGGCGGCCCCTTCGTTCACTACCGCAATGTCAGCGGGACGGTGAACCTGACCCCCACCCCGCTGCGCGCCGGCAACCACACGCTGGTCGTGTCCTATCGGCAGCGGGCCGGCTCGTACAACGGCGACGCCGTGTTCACCGGGCTGACGCTGGACGCTGGCGCCCGTACGTACGCGCTCCCGGTGGCGCCGAAGCTGGTCGAGTTCGTCGGCGACTCGATCACCGCGGGCACGGGCAGTTCCAAACTGGCCCTGACGGACTACGCGTGGCTGGTCGGGGAACGCCTCGGCGTGGAACACACCCAGATCGCCATTGGCGGAGCCTGCCTGGTTGCCGCGCCGGACGGTTGCTGGGGAATGGAAAGACGGTACTTCAACCTCGACGCCGGCAGCTCGACCCCGTGGGACTTCTCCCGCTACCGGGCCGACGCGGTGGTCGTCAACCTCGGCACGAACGACGTCGGGCACAGCGTGTCGGGCGCTACGTTCCAGGCCTCGTACACAACCTTCATCCGCAACATCCGCGCGAAGTATCCCAACGCGGCGATCCTCGCGCTGAAGACCTTCCGCGGCCGGTACGTGACGGAGACACAGGCCGCCGTGCGGGCGGTAAACAACTCCGGTGACAGCAACGTCCACTTCATCAACACCGACGGCTGGCTGACCGCCGAGGGGCTCGGCGACGCCGTGCACCCCAACGACCTCGGTCACCGGATGATCGCCGACCGACTCACCCCGATCGTCGCCGCCCGCCTCGGCACGACCGTGCCCACCCGTCAGTACAAAGTGGTCAATCGCGGCACCGGAAAGGTGCTGGCGATCAGCGACAACTCCACCGCCGACGGCGCGGCGGCGGTCCAGGCCACCGACACCGGCGCTACCGGCCAACGCTGGCAGGTCGTGGACGCCGGCAGCGGCTTCAGCCAGCTGGTCAACGTCGCCAGCGGCAAGGTGCTCGACGTGAACGCCAGATCCACAAGCGACGGCGCGGCGGTCATCCAGTACCGCGACAACGGCGGCACCAACCAGCACTGGCAGATCGTGGACGCCGGGGGCGGGTTCAGCAAGCTCGTCAACCGTAACAGCGGCAAGGTGCTCGAGGTGCCGGGCGGGTCCACAGCCGAGGGCGCCGCTCTGGCGCAGTGGAGCGACAACGGCCGCATGCACCAGCACTGGCAACTGGTCGCAGGGTGAGGGGAACGGCTATGCGAGTGTCGATACGACGTACCGCGGCACTGATCGTGACCGTGCTGGTGACCCTGGCCGGCGGCTACGTCGTGACCGGTTCGCTGGCGGCCGCGGCCGCACCCGGATGCCGGGTCGACTACCGGGTGACCAACCAGTGGCAGGGCGGCTTCGGTGCCGACGTCACCATCACCAACTACGGCGACGCGATCACCGGCTGGACGCTCACCTGGGCCTTCGCCACGGGCCAGGGCGTCACCCAGGCGTGGAACGCCACGGTCACCCAGAGCGGAACCGCTGTGGCGGCCACGAACGCCGGCCACAACGGCGCCATCCCGACCAACGCGACGGTGAACTTCGGGTTCAACGGCTCCTGGACGACGACGAACCCGGTGCCGTCGACGTTCGCGCTCAACGGCACGGTGTGCGGGGGCACGCCCACGCCCACCGTGTCGCCGTGCGCCGGGCCGTCGACCCCACCCGCGTCGCCGAGCAGCCCACCCGCGTCGCCGAGCAGCCCACCCGCGTCGCCCAGCAGCTCTCCGCCGTCGGGCCGGGTGACCGTGTGGTTGGCCGGCGACTCCACCATGGCCAACCCGTCCGGCGGCGCTACCTGCCCGGCCGGTTGGGGTGGCCAGTTCGCGCCGTACTTCACCAGCGGTGTCACGGTGGTCAACAGCGCGGTCGGTGGCCGCAGCATCCAAACCTGGCTGTACGACCCGAACGTCACCAGCAACAAGAACTCCGCCGGTGAGTGCATCGTCAGCCCGGCCACCTATTCGAGCCGCTGGCGGGCCATGCTCGACCGGTCGACCGGCATGAAGGCGGGCGACTACCTGTTCATCCAGTTCGGCATCAACGACGGGACGAGCACCTGCCCCCGGCACGTGGGGTCGGCCCGGTACAAGGAACTGCTGGGGGTCATGGCCCGGGCGGCCCGCGAGCGTGGCGCCCACCCGGTCTTTCTCACGCCCGTCGCCGCGATCAGGTGCAACGGGAACACGGCGGTCGGCAACCGGGGCTTCCTGACCGAGACGTTCGACGCGGCCGCCGCGAACGGCAACGTGCCGGTCATCGACCTGCACCGGTTGAGCTACACGCTCTACAACAGGCTCGGCCTGTGCCCGAACAACGGCGACTACACCCGGGGTGCGGTGGGCGCGTTCTTCTGCAACGACCACACCCACTTCGAGGCTGCGGGCGCCCGTCAGATCGCCGGCGTCGTGTCCACCGCGCTGCGCAACCAGCAACTCGGCCTCGCCGCCTACCTGAGATGACGGGATCCGCCGGGACGGGCACCCGTCCCGGCGGAGCTCATCCGATCACCGTCTCGGCCGTTCGCCTGCGGGTTCACGTCGGCCCGCACCCGGCAGCGGCCGATGGCGGCGTCGCCCGTCGGGTGCTATCGCCCTTCGGTGCCGGCGTCGCCGTCTGGACGTCGCCATCGGTCGTCGGGATCCGTGGGGCTGCGTTGTCCACCCCACGGATCGCGGTCGGGTTCGTCGGTCTGGTCGAAGCTGGGCCGTCGGATGTCGTCGGGGTCGGGCACCTCCACCGGGCGGGCGCCGGACTCCGGGGCGGGTCGGTAGTCGGTCGCCTCGCGAGGACCGTACGCGCCCTGCGCGCTGGGCGACTCAGGAACCTCTTCCTCGTGGTGTAGTTCCTCGCGCAGTGTCTGCCGGGGTTTGACGTCGCGTTGTGGCAGGTCGCGGCCGAGGTCCGCGACGTGCGATCCGTACTTCGCGTCGAAGGCGGGCCGTTCCGAGCGGATGCGCAGCATCGAGTCGAAGTTGCGCAGCGGGGGTGGGCAACTGGTGGCCCACTCCAGGGAGTTGCCGAAGCCCCACGGATCCTGGACGGCCACCCTGGCGCCGTATCGCCAGGACTTCCAGGCGTTCCAGATGAAGAACAGCGTGGACGCGCCGAGCACGAACGACGAGACGCTGGAGAGCATGTGCATCCAGGTGAAGCCGTCCTGGGGCTGGTAGTCGGCGTAGCGGCGGGGCATGCCCTGCGTTCCGAGCCAGTGGTGGATCAGGAAGGTGCCGTGGAAGCCGACGAACATCGTCCAGAAGTGCATCTTGCCGAGGCGTTCGTCCATGAGCCGGCCGGTCATCTTGGGAAACCAGAAGTAGATGCCGGCGAAGAGGGCGAAGACCACCGTGCCGAACACGACGTAGTGGAAGTGCGCGACGACGAAGTAGCTGTCATGGATGTGGAAGTCCACCGGTGGGCTCGCCAGCAGCACGCCGGTCAGCCCGCCGAGCAGGAAGGTGACGAGGAAGCCGATCGAGAACAGCATCGGCGTCTCGAACGTCAGTTGCCCCTTCCACAGAGTGCCGAGCCAGTTGAAGTACTTCACCCCGGTCGGCACGGCGATGAGAAAGGTGGTGGCGGCGAAGAACGGCAACAGCACCTGTCCCGTGGCGAACATGTGATGCGCCCAGACGATCATGGAGTAGCCGGCGATGAAGATCGTGGCGGCGACCATACCCTTGTAGCCGAACAACGGCTTGCGGGAGAAGACCGGGATGATCTCGGTGACGATGCCGAAGAACGGCAGCGCGATGATGTACACCTCGGGGTGGCCGAAGAACCAGAACAGGTGCTGCCAGAGCATCGGCCCGCCGGTGGCCGCGTCGTAGACGTGGGCGTTGAGCAGCCGGTCGGCCATCAGCGCCAGCAGGGCGGCGGCGAGCAGGGGGAAGACCAGGATCACCAGGAGGCTGGTGACCAGCATGTTCCAGGTGAAGATCGGCATCCGGAACATGGTCATGCCGGGGGCGCGCAGGGTCAGGATCGTGGTGATCAGGTTGACCGCGCCGAGGATCGTGCCCAGACCGGAGACGGCTAGCCCGACGACCCACATGTTCGCGCCGACGCCCGGCGAGTGCTCGACGCTGCTCAGCGGGGTGTAGGCGGTCCAGCCGAAGTCGGCCGAGCCGCTCGGCGTCATGAACCCGCCCATGACCATCAGCCCGCCGAAGAGGTACAGCCAGTACGCGAGGGCGTTGAGCCGGGGGAACGAGACATCGGGTGCGCCGATCTGGATCGGCACGATGTAGTTGGCGAACCCGAACGCCGCCGGGGTGGCGAACAGCAGCAGCATCACGGCGCCGTGCGAGGTGAACAACTGGTTGTACTGCTCGGCGGAGAGCAACTGCAGCCCCGGGCGGGCCAACTCGGCGCGGATCAGCATCGCCTGCACCCCGGCGGCGACGAAGAACCCGAACGACGTGAGCAGGTACAGCAGCCCGATCTGCTTGTGATCGGTGGTGGCCAGGAACTTGATCAGCGATGCGCCGGGCACCGGCCGCCGCAGCGGCCCCGGATAGCCGCCGGACATGGCCGGAACGAGCACCGCCGGCCCGTGGTCTCGCTCCGGCTGCGCCGTCCGCTTCGACATCTCGCTCGCCTCGTTGTGGTGTCGGAGATAGGGCGAATGCCCCTTCTGCTATTAAACGGAGTAATGCCACAGTACCGGCACAAATGGGTCCGGCGAGTCGGATGTAGCTGACCCGTGCCGTCGGATCGGCGGCGACCCGCAGGAGGATCTGGTCCGGATCGGCAGGGCGATCGGGTTCCGGCGCGACCCTCCGGATCCGCGCCGGCCCGTGGGCACCGCTGGTCACCGGCTCGCCACGGCAGTCGCCCTACCGGCTGGTGTCTGCGACGGCGGTCTCTCCCGCAGACAACGCCTGCGGTTCGAGAGACAGCCGGTCGCCCGGCTCGTCCACCGGATACCAGTCGTCGATGTCGGCGGTGCTGCCGGTGCTGGCCATCGCGTGGCGACGGGCGCTCCGGAGGACCAGAATCGCCAGTACGGCCGGGACCGCGACCCCCAACGAACGGACCAGGCGAGCCCTCGTGCCCGTGACACTGCTCCTGCGGCCCGACGCTGTCATCCGCAGACCTTCCTCGTGGGGGCGCCTGATCACCAGGCGGGCGGGGGTGGGCCCGGTGGACCAGGGATGCGACATGGCCGGGCTGGAGACGGCGGCCAGCCTCTCCGCCGCCTCACACCGACGGTACGTACCGTCGAGTGCCCGCAGGGGCGCGCTGGCGGACGCCACCCGATCGAGGCCGACACGCCCGAGGACTCACCCCCGCGTCGCGCCCCGCAGGACCGCCTGCCCGGCGCACCTCGGCTGGAACCTGCCGGCCCAACAGAGGGTTACGCCGGGCCGGCAGGCGACGTGACGGTCAGGCCGTGGGGCCAGGAGGTAGCGGCCGAGTCGGGGTGACGGTGCGGACGAAGACGACGGCGTCGAAGCTGTCTCGCAGCGAGGGCAGGTCGTAGTAGTGCTCGGCGTCGTGATCGGGGTCGTACATCCCGGAGATCAGCCTCGTCCGCCACGGCGCGCCGAGTCGGGCGGCCACGTCGGCCGGGACCTCAGCGTCCAGGATCATCGTCCGCTCGCCACCGGCGGCCAACATGAGGTCCTCGAGTGAACCGGGGGCCGGCGACGGAATCTCGATGGCGCCGACCAGACCGTGGCCGAACGTGACGTGAACGGCGACGTACTGCTCTCCGAGGGCTTCCCGCAGATGGGAGCCGAGCATGACACCGCGGTGCGCGGCGACGTGGGCGCTGCCCTCCCAGAGGACGATCCGATCGCCGGTGCGTCGGTGCCGTTCCAGGATTCGTTCGGCGGCGGCTCTCTCCTCGCGTTCCACGTCGTGTCCCAACCCGATCGCGTTCGCGTGGTGCTCGACGATCCCATCGAGCAGCCGCACGGCCTCGTCGCGTTCCGCCCCGCCGTCGAGCCGCCCGGCGATCGCCCGCGCCGTGCGCGCGAGTTCCACGAAGGGAGTGCCGGGATGGGTGCCCCGGGCTCGCTGCACGTGCTCGCCACTCTCGTGAGCGGTGCGAATGACGTCGAGAAGCTCACGGACCGGTGGCACCTCGGCCGGGGCGATGGCCGCGATCAGGTCCAGGACGCGGTCGTAGTCGCTCGGTAGCATCCCCGCACCGCCGACTGCGATCACCCGTACCGGATCGTCGGGCTGGCTCGCGTTGCGGTGCCGGAGCCAGGTGAGGGCGTCCCGCATCTCGCTCGTCTGCCAGGGACCCCAGGCCTGCCGCAGCGAGGAGTCGATGTCGATGTCCTCACCGCGCACGTAGCGGTCGTAGAGGTCACCCACGCGCTGGTTGTCGAGCACCGCCAGGATCCGGAAACCGTGGTCGATCAGCGCCCGGGTGGTGTGGTCCACGATCTGGAAGGTCTCGTGTGCTTCGCGGGTGCTGGTGCCGAGCCCGACGACGAGGGCGTTTGCGGCGAGGTCGGCGACAGCCTCGGGGGCGACGGTCTCGGGCTGTGCCGCCACCCAGGAGACCGCCGTCGTGTCTGCGGTCTTTTCGGTGTCGCCGACGCTGCCGAACGGGCGTCGCCGCCGGGCGTCCCGCAGCGCGCCGGCCCACCAGGTCAACTCGCGGACGGCATCCTGTACCGCGTCGTCTTCTCCGCTGGGCGCGACATAGCGGCCTTCCGTCAGGTACGCCCATGGCGCGCGGAGCGCGACCATCCGACGGGTGGTGACCACGGAGAGTTCGGCGAAGACCGGACGAAGGTACTCGCCGGCGAGCAGCCCACCCTGTACGCCATACGGCACCACCGTGGCAGCCTTGAACTGCCACTCGGCATAGTGCCAGTCCACGAAGCGCTTGAGACTCGCAGGGTAGGAGTGGTTGTACTCGGGGGTGACGATCACGAAGCCGTCCGCGGCGGCCATCAGATCCGACACCGGCGTCGATTGCCCGCCGCCTGGCTGCAGTTCCGAGTCAGGTGGCAGGTGGAGATCGGCGAGATCCACCATTTGGGCGCGAACATCCCCAGGGAGCTGTTCCATCACCCAGTCGCCCACGACGCGGCCGATCCTGTCGTCACGGATGCTGGCCACCACGACGACGAGACGGAGCGGCTCTGGCCGGTTTGCGTCCATTGCGGTTCTCTGATCGGTCATGCCAGTCACGCTGCCGGTTGAACATATGTTGAGGTCAAGTCTCGGTGCATGGCACGCTCGTGACGTGAGTCATGCCGTCATCCCCGCACTCGAAGCCGTTTTCACCGTCGGTGACGTCGCCCGCGATGCCGATGTCGCGCCGTCGGCCGTTCGGTTCTACGAGAAAACCGGTGTCATCACCGCCCAGCGCGACGGCGGAAACCAACGTCGTTTCGACGAATCCGCACCCTGCCGAATCAAGGTCGCGAAACTGGCCCAACGAGTCGGCCTCACCGTCCGCGAGATCGCCGATCTCTTCGCCGATCTGCCACCTGACCCCCGATCGCAGGACTGGGGCCGGGTGGCCGCCGAGCTGGTCGCCGAGGCCGAACGCCGAACGGCCGAGCTACGCGCCTGTCTGGCCGAGATGCAATCCGGCGGCAGACTCTGCGAGTCCGTCGACCGGATCCCGGAGCCTCCCACAAGTCCTGGCTGCCGCGGTGACCACGTGCGTTCGTCGGGGTGAGGGGCGCCGTGCGGGCTGTCGGTTGTCACCGGCCGAAGAGCAGGGACGCCAGCTTGGCCGTGCCCTGGCGGATGGCGCCCGGGCCGTTGCCGCTTTCGATCAGCACCCGCCGGCAGCCGTCGGCCTGCACGTAGACGAACCCGGCGGGCAGGTGCAGCACCGCGAATCGGCTGCCCGGCGTGGCGCATTCGGCGGCTGGTCCGGCAGTGGACAGTTCACGCCTGATTTCCGTCCACCGTGCGGCGGGCAGCTCGCGACCCGACTCGAATTCACCGGCGGGCTTTCCGCCGCCCCGCTCGCCTTCGGGAACCCGATAGACGCAGACCCGAACCTTCGCGTCGCCGGCGGGCAGCGGGCCGGGGGTGGTGTCCTGTCCGCCGCCGTGCTGGCCCGTCGCCCACACCATGTCCGACCACTGCTGGCCGCACCCGCTGGCGGCGGCCGAATCCGACTTCAGCTCGCGCAGCACCCGCGTGGTGACGTGCCGGGTCGGCAGCTGCTCGTAGGCGGCGCGGAACTCCGGGCGGGGCTTCCCGCAGGGGTCGGTCGGCACGCCGGGGCGTACCCAGCGACCGTGCGTGTCCAGCAGCGCCAGCCACGGCACGAACGGCATCTCCAGGGTGCAGGCGTCCACCGGCGACGTGTCGTCCGGCAGCCGAAGGGCCGCCACCAGCGCGGCCACGTCGTGCGCACGCTCCTCGACGGCGACCAGGTCCGAGCCGCCGGTGGAGCGCTGTTGCGGCCCGGCCCGGCAGACGACCGCGGTCACCGGCTGGAACCCGTCGCCCAGAACCGGCAACGAGAGCGCCGCCATGCTCTTGTCCGGGTCGGCCTCCTGCCCGGAGGTGGCGGTGGCGCATGACTCCCAGCTCGGGTGGACTGTCGGCGGCCCAGCGGAACGTCGCGACGCAGCCACGGCATCGCCGGGCGGTGCCGTGCCGGCGCAGCCGGCCACCGCCAACGAGAGCCCGACGAGAAACGCCGCTGCTCGACCGGTCATGGCAACCCCTGTCATCGGTTGGTGCGGCAGCGGCAGCCTCCGCAGGCTACTGCCGTGCCTGTTCGCGTCCGCCGGCACCGGTTCCTGACGCCACCGCACCAGGATGGCAGGGCGGCGGCGCCCAGGCACGCAGGCCACCGGTCGCGAGTCGCGGCGGCCGCGGCTCGTACGTCCCGGCCCCGCACCGGTGCGCCCGGCGCAACCGCAGTGGTACGCGGCCACCAGGCGTACCACCAGGGTGGTAGGCCGATCGGCAACTCCGGCATGACGACCCGTGACCATGCCGGTACATAGGCTCCCGGCTGTACTCGTCACGCCACAGAAGGGAACCTCGATGTCCATCCGTCACGTGTTCGTCGCCGCCGCGCTGGTCGGCGGGTTCGTACTGGGCTCACCGCCGGCCGCGCACGCCTCGGTCCAGCCGGCCGCCGCCAGTGTCCACAGCATGAGCCCGGGGCGCGTCGGAGGCATCGTGGCCGGCGTGGTGGCGCTGGTCGGCGTGGTCCTCGGCGGGCTGGCTCTGGCCCGCTCCGCCGGGCGTCTCGGCACCGGCGACCGTCGACGCGGGGGTGTCGCGGCCCTGGTGCTGGGAGTGATCAGCATGGCTGTCGGTGGCCTGGTCGTGGCCACCGCCGAAGGTGGTCTGGGCACCGGCAACGGCCTGGGCGGGGGCATCGTGGCCGGGGCGGTGGGGCTGGTCGCTGTGGTCCTCGGTGGGCTGGCTCTGGCGCGCTCCCGCCACACCGGCTGACCTGGCCCTGGCGCGGGTCGTGCCCGTGAACGACCCGAGGGTCGTGGCGACCCGGTGGGGCGTACGCCGCAGGCTGCTGTCAGGAGTGGGCGAGCCAGCCGGGAACGGTCAGGCCGGACTCGTACGCGAGGATCACCAACTGGGCCCGGTCCCGGACCCGGGTCTTGGTCATGATCCGGCTGACGTGCGTCTTCGCGGTGGCGGGGCTCAACACCAGCCGTGCCGCGATCTCGTCGTTGGACAGGCCGGCGGCGACGAGCGCCATCACCTCACGCTCCCGTCCGGTGAGCGCGCTCAGTCGCGGCCCCGGGTCCGGATGTGGGACGCGGGCGGTGAACTCCGAGATGAGCCGGCGGGTGATCGACGGCGCGATGAGCGCGTCCCCGCGTGCCACCACCCGCACCCCGTGGATCAGCTCCGCCGGCTCGGTGTCCTTGACCAGGAAGCCGCTCGCGCCGGCCCGCAGCGCGGCGTAGACGTAGTCGTCCAGGTCGAAGGTGGTCAGGATGATCACGCGGACATCGGGGTTGACGGTGATCTCCGGGGTGGCGGCCAGGCCGTCCATCCCGGGCATCCGGATGTCCATGAGGACGACGTCCGGCCGTAGTTGCCGGGCGAGCCGCACCGCCTCGGCGCCGTTGGCGGCCTCGCCGACCACCTCGATGCCGTCCTCACCGGCAAGGATGGACCGGAATCCGGCGCGTACCAGGGTCTGGTCGTCGGCGAGTAGCACCCGGATCATGCCGCGTCCCCCGGCTGCGATCGTGGTGCAGGTGCTCCCGCCGGCACCGGGGCGGGCCGGAGCGGGAGGCGGGCGCGTACCCGGAAGCCGCCGTCGGGGCGGGGACCGGTGGTCAGCAAACCACCCAGCGCCCGGGCTCGCTCGTCCATGCCGATGATCCCGTTGCCGGGGCTGCCCGGTGCGCCGGTGCCGTCGTCCTCGATCTCCACCAGGACGTCGTCGCCGTCGGGTCGGACCCGGATCACGGCGGCGGTCGCACCGGCGTGCCGGGTCACGTTGGTGAGCGCCTCCTGGACGATCCGGTACGCCGCCACCTCGACCTCCGGTGGCAGCGGCCGGATTTCGGCCAGCTCCGTGCGAACCTCCAGCCCGGACCGCCCGGCCGTGGCCACCAGCTCGTACAGGCGGTTCAGACCGGGCGCGGGCGGCGTTTCGTCCTCCCGCCGCAGGATCCCGAGCGTCGTGCGCAACTCGCGCAGCGTCTCCTTGCTCGTCTGCTTGATCGCGATCAGCGCCTGCTCGGACCGGGTGGGGTCCGGGCGGTGCAGCGCGGCGCTGGCCTGCACGTTGATCAGCGAGAGGTGGTGACCGAGCACGTCGTGCAGCTCACGGGCGATGCGCAGCCGCTCCTCGGTGGCCCGGCGCCGGGCCTCCTCCTCCTTGCTCTGCTCGGCGGCCAGCACCCGGGCCTGCGCCTCGGCGAGGTAGGCCCGGCGGTTGCGGGTCACGCCGACGATGACCGCGACGAGCCAACCGGCGTGCAGCAGGGTCGCTCCGTTCAGGCTGTCGGCTGTCCGGTTGTAGCTGTCCGCGACGGCGAAGGCGACCACCGAGGCGACACCGAGCCCGATGGCGGCCGTGAGGTGCCCCTCGTCGACGACGGTGTAGAGCGCCACGACGAACACCAGCATGATCGGCCCGGGCCGGTGCAGCAGCGCTCCGTACGCGCCGACGGCGGCCAGCGCCACCACGCCCACCGCCACCGGATGGCGGCGGCGCAGGTACAGCGCGCCGGAGGATGCCAGCACGGTCAGCAGCGCCGCCCAGTCGGCGGCGGTGTCGACGCCACGCGACTGCACCATCAGGCCGGTGAGGGCCACCAGGCCGACCACCAGCACCAGGGCGGTGTCCGCTGCCCGGCCGTGCCACCGCCAGCTCACCATGCGCCGAAGCCTAGTCTTCCGCGCGTCGGGGTGGTCGTGGACGGCCCCCGGCTCCGGCCCGCTCGGGCGCGGGCCGGAGCCGACGTCCACCCCCGACCGTCGGTCAGAAGTCGTCGTCGAAGGTGACGCTGCCGGTGACACCCACCTGGTACGCCGACACGCGCCGCTCGAAGAAGTTCGACAGTTCCTGGACGTCCTGCAACTCCATGAACGCGAACGGGTTCGTCGAGCCGTACAGCGGCGCGATGCCGAGCTGGGCGAGCCGGCGGTCGGCCACGTGCTGCAGGTACTGGCGCATGTCCGTCAGGGACAGCCCGGAGACGCCCTGCTCGAGCAGGTCCTCGGCGAACTGCGCCTCGCACTCGACAGCCTCGGCGAGCATGTCGCGCACCTGGCCGGCCATCTCGTCGTCGAACAGGTCCGGTTCCTCGCGCCGCACGGTGTCCACCACGTCGAAGGCGAACGCCATGTGCATGGATTCGTCGCGGAACACCCAGTTGGTGCCGGAGGCGAGGCCGTTGAGCAGGCCCCGGGAGCGCAGGAAGTAGACGTAGGCGAAGGCGCCGTAGAAGAACAGGCCCTCGATGCACGCGGCGAAGCAGATCAGGTTGAGCAGGAACGCTCTGCGATCCTCGCGGGTCTTCAGCTCACGTAGCTCGTAGATGGAGTCGATCCAGCGGAAGCAGAACTCGGCCTTGCGCCGGATGGAGGGGATGTTCTCGATGGCGGCGAACGCGGCGAAGCGTTCCCTCTCGTCGGGCACGTAGGTGTCGAGCAGGTTCAGGTAGAACTGGACGTGCACGGCCTCCTCGAAGAGCTGCCGGGACAGGTACAGCCGGCCCTCGGGGGAGTTGACGTGCTGGTAGAGGTTGAGCACGAGGTTGTTGGCGACGATGGTGTCGCCGGTGGCGAAGAACGCGACCAGCCGGGAGACCAGATGCTGCTCGGCGGGGGAGAGCTTGGCCAGGTCGGCGAGGTCGGAGTGCAGGTCGACCTCTTCGACGGTCCAGGTGTTGCGGATGGCGTCCTTGAACCGGTCGAAGAAGTGCGGGTAGCGCATCGGCCGCAGGGTCAGGTCCATGCCGGGGTGGAGCAGCATGTGCCGCTCACCGGCACCGACGGTGCGGGGTTCGTGGGTCGTGGTCACTGGCAGGCCTCGCAGCTCTCGGGGTTTTCCAGGGAACAGGCCAGCGCCTCGTCGTCGCCGGCGGCGACGAGCGGCTCGAGTGCCGGGGCGACCGCGACGGTGGCCTGCTGGATTCGCGTCGCGGGACGCGAACGCAGGTAGTAGGTGGTCTTCAGCCCGGACTTCCAGGCATAGAGGTACATCGACGACAGCTTGCCGATGGTCGGCGCGCCCAGGAACAGGTTCAGCGACTGCGACTGGTCGACGTACGGCGCGCGGGCGGCGGCGAGGTCGATGAGCGCCCGCTGGGGAAGTTCCCACGCGGTGCGGAACAGTTCCCGCACGTCGGCTGGCAGGTCAGCGATTCCCCGCACCGACCCCTCGGCGCGCTTGATCTGGTCCCGGATCGCCGGCGTCCACAGCCCGCGCGCCTTCAGCTCACCGACCAGATACGTGTTGATCTGGAGGAACTCGCCGGACATCGTCTCGCGCTTGAACAGGTTGGACACCTGCGGCTCGATGCACTCGTAGCAGCCGGCGATCGAGGCGATCGTCGCGGTCGGGGCGATCGCGACCAGCAGTGAGTTGCGCAGGCCGTGTGCCGCGATCGTCGATCGCAGCGCCGTCCACCGCTCACGCTGCGTGGGTTCGACGCCCCACAGGTCCGGGTGCAGCTCACCGCGGGCGGCGCGGGTCTCGGCGTACGCCGGGTGCGGGCCGAACCGCTCGGCCAGCCCGGCCGATGTCTCCAGGGCGGTCAGGAAGATCTCCTCCTGCACCCGGGTGGACAGTTCCTTCGCGGCAGGGGAGTCGAACGGCAGGCGCAGGGCGAAGAACGCGTCCTGCAAACCCATCAGGCCGAGCCCGACCGGTCGCCAGCGGGGGTTCGACGCCGCGGCCTGCTCGGCCGGGTAGTAGTTGATGTCGATCACCCGGTCGAGGAACAGCACCGCGGTGCGGACCGTCGACCGCAGCCGCTCCCAGTCGACACCGTCGGCGGTGACGTGGGCGCCGAGGTTGACCGAGCCGAGGTTGCACACCGCGGTCTCGGTGTCGCTGTTCACCTCAAGGATCTCCGTGCACAGGTTGGACAGGTGGATCGTGTTGCCCGGGACGCCGGTCTGGTTGGACAGCCGGTTCGACGGGTCCTTGAACGTCATCCACCCGTTGCCGGTCTGCGCGAGCGTGCGCATCATCCGCCCGTACAGGTCCCGGGCCTTGACCGTCCGGATGGCCTTCTTCTCCGCGACCCGGTAGGCGGCGTCGAACTCCTCGCCGTAGAGGTCGGGCAACTCCGGCGCGTCGGACGGGTCGATGAGCGACCAGTCGCCGTCCGCCTCGACCCGGCGCATGAACTCGTCCGGGATCCAGTTGGCGAGGTTCAGGTTGTGGGTACGTCGGGACTCCTCGCCGGTGTTGTCCCGCAGTTCGAGGAACTCCTCGATGTCCGGGTGCCACGGCTCCAGGTAGACGCAGGCGGCGCCCTTGCGCCGGCCGCCCTGGTTGACCGCCGCGACGCCGGCGTCGAGGGTCCTGAGGAACGGCACGATGCCGTTGGACCGGCCGTTCGTACCGCGGATCAACGCGCCCCGACCGCGTATCCGCGACCAGGAGATGCCGATGCCGCCGGAGAACTTCGACAGCTTCGCCACCTGGTGGTACCGCTCGTAGATCGAGTCCAGTTCGTCGCGGGGCGAGTCGACCAGGAAGCACGACGACATCTGGGTGTGCCGGGTGCCGGAGTTGAACAACGTCGGAGAACTGGGCAGGTACGCCAGCGACGACATCAGCCGGTAGAACCCGATCGCCTCGGCCGGCGTCTCGGACAAGCCGCAGGAAACCCGCAGCAGCCAGTACTGTGGCGTCTCCACCACCAGCCGGGACTCGGGGTGGCGCAGCAGGTACCGGTCGGCGACGGTGCGCAGCCCGAAGTACTCGAACCGCAGGTCAGCCGTCGGGTCCACGGCGTCGTCCAGCTTGCGCGCGTTGCGGGTCACGAACGCGGCGGTGTCGTCGCCGATCAGGCCCAGGCCGTGGGCGTACCGGATGGACTGGCTGAAGCTCGCCACGCCCTGCCCGCGGACCTCCTTGTCCACGTACGCGGACAGCAGCCGCGCCGCCAGCTTCGAGTACTGCGGCTCCTCGCCGATCAGCTCCGCCGCCGTCTGGATCGACAGCTTGTCCAACTCGGCGGTGGTCGCCCCGTCGTAGAGGCCGCTGATCGTCTTGGTGGCCACCCGCAGCGGGTCCACCTCGTCCAGGTCGGCAACCCATCGCTCGACCGCTTTGACGATCTTGTTGACGTCCACCGGCTCGCTGTCGCCGTTGCGCTTGCGCACCTGCATCACCTGGCGGCGCTGCTCCGGTGTGCCCACACCGGACGCCGGCCTTTCCTGCCCGACCGTCATGGCCTCTCCTCGCACTGTCTCCGATGGTCTTCGGGCATGGGAGAACGCCAACGGACCGCCGGCAAGGCAGGCTCGTGCTGGCGTCGGTCGTCCCGCGCGACCTCCGACCGCCGTCCGCGAACGCGCACGGCGCGCTGGCAGGTCTTCGGACTCGTGGGCCAGACCGGGGTCGCCGGTCGCCTACTGGCCGTCGCTTCCCAGGCCCGGTGGGGCCCAGTGCGTGGTGACGGCGGTCGTTCCCACTCACCGCTGCGGGGCAGTCCCGGACTCGCACCGGGTTCCCTCTTGCCTCGGCCGTCCCACCGGGGCGACCGAACCAGCTGCGTGGGACACCATATATGCCCCCGCCGTCGATCAGACAACACCAGATGTCGTGTCGGTGTGTCGGCTTCGTCTCACCGGTCGTCGGCGTCGCGGGTGTCTCAACCCAGGATGAGGCGGGGTCGGCGCACTTCCTGGTGCCACTGTCAGCCGGACGGGACAGCGGGGCAGCAGCCGGTCCCCGTCGGCTCCCGGAACGGTCGGTTGGCGGTCCCGAGGGCCTGGCAGATCTATGCTTCCGACGGTCCGCCGACCCGCTCTCATCAGGGCTGCGAGGCGGCCACCACCGGGCGGCGGCATCCCGGGATCACCATGGCCGCTTGCCCCGGGGATGACCGCCCGATAGCCTCTCGCCGTCAAGGTGCACGGGAAGCCGGTGAGGAACCGGCGCGGCCCTCGCCACTGTGACCGGGTAGCGATCTCCGACGACGCCACTGGGCCCATCCGGGCCTGGGAAGGCCGGAGCGAGCGTTGATCCGGAAGCCAGGAGACCGGCCTTGACAGGTGATCTCATCCACGAGGTGCTGGAGAGGAAGGTCGTCGATGCATATCGCCGAGGGGTATCTACCCCCGGTGCAGGCCGCGGCGTGGTTCGCGGTGTCCGCACCGTTCGTTGTCCACGGCAGCCGGGCCCTGGTCCGGCAGGTCCGGCAGGATCCGGAGACGAAACTGCTGCTCGGAGCGGCGGGCGCGTTCACGTTCGTGCTGTCCGCCTTGAAGATCCCGTCGGTGACGGGCTCATGCTCGCACCCGACCGGCACCGGGTTGGGGGCGGTGCTGTTCCGACCACCGGTGATGAGCGTGCTGGGCGGCATCGTGCTGCTGTTCCAGGCGGTGCTGCTGGCCCACGGCGGGCTGAGCACCCTCGGCGCCAACGTCTTCTCGATGGCGGTCGTCGGGCCCTGGGTGGCGTACGGGCTCTACGCGCTGATCCGCCGGGCCGGCGGCGGTCTGGACGTCGCGGTCTTCGCCGCCGCTGCGCTCGGCGATTTGGCCACCTACTGCGTCACCAGCGCCCAGCTGGCACTGGCGTTCCCGGACCCGTCGACCGGGTTCGCCGGCGCGCTGGCGAAGTTCGGCGGGATCTTCGCCGTGACCCAGCTCCCGTTGGCCGTCAGTGAGGGGCTGCTGTCGGTGCTGGTGATCCGCCTGCTGACCCGTACCAGCGGAGACGACCTGCGCCGGCTCGGTGTGCTGTCGAGGCCGACGGACGAGGTGCGGGCATGAAGCGCTTCTCCCGGGTCAACGTTCTGCTGCTGCTGGCGGTGCTTGCCCTGGCGGTGACGCCGCTGGCGCTCGGACTCGGAGCGGGGAAGGAACCCTTCGCCGGGTCGGACGCGCTCGCCGAGCAGGCCATCGTGGACGACCACCCGGACTACGAGCCCTGGTTCGCCCCGATCTACGAACCCCCGTCGGGCGAGGTGGAGTCGGCGCTGTTCGCGCTCCAGGCCGCGCTGGGCGCGGGGTTCCTCGGCTACTACTTCGGAGTTGCCCGGACCCGGCAGCGGCAGCGGGACGCCGCAGCCGAGCAGCCCCGCGAGTAGATGTTCGCCCTCGACGTCGCGGCGCACACCGGACGGTGGCGTTCGCGGCACCCGGCCGAGAAGGCGTTACTGGCCCTCGGGCTGCTGGTCTGCGCGGTGAGTCTGCCCCCGTGGCCGGGCGCGGCGCTGTCCGGCGCGGTGGCCGCGGTGCTGCTGGTCGGGCCCGCCCGGGTGTCGCCGGCCGTGGTGCTGCGGGCGGCACGGGTGCCGCTGCTGTTCGTGGCGACCTCGACGGTGCCGCTGTTGGTGACGATGCCGGCGCCGGCGCGGTTGTCCGTCGATCCGGCCGGTCCCGCGCTGGCGGCGCAGACCGCCGGCCGGTCGGTGGCGGCGCTGGCCTGCCTGCTGCTGTTCAGCGCCACCACGCCGCTGTCCGACGTGCTGCCCCGGCTGCACCGGCTGGGGATCCCCCCGGCGGTCACCGAGGTCGCCGCGCTGACGTACCGGATGCTGTTCCTGCTCATGGACAGCGCGCGTGCGGTCCGCGAGGCGCAGGCGGCGCGGCTCGGGTTCCGGACCTGGCACACCGCCTACCGGTCGCTTGCCGGGCAGGCGGGCGCGGTGTTCGTCCGGGCCTTCCACCGGGCGCGCAGGCTGGAGGAGGGGGTGGCGTTGCGGGGCTACACCGGATCGCTCGCGGTGCAGGTGGAGGCGCTGCGGGTGTCGCCGTCGTTCGTGGCGTCGACCGTGGGGTTGCTGGTGACGATCGTCGCTGCCACCGTCCTTGTAAGGGCAGCCTCGTGACCGGCCCGCTGCTGGAGTTCTCCGGGGTGCACTTCGCCTACCAGCCGGACCGACCGGTCCTGACCGGCGCCGATTTCCGCGTCGAGGCGGGCCGGCGGCTGGCCGTGGTCGGGCCCAACGGCGGCGGCAAGACGACCCTGTTCCGGCTGGCGGCCGGTTCGTTGACGCCCCGCTCCGGCCATGTCGCCGTCGCCGGCAGCCGGGTGCGGCACACGCGGGCCGGCCTGCGGGCGGTCCGCCAGCAGGTGCAACTGGTGGTGCAGGACCCGGACGACCAGCTCTTCTCCGCCAGTGTCCGGCAGGACGTCTCCTTCGGACCGGTCAACCTCGGGCTGCCCCCCGAACAGGTCCGGCAGCGCTGCGACCAGGCGCTCGCGGCGCTCGGCGTGACCTCGGTCGCCGACCGCCCCACCCACCTGCTCTCCTACGGCCAGCGCAAGCGGGTGGCCATCGCCGGCGCGGTCGCGATGCGACCCCGGCTGCTCATCCTCGACGAGCCGACCGCCGGGCTCGATCCGGTCGGCGTGGAGGAGTTGTTGCGCACCCTGGACGACCTGTACGCCGGCGGCACGACGGTGGTGCTGTCCACCCACGACGTCGACCTCGCCTTCCGCTGGGCGGACACGGTGGCTGTGGTCACCGGCGGTGGTGTGCGCACCGTGCCGGCAGCCGAAGGACTGGCCGACCCGGGCCTGCTCGCAGCGGCGTACCTGTCGCCCGCCTGGGCCCCCCTGGTGCACCGGCTCCTCGACCGGACCCCCGGCCTGGCCGGAAGCCGGCCCCGTACCGCCGCCGAACTCGCCGCACTGCTCACCGGCGAACCGGAGCGGGCAACCTGACCACCGGCACCGGCACCACCCGAGCACGCCGATCCAGCCGCCCTCGGGGCAGCCGGGCGGGATCGCGAAGACGGCGGAGCCGATCGGGGCGGTCCACTCGTTGAGCAGGTCGCGTCCGGCGAGGCGGCGCTGGATGGGGGTGTCGCCGGTCTGCCCGGATGGCCGCGAGCGACCCGCCCGGACGCTAGCCGGACTCGCGACCGATGGCGCTGATTTTCGGCAGGCGGATATTGAGCGGTGCCTGTTGTGTCGACTCTCTAGGCTGCTGGAAATGCCTACCCCAGTGCGTTATCGCTCCGCCGACGAGGACAGCGCCCGTTGGCTCGACTTCGCGTTCCGGCCCGGCGACATCGTTATCAGCACCCGCTCCAAGAGCGGCACCACCTGGATGCAGATGATCTGCGCCCTGCTGGTCCTTCGGACCGCCGACCTGCCAGCGGCACTGCCGCACCTGTCGCCTTGGCTGGACTGGCTGGTCGTTCCTCAGCAGCAGGTCTACGACCATCTCGCGGCCCAGCAGCATCGACGCTTCATCAAGACCCACACCCCGCTCGACGGTGTACCGTTCGACGCGCGAGTGGCATTCATCGTGGTGGCGCGCCACCCTCTGGACATGGCCGTGTCGCTGTACCACCAGGGCGACAACATCGACCGTGGCCGCCTGCGTCAGCTCACCGGCGCGCCGCCGCCAAGCGAACCGGAACCGGTGCGGAGGCCACTGCATCCGTGGCTGCTGGACTGGATCGCAGGCGACCCCGATCCGCGCCAGGCGCTGGACTCGCTGCCCGGCGTGATGTGGCACCTGCGGGACGCCTGGCAACGCCGTCATGAGCCGAACGTACTGCTGGTGCACTATGACGACCTGCGTAGCGACCTGGGTGCCGAGATGCAGCGCATCGCGGCCTGGCTGGACATCGGTGTGCCCGCCGGCCTGTGGCCGGAGCTGGTGCGGGCCGCCAGCTTCGACCGGATGAGGCAGCGGGCCAGCGATCTGGCACCGGACAGCGGTGGCGTGCTCAAAGACCATCGCGCCTTCTTCCGCGCGGGCCGCTCGGGTGCCGGCCGCGACGTGCTCAGTGCCGAGGAGCTCAACAGCTACCACGAACGCACTGCGCAGCTGGCCCCACCAGACCTCTTGGCGTGGCTGCATCGGCAGCCATAGATCAGCGCAGTAGGCGTGGCGGGCCTTCACTGCCAGGCCAAGACCTCGTCGGTGGCCTTGTCGCCGCTGGACACGTCCATTCGTGCGTGGCTGGGCACAGCCAATCGTCCCCGCCACGAGGAGTCTGCGCGGTGATGGGCTGGCCCCGCTGCATCCACCGTTCGGTCAGTAACACTTGCGGAGACCCGGGGTTTATTGCCGAGCACTGACGAATGACAACCGACGACTCTCGCGTGGTTGAGCAGCGCACCCGAGGACATCGAGGGCAGATGCTCGACGAGGAGCGGACTGCCCTTGACCTATGTGGCCGAGGGCGACCTTGCAAAGCTGTCGGCGCGCGGGAACCCGGCGGAATCGCCTGGCTACGCGATTCGGTGCAGATCCGCGCTGTGGATGGTGCCGAGCAGCGGCTCGCCGCGGACCAGGCGCCCGACCTCTGCCACCGCGAACTCGCCCACGCGCCGCAGCTCGTGTCCCTGCGATCCGGCCAGGTGCGGGGTGACCAGCACGTTGGGTAGGCGCAGGAGCGGATGGTCGATCGGCAGCGGTTCGGGGTCGGTGACGTCGAGCACGGCCTCGATGCGGCCCGTGACGCAGTGGGCCGTGAGGGCGGCGGTGTCCACCAGCGACCCCCGGCCGGTGTTGATCAGCACGGCGCCGTCCCGGAGCAGGGCAAGCCGCCGGGCGTCGAGCAGGTGGCGGGTCTGTGGCAGTGCCGGCGCGTGGAGGCTGACCAGGTCGGCGCGCCGGCACAGCTCGTCGGTGTCGACCAGCTCGGCGCCGAGGGCGCGGGCCTGTTGGGCGGTGAGGTACGGGTCGGCCAGGAGTAGTCGCACGTCGTAGCTCCGCAGCCGATCCAGGACGAGCCGGCCGGTGCGAGAGGCGCCGATGACTCCGACCGTGCGCCGGTAGAGCCCGGTGTCGGCGCCGGAGCGCCAGTCACCGGCGGTGCGGTCGTGGGCGAACCAGTGGGCGCGGGAAAGCACCCGTTTGGCGCCGAAGACCAGAGCGGCGACTGTGTATTCGGCGACCGGCACCGCGTTCGCCTGCGCGGCCGACGAGACGGCGATGCCCCGGGCGAACACCACCGGGTCGACGTGTCCCTTCACCGAGCCGGCGGCGTGGATGACGGCACCGAGTCGCGGCGCCGCGGCCAGCACGGCGTCGTCGATACGCGGGCAGCCCCAGCCGGTCACCAGGACGTCCACGTCGCGCAGCGCGGCGGTGGCCTCCACCGTCTGGAACGACGTGAGGGCGGTGTCCGACGGGAGCCGCACCAGTGCCCGCAGCCGGTTCAGCAGGTCCGGCGGGAAGAGGTCGGGCAGCGCCCAGGGCTGCATGGCGAGCAGCGCGACACGGCGTTCCGGCACGGACCGACCTCCGGTCGAGCTCGTCGATGTAAACGGTTACCCGTGGAAGAGCCTACGTATCGAGAGCGGACAAGGTCCAGTGGTTGACTCGCACACGTAAGCGCTTTATCTTCGTCCCACCTTGGTACGGCCGATGACGAAGGTCACGGTCACGGGAGGGGCCGCCGACGTGAGCGCGATCGATGCACAGCGGTCGTCCGACGTCGGGCGGCGTCCCACGGCCCCCGCGGGCCGCGGTGACCGGGGCGTCCGACCCGGGGCGCGGCGGGGCCATCGCCAGCGGATCCGGCGGGATCGACTGCTGCTGCTGTTGATGGTCCCCGGCGTGGCCTACTTCGTGGTCTTCCACTATGGAGCGCTGTTCGGCAACACGCTGGCCTTCCTGGACTATGTGCCGTTCCTGGGCATCGCGGGCAGCGAATGGGTCGGGCTGGCGAACTTCCAGCAGATGTTCGGCGATCCGGGCTTCTGGAACGCTGTCCGCAACACCGTGGTGATCGCCGCGCTCCAGCTCGTCTTCTTCTTCCCCGCGCCGCTGGCCCTGGCGCTGCTGCTGCACAGCCTGGTCGGTGACGTCGTCAGGCGGTTCGTGCAGAGTGTGGTGTACCTGCCGCACTTCCTGTCCTGGGTGATCGTCGTGGCGTTGTTCCAGCACATGCTCGGCGGCGCCGGCGTGGTCAACGGATGGCTCGGCGATCTGGGCCTGGGCTCCATCCATGTCATCGGCAACCCGGACGCGTACAAGCCGCTGGTCGTCGCGCAGGTGCTCTGGAAGGAGTGCGGCTGGGCCACCATCATCTTCCTCGCCGCGTTGTCGCAGGTGGACGAGCAACAGTACGAGGCGTCGGCGTTGGACGGTGCCGGCTGGTGGCGGCGGCTGTGGCACGTGACGCTGCCGGGCATCCGGCCGGTCCTCGTGCTGCTGGTCGTGCTGCGGCTCGGCGAGTTCCTGGACGTCGGCTTCGAGCAGTTCTTCCTGCAACGGCAGGCGGTCGGCCCGGAGGTGGGGGAGGTGCTCGACACGTTCGTGTACTTCACCGGCTTCGCCAACGGCGAGTTCGGCTACGCGGCCGCGGCCGGCCTGTTCAAGGGCGTCATCGGCGTCGCGCTCGTCTACACGGCGAACAAGGTCGCGCACCGGCTCGGCGAGCAGGGGGTGTACCAGCGATGAAGCATTCGTACCCGGCCTGGCAGGGGCGACCCGGGCCGGCCATCCGGGCGGCGAAGGCGTTCGCGCTCGCCGTGGTCGTGCTGCTGGTGCTGTTCCCGCTCTGGACTGTCGTGGCGACCAGCCTCGCCGCGCCGCAGGACGTGATCGCCAACGGCGGCTGGGTGGTGTGGCCGCAGCGGATCACCTTCGACGCGTACGCGGAGATCCTCGACGGCGGCGTCGTGACGCGCGCCCTGCTGGTGAGCGCGGGTGTCACGTTCGTCGGCACGGCGTTGAGCCTGACCTGCACGGTCTTCCTGGCGTACGCGCTCAGCCGGCCGGGCGTCTACGGGAGCAGGCCGGTCCTGCTGCTGATCCTGTTCACCTTTCTCTTCCCGCCGGGAATGATCCCGCTGTTCCTGGTGGTGCGTACCACCGGACTGTTCGACCAGTACGCCGCGCTGATCCTGCCGTTCCTGGTGAACGTCTTCAATCTGGTCGTGATGCGCGGCTTCTTCCAGTCGATTCCGGCCGAGTTGCTGGAGGCGGCGCGCATCGACGGCGCCGGGGACCTGGCCATCCTGTGGCGGGTGGTGCTGCCCCTGTCCAAGGCGGTGCTGGCGGTCATCGGTTTGTTCTACGCGGTGGCGTACTGGAACCGGTTTTTCGAGGCGATCATCTACTTCAACGACCAGTCGAAGTGGCCGATCGGCACGGTCCTGCGGCAGTACGTGACCGGTGGAGCCGACATGACCGGGGAGGCGGTGGCGACCGCCGCGCCACAGTCGACACAGATGGCGGTGGTCGTGCTCGCCACCGCGCCCATCGTGCTCGTTTATCCGTTCCTGCAGCGTTACTTCGTCAAGGGTGTCCTCACCGGGGCCCTCAAGGCATGACTGACACCCTCTAGAGAGGAGGGACCGCATGGCTGTTCATCTTCCCCGGCGGTCGTTGCTGAGGCTGGCCGGCGCGGGCGCGCTGGCCGGTGTCGCCGGACCGCTGCTCACCGGTTGTGGTGACGGCGCCAAACGCGATGTCGGCAACGCGGGCAAGGATCTGGTGCCCTGGCCCGCGCACGTGCCGTTCTCCGGCCCGCCGCCGGACGCGCCCGGAGACGACCAGGGCGTGCAGCCCTTGTACCTGACCTACCCGCAGCAGGTGGCCAGGTCGGTGAACGACACCGTCGGCGACGGCTCCGAGATCACCGCGATGGTCATCACCTACGGCGCCCCGCCCAAACCGGCGGAGGCCAACCAGTTCTGGCAGGCGGTCAACAAGGCGCTCAACGTCAACCTGAAGATCGTGGTCGTCCCCGACGCCGAGTACAGCCAGAAGATGACCACGCTGATGGCCTCCGGCGACGACCTGCCGGACATCATCATGTTCAGCCAACTGGCGCTACCCCGTGCGGCCGAGTTCATCCAGGCGCAGTGCGCCGACATCTCCGACCTGGTCGGCGGCGACGCGGTACGGGATTACCCGAACCTCGCCAACATCCCGACGCGCGCCTGGAAGGCCATGGGCCGTATCAACGGCCGGATCTACGGCGTGCCGCTGGAGCGGCCGGCGCCGGGCAACAGCCTGTTCGTCAACCGTACCGCCCTCAACCAGGCCGACGTGCCGGTCCAGTGGGACACCGAGGGGTACGTCGCCGCGATGCGGAAGGTCACCGGCGGCCGGCGGTGGGGCATCGGGGGCTCCAAATCCCTGTTCGGGGGTGTCGGGGCGATCACCTACCATGCCGGTTCGCTCGGCGCGCCCAACCAGTGGCGGGTGGACGGTGGGAAGTTCGTCAGCACGCTCACCACCGGGCAGTTCGAGGAGGCGATCGGAGTCATGCGCCGCCTGGCCGAGGCCGGTGCCTACCATCCGGACAGCCTCACGCTCAGCGCCACCGACCTGCAGACGTTCTGGCACAGCGGCACCGTCTTGTCGCTCACCGACGGGTTCGGCTCCGTGGCCCCCAACACCCTTGCCAAGATCAACGGCCGGTTCCAGCTCGACCTCGGCCGGCCGTACGGACCGGACCCGACGCCCTGGCGCGGCACCGGCTTCTTCGGCCACGTGGCCTTCAAGAAGGCCAGCCCCGACCGGATCAAGCTGCTCCTACGCGTCTGCAACTACCTCAGCGCGCCGTTCGGCACCGCGGAGTACGAACTGGCCAACTACGGCGTCGAAGGAGTGCACTACACCAAGAACGCCAGCGGCATCGTGCCCACCGCGCTGGCCGGCGCGGAGAACAACACCAACCTGCCAGTCAAGTACATCGGGGTCGCGCCGGCCGTGCTGTACCTGCCGGGGCAGCCCGAGGCGGCCCGTGCCGTGCACGAGTGGGAGAAGGCGGTGCTGCCGAAGAGCGTGGCCGACCCCGCGGTCGGTCTGCGGTCGGCGACGCAGAGCACAAAGGCAGCCGAGCTGAACCGGATCGTCGGCGACGCCGTGTCGGCCATCGTCTTCGGCCGCAAGCCGGTGTCCGCCTGGAAGGACGCGGTCACCCAGTGGAGGCAGGCCGGCGGCGACAAGCTCGCCGAGGAGTTTGCCGTCGAGTACGCCGCGGCCACGTGAACCGCGCGGGCGGCGTCGTCACGAGACAAGCGGGCGGACCGAGTCGCGTACGACCAGGTGCGTGCCGAGGGTGACGTGTGGCGGTGCGCCGCCGCGTGCCTCGTGCTCCAGCGCGAGGCGCACGGCGGTGCGCCCGACCTCCTCGTGGGGCAGGTGCACGGTGGTCAGGTTGAGGTCGAGCGAGGGCGGCAGGTCGTCGAAGCCGACCATCGACACGTCGTGGGGCACCCGTAGTCCATGCTCGGCGAGTGCCCGGTAGGCGCCACCGGCGATGAGGTCGTTGACGGCGAAGACGGCGGTGAAGTCGCGGGCCCCGGCGGCCAGCCGTTCCGTCATCATCCGATAGCCCTCGTGCCACTCCATCGTGCCCTCGACCTCCAGGCTGGGGTCGTGCGGCACGCGGTGCGCGGCCAACGCCCGCCGGTATCCGGCCAGTCGCCCCTCGACCGTGGTGTAGCCGGCGCGGTAGCCCAGACACAGGATCCGCCGGTGCCCTGCGGACAGGAGGTGGCTGGTGGCCGCGAACGCGCCACCCGCGTGGTCGTACTCCACGACGACCGCGGGCACGTCGGGGCCGAGCGACGGGCGCCCGCACAGCACCAGCCGGGAGCCGATCGCGGCCAGGGCGCGCGCGTACCGGCCCATCCGCTCCCGGTAACTCTCGTCGGCCACCACGTTGCCGACCAGGATGACCGCCTCGGCGTGCTGTTCCCGCATGAACTTCACCATGGCGAGTTCGCGCTCCGGGTCGCCGCCGGTGGTGCCGATCAGGCACAACCGGCCCTCGGCGGCGGCCTGTGCCTCGACGCCCTGGGCCACGTGGGCGTAGTGGGGCGAGATCACCGAGTTGAGCACGATCGCGACGCTCTTGTTCGGGGTGCCGGCCAGTGCCCGGGCGTGCGCGTTGGCCACGTAGTCCAGTTCCTTGACCGCCCGCATCACCCGCGCCCGTGTCGACGGGGCGGCGGGGTAGCTGCCGGTCAGGATCCGGGAGACGGTCGCCACGGAGACCCCGGCCCGGTCGGCGACCTCGCGTATCGTGGACCGCCGCCGGCCTTCCGCAGCTTCGCTCGCCCGCCGCGCCATCGCCACCCCGAGGGACTGTTTTTCAGAAAACGGTTACAGAAATAATCGGCTCCGCGTTGGGCAGTGTCAAGCCGGCGACCAGTGCACCGACGCGCCGGCCACCGGATAGCGGGCATAGGCCGGCGCGGCGCCCATCACCACCTCGACCCGTTCCCCGTCCGGAAACCGCACGCCGACCCGGTCCCCGTCGACGGCCGCCACGACCGACTCCCGGAGCGCGTCCGGAACGACGCGGTCGCCGGTGAGCGCCACCAGCGAGACGTACAAGGCGCTGCCGCCCGGGTGTTCGGGCGCCGTCAGGTACGGGGTGGCGGAGCACGCGCCGTACGCGTTCGACTCGACCGATCTCGCCACGGCGGCCTCGCGGAGACCGTGCAGGGCGACCACGATGCTGGCCAGCCCGTCCGGCCGCCGCACGCGTGCCCACCCGGGCCCGATCTGGTCGGCCGGCGGGTGGTCGTCGGCCAGCGCGTACCCGCCCTCGCGTACCCCGCAGCCCGGCGGTGCGGTCACCCGGTGCACGCGCACCTCCCACGGCCCGCGCACGATCGACGCGGTCTCCACCCGCACCGGACCGACCGGCAGTCCGTCCTCGTAGGCGGAGGCGGCGAACCGGTCGAACACGGCGATCGGCTCGATCCGGCGGCGACGTGAGACCGTGCCGTCCGGGGCCACAACGGCGAGGTGACCGTCCACCGCCCGCACGCGGGCGTCCTCGCCGGCCTCCGGGGCGGTGTGCGAGGCGTACCCGAAGCGGGTGTAGTGCGGGTCCTCCAACCCGTCGGCCGCGAGGTGGCGGGCCCGGTCGCTGCCGTGGTTGACCACCCTGACGAGGCCGTCGTGCTGGGTGGCGTGCAGTAGCCAGCCGGGTCCGGGCATCGCGACGGCCCGGTCGCCGTCGTCGATCGGCGCGGCACTCTCCCGTGCCGTCCAGGCCGGATGGTCCGCGGGCAGCAGCAGGCCGAGGAAACCCTTGCTGGCCCAGTACGGCGAGGCCGGCCCGGAGTAGTGCTGGACGGTCGGGAGGAAGTGGTCGTACCAGCCAAGGCCCAGCAGCCCGCGCTCGTCCGGCACACCCCGCTCGACGAAGTGTCGCAGCACGCCGCTGGCGATCCGGCGGGTGCGCCCGGCGGGCAGCGGGCTGACGTCCATCACCTCGCCCAGCCACAGCGGGGCGACGGCGGCGTACCGGTAGCACAGCGACCGGCCCTGGTGCACCGGTGCGCCGTCGCGGGCGAACATGTGCTGGTACTGCTCCAGGAAGGCGTGCAGCCGCTCCCGGTACCGGGAGCCGCGCTCCCGGTCGCCGGACATCCGTGCCCACATCAGGGGGTACAGGTGCATCGCCCAACCGGCGTAGTAGTCGAAGCACCGCCCGGCGCCGTCGGTGTACCAGCCGTCCCCGACGTACCACTGCTCGATCTGGTCGAGCCCAGCTGCGATCTCGGCCGGCTCGTGCGGCCCGCCGACGCCGGCCAGGAACTGCTGGATCACGACGGGGAACAGCACCCAGTTGCTCTGCCACGTCCGCCTGCCCGCGAAGCCGGCGAGCCAGTCGACCACCCGCTCCCGCACCTGACTGTCGAGTCGGTCGAACAGCCAGCGGCGGGTCTCGTGCAACGCCAACGCGATCGAGGCCGCCTCCACGATCTGCTGGGAACAGTCGGCCGGCGCCGGCCATGCGTACCGGTCACCGGGGTCCGTGCCGTGGGCGAGGCCGTCCGCGTACCGCTCGATGAGTTCTGCCGGCACGTCGCCGCCCGCACCGGCGATACGGAAGGCGGCGAGCAGGAACGTCCGCGCGTATCCCTCCAGGCCGTCACTGGTCAGGCCGGCACTCCCGGGCCGGCCCGGGAGCCGGTACTGGGCGAAACCCGGCACCGCGTGGGGCGCGACCGCGTCCAGCAGGTGGTCGGCCACCGCCTCCCAGTGCGCCCTGGTCCACCCGGTGTACGGCGATGACAAACCATCGACAGGTGGGAGCCTGGTTAAAACGTTTGTACTGATGTGCTGGAGCATATGGCACCTCACCGCGACGATCAACGTGGCTGCCAACAGGAACGCGTTCGGCGACGCGAGGTCTTGACACCCTATCGACGCGTCTGATTATCTGCACGAGATGGTAAGCGTTTCCATAGCCGGCCTTCGACCGCGGCACCCGACCACGTGGAGTGCGCTATGTCCCAGCTGCCCAGACGCAGTCTCCTGACGGGCGCCGCCATCGTCGGCGCCGCTTCCCAACTACCCCTATCCCGGCCTGCTGCCGCGGCGCCGGCGGGGCCCGCCACCGCACCCAGCGTCGCCAGGGCCGCTGCCGCCGAGCCGGACGCCGTGCCGCTGCGCTGGCTCGAAGGCGGCACGCCCCCGGCGCTCGTCGGCGCGACCTGGGGCGTGCCCTGGAAGCGCGGCACGCTGAATCGCGGGCAGGAGTTGGCCCTGACCACCGCCGGGGGCGCGGCGGTGCCGGTGCAGTCCTGGCCGATCGGCTTCTGGCCGGACGGCTCGGTCAAGTGGACCGCCCACGCGATCGGCACCGAGGTTCCGCCCGCCGAGGCGTACCTGCTGCGCCCCGGCACGGCCGCCGAGCCGGCCAAGCCACTACGGGTCACCGAGACCGCCAAGGCGATACAGGTGGACACCGGCGTGGTCCAGTGCACGATCGCTCGCAGTGGTTACGTGCTGGTGCCGTCGATCGTCCGCGCCGGCCGCACCGTCGCCGCGAACGGCACGCTCGTGTGCCTGCGCAGGGACAACGCCGACGATGCCCCGGCCGTCGTCCGCACCGAGCGGTTCACCGGCGAGGTCCGGACGGTGACCGTCGAACAGCGCGGTCCGGTGCGTGCGGTCGTGCGTATCGAGGGACGGCACCGGGTTTTCCGTGGCCGCAGCAGCTGGTTGCCGTTCACGGTGCGGCTGTATTTCTTCGCGGGCAGTGACGGCATCCGGATGGTGCACACGTTCGTCTTCGACGGGGACGAGAAGAAGGACTTCATCAGCGGCCTCGGCATCCGCTTCGAGGTGCCGATGACCGACCAGCTCCACGACCGGCACATCCGCTTCGCCGGGGACGGCGACGGGGTGCTGGGCGAGGCGGTCCGCGGCATCACCGGCCTGCGGCGCGACCCCGGCGCGGCGGTACGGCAGGCGCAGATCGCCGGCCGCCCTACGCCGAACGTGTCCACCTGGGACACCCGCGTGTCGAGCCGGCTGCACCTGATTCCGGCCTGGGGCGACTACAGCCTCCGGCAGCTCTCCGACGGCTGTTTCGACATCCGCAAACGGACCAGCGCCGGGCACGGTTGGATCCAGGTCGACACCGGCCGCCGCGCCGCCGGTCTCGGCTACGTCGGCGGCGTCTCCGGCGGTCTCGCGTTCGGCATGAAGGACTTCTGGCAACTGCACCCAACCCAGCTCGACATCCGAGGCGCCGCCGGCGACACCGCCGAGGTGACCGTCTGGCTCTGGTCGCCCGACGCCCCGCCGATGGACCTGCGCTTCTACCACGACGGGATGGGCCAGGACACCTATCCCGAGCAGCTCGAAGGCCTGGAGATCACGTACGAGGACTACGAGCCTGGCTTCGGTAGGCCGTTCGGCGTGGCACGCACCACCGAACTGTCGTTCTGGGCGCTGGCCGGCACGCCGTCCGCCGAACGGCTGGCCCAGCTCGCCGACGCCGCTCAGACGCCACCGCTGCTCGCCGCCCCGCCGGCCAGCCTGCACGCCGCCGGCGTCTTCGGCGACTGGAGCCCCGTCGACCGCAGCACCCCGGCCCGCCGCGAGATCGAGGACCGCCTCGACTTCCTGTTCGACTACCACCGCAACCAGGTGGAGCAGCGCTCGTGGTACGGGTTCTGGAACTACGGCGACATCATGCACAGCTACGACGGCGACCGGCACGTCTGGCGGTACGACGTCGGGGGATACGCCTGGGCCAACTCCGAGCTCTCGCCCGACCTGTGGCTGTGGTACCAGTACCTGCGCTCCGGGCGGGCCGAGGTGTTCCGCTTCGCCGAGGCCATGACCCGGCACACCGGCGAGGTCGATGTCTACCATCTCGGCAAGTACCAGGACCTCGGCACCCGCCACGGTGTGCTGCACTGGGCCGACAGCGCCAAACAGCTGCGGATCAGCTCCGCGGCGTACCGGCGCTTCTACTACTTCCTCACCGCCGACGAACGCGTCGGTGACCTGATGCGCGACCTGGTCGACTCCGATCGGACCTTTCTGGTCCTCGACCCCATCCGCAAGATCCGCACCGAGCCCTACGAGCCGGACCCGCGCGCGCTGTCGATCAGCACGGGCACCGACTGGAGTGGCCTGGCCGCGGCCTGGCTCACCGAATGGGAACGCGGCGGTGACCCGATCGCCCAGACGAAACTGCTCAACACCGCGCGCACCATCGCCGCCATGCCCAACGGCTTCATCCAGGGCAGCGGTCGCTACGACCTGGAGACCGGGAAGTTCGCCCCCGCCGCGCCGGCGGTGTCGGTCGGGTCGCTCGGCGCGGTGTTCGGCCTCGTCGAGATCTGCAGCGAACTGATCAGCCTGGCCGACATGCCCGAGTTCACCAACGCCTGGCTTCAGTACTGCCGGCTCTACAACGGCACCGCCGCCGAGCAGACTGCCGAGGTCGGACAGTCGTTGGGCAACCTCAACCTTCGCCAGGCGCACTCGCGGCTCACCGCGTACGCCGCCGCGAAGACCGGTGACGCGACCCTGGCGGCCCGCGCCTGGCAGGAGTTCTACACCGGCCACGCCGGCTACCCGCGGAATTTCGGCTTCCGCTCCACGCGGATCGAGGGGCCAGCCGTGCTCAAGCCGGTCGACGAGAACAGCTTCGTGTCCACGAACGCCAGCGCCCAGTACGCCCTCGCCGCGATCCAGTGCCTGGCGCTGGTCGGCGAGCACCTGCGCTGACGAAGGCGGCCCAGGACCAGCTCATGACGTGCCGGTGGGACACCTCGGGATCACACGGGGGCCTGGCCCAGTGCGGAGTCTGGGCGGCCGTGGCGGCGTTCGACCGCCACGGCCGCCATGAGCAGGCAGCCGAGCATCGGCAGCACGAGCGGCAGCAGTTGCCAGGTGACGACGACGAGCACGCCGAGCGCCATGACCAGGAGCAGGGAGCCGGACGGATCACCGGTGACGGCGCGGCGGGCGGCCTGGCGTACCAGCTGCGCCCACTGTGCGCCCGGCGACCATGCGGCTGCGGCGCGGAGGACGATCACCGACAGCGCCGCGGCGGCGACGACGCAGGCGGCGGCGACGAGGCCGCCGCCGGGCACGCCGGCGCGGCGGAGGATGAGCACGTCGCCGGCCAGGACCGCGTAACCGGCCACGACGCCGAGCGACAGGCCCAGGCTGCCCCGGTACGCCGCGCCGGCGCGGGTGAAGAACGTCCGGATCGCGGTGCTCTCGCCATCGACGTGCGCCCGGATGTGCGCGCAACCGGCCGCCAGCGCGGGCAGCAGCGTGACGACCGGGAGGATCGCCAGCGCGACCAGCAACCCGGCCGTCAGGCACTCCCCGAAGAGCGCGAACCGCCTCATCCCTTGAGGCCCGACGTGGAGACGCCCTCGACGAGGAACCGCTGGAAGAACAGGAAGAACAGGATCACGGGTACCAGCGCGAGCATCGACATCGCCATGAGCGCGCCGAAGTCGGAGCCGGCGGTCTCGTCGATGAAGAGTTGGAGCGCCAACGGCAGCGGATACTTCTCTGGAGTGCTGAGGTAGATGAGAGGGCCGAAGAAGTCGTTCCAGGTCCAGATGAACGTGAAGATGGCCGTGGTGATGATGGCGGGGCGTGACAGCGGCAGCAGGATGTTCCAGAAGACCGCCCAGTGGCCGGCGCCGTCTATCTTCGCGGACTCGTCCAGCTCGTACGGGATCCCCCGCATGAACTGCACCATGAGGAACACGAAGAACGCCTCGGTGGCGAGGAACTTGCCCAGCAGCAGCGGCGCGTACGTGTCGACGAGGCCGAGCTTCTGGAAGACCACGTACTGCGGGATGATGAGCACGTGGAACGGCAGCAGCAAGGTGGCGATCATGAGGCCGAACATGAGGGTACGCCCGCGGAACCGCAGCCGGGCGAACGCGTACGCGGCCATGGCTGAGGACGCCACCGTGCCCACGACGGACAGCACCGCCAGGACGGTCGAGTTCCAGAAGAAGCGCACCACGCTGATGCCGGCGATGCCCTCGACCGCCCGCTCGTAGTTGATCGTCGTGATCCGGGTGGGCAGCAGTTGGAGACTGCCGATGATGTCCTCGGTGGGCTTGAAGGTCGCCGCCGTGACCCACACGATCGGGTAGAGCACGACGGCGAGCAACGCGATGGCGCCGACGTGCCATGCGACGGTGGACAGCTTCGGTCTCATCGTTTGTCCCCCGAGTAGTACACCCAGCCGCGTGCGGTGCGGAAGAGGAAGAGCGTCACCAGCCCGACCCCGGCCAGCAGCATCCAGGCCATGGCCGAGGCGTACCCCATGCGGTAGTCGCCGAAGCCGCGGTCGAAGAGGTAGATGGTGTAGAACAGCGTCGTGCCGGCCGGCTGGCCGTTGGGCCCGCCGACGATGTACGCGGACGTGAAGACCTGGAACGCGTTGATGGTCTCCAGCAGCAGGTTGAAGAAGATCACCGGGGAGATCATCGGCAGCGTGATGTTGCGGAACCGCCGCCACGCCCCGGCACCGTCCACCTCGGCCGCCTCGTACAGCTCCCGCGGCACCTGCTTCAGCCCGGCGAGGAAGATGACCATCGGAGCGCCCAGCTGCCAGGCAGCCAGCAGGACGAGCATGAGCAGCGAGAAGTCGGGGTTGCCGGCCCAGCCGCCGGTGTTGACGCCGACCGCGCGCAGCAGCTGGTCGACCACGGCGTCGTCGCTGAACATCGCCTTCCAGACGATCGCCAGGCTGACGCTCGCGCCGATCAGCGAGGGGCCGTAGAACGCCGCCCGGTAGAAGGCCCGCCCACGGCGTTCGTTGTTCAGCAACATGGCGACGGCCAGCGCGCAGGCAAGCTTGATCGGCACGGCGAGCGCCACGTACAGCGCGGTGACGCGCACCGACTTGAGCCACCGGGCGTCGTCGAACATCCGCTGGTAGTTGTCGAGGCCGATCCACTGCGGGGGGTTGAAGAGGTCGTAGTCGGTGAACGACAGGTACAGCGAGGTCACCATCGGGCCGAGGGTCAGCAGCAGGATCCCGATGATCCACGGCGAGAGGAAGAGGTAACCCGCCACGCCGTCACCGGACCGGCGGGCCCGCTTACGGGGGCCCGCCGGCTCGGTGCTGCCGACCTCGCGACGCTGGGTCGACGTGGTCGTTGTCATCGTCAGGACTCGAGGGTCTCTTCGACCTCGGTGAAGAACTGGTTGACCGCGTCGTCGACGCTGATCCGTCCGTACTGGAGTTCCTCGGAGATCCGGATGAACGCCTGCTCCAGGGTGCCGGCGCCCTTGGGCGGCGCGGGCGGCGCCTTGGTGAGCTGGTCCTTGAGGCCCTCTTCGTACGCGGCGACGGTGGCGAGCGGGCCCTCCAGCTGGGCCGCGGCGCGCTGCGCGTTGGTGGCCGGCAGGCCGCGGTTGGCGCCGAAGATCTTGCCGACCTCGGGGTCATTGATCATGAAGGAGATGAGCTTGGCGGACGCCTCCGCGTGCTTGGTCTTCTTCGAGACGCTGAGCAGCATGGCGGGCTTGAGGTACTGGCCCTGCGAGTTCGGGTTGTCCGACGGCACCGGCCCCAGCCTGAGCTGCGCCTTGGTGCTCGCCGCGTACCGGGCCATGAAGTTGTCCCAGCCCAGCTCGCTGGCGATCAGGTCGAGCTCCAGCGCGTGCTGCGGCTTGATTTGGACGCTCTTCTCGATCGGCAGCACGGCCTTGGCGTCAACGAGGGCCCTGCCCTCGTTGAAGAACTTCGCCAGCCGGGCCTTGTCGAAGCCGATCTTGCCGTCCTCCGTGTACAGCAGCCCGCCCTCCTGCCGCAGCTGCAACTCCAGGTTGTAGTAGCTGCCGATGTAGTTGGCCGCGCCGTGGACCTTGCCCTTGGTGGCCTGGGTGATCCTCGCGAGCGAGGCCCGATAGTCGTTCCAGGTCCAGCCGGGTTTCGGCTCCGGCACGCCGGCCTGCGCGAGCACCGCCGGGTTGTACATGTAACCCCAGGTGTTGCCACCCACCGGTACGCCGTACAGGCCGCCGTTGACCTCGCCCGCGCCCTTGAGTCCTTCGAGGAGGTCGTCGAGCTTGAGTGCGTCGCCCTCCTGCTTCTTCAGGTCGTTCAGGGCGTTGCGGTCGGCGTACTCGCGCAGGTAGGAGAAGTCCATCTGGAAAACGTCGGGCGCGTTGTTGCCGGCGGTCTCCGTCGCCATCTTCTGCCAGTACGCCTCGTACTCCTGGAAGCTGGGCGTAATCTTGATGTTCGGGTTCTTGGTCTGGAAGAGGTCGATCGCCTTCTGCATCATCGCGGCACGGTCGGCGTTGCCCCACCATGAGTACCGCAAGGTGACGGGACCGGATTCGGTCGAGTCGCCCCCGTCGTCACCACAGGCAGCCCCGGTCAGTGCTAGTGACGCAACGGCCGCGACAGTTATGAATCGTTTCAAAAAATGCATCTGGTCCTCCGTCTGCTATAAGCGGTGCGCCCGTCCGGCGCTCCGTGGCGGTGTGCCGTGGACCTCTGTCGCCCTGACGAGCTGCCCGGTCGGCGACCCGCGTCCTCCTCGACGCGCGCGTGGCCGAAGGTGCTCCACGCGGGACGGCCCCGGCCGGGTGTGCCCCAGCGCTCCGCGGTCGAGCGAAAGCAACTGACGAGGGTGCGTTCGACGACTCGCGGTGCGAATCCTGAAGCCGCGGCCGGATTTCGCTGACCGGCCTCAGTAGGTTTGGCCGGCCAGGGTCTATGCCGTCATGTGGTCTCCTTCGGCGTACGCGGCGCGCACACCATAGCGGTTACCGACGTGGGTGAACAGGCATCGTTCTCTATGTGCTGGTGATCTGAAAGTGCCACGCCTGCGGGACCGGCGTCAAGAGCCTGGTCGATGCGAGCAGTGGCCCGGGGGAGTGCCGTGGAGATGCGTCCGCGTCGCCGGCTTCGACAATGGTCGATCCTAATGAGACTGCCGTGCCGCGAGGCGACCCTGCCTACTACAGTCAGTGCCACCCTGTGCCCCCGATGCCCGCCGGAGTGTGCGCCGTGGTCAGTCCCTTCGACATCGAGGAGATCTTCCCCGACGTGCCTGCCGGATCGGTGCGGCTGCCACGCCGGCAGGCGGGCTCACCCCAGGGGCTGGCGGTGACCCTGATCGCGGACTACACCGTGAGCGCCCGCGCCTGGTTGCCCTCCGCGGCGATCGTGGCCCTGCTCGGCGAGTTCGGCGTGACCAGTGGCGCCGCTCGCACGGCCATCAGCAGGCTGGCCCGGCGGGGGGTGCTCGAAGGTAGTCGGCAGGGGCGACACAGTTCGTACCGGCTGACGCAACCCGCCGCCGCCAACCTCTCGGTCGGAGGTGGCGAGATCGCGGCGTTCGCCGCGGATCCTGAGTGCTGGGACGGGGCGTGGACCCTGGTCGCCTTCTCCATTCCGCAGGAGGAGGGCGCCCAGCGGCGCGCGCTCCGGGATGGCCTGCGGTGGCGGGGATACGCCCCGCTCTACGACGGGGTCTGGGTGTCGCCGCACGCGATGACGGCGGAGGCGCGTGCCGCGCTGGCAGCGGTGGCGCTCGGCACGATGAGCGTGTTCCGCGCGCGGCACGTCGAACTGGAGACGGAGACCTCCCGCAGCCCGGTCGACGCCTGGGATGTCGCGGGCATCGCCGCGCGGTACCGAACCTTCATCCGGCGCTGGGCCGCCCTGTTGCCCCGGATGGCCGCCGGCAGGGTCACCGGCGCCAGGGCGGTGCGCGCCCGCACCGAGGTGATGGACACCTACCGCCGCTTTCCGGTGCTCGACCCCCTGCTCCCGGTCGAACTGATGCCGTCCGGTTGGCCGCGCGCCCGCGCCCGGGAGTTGTTCGTGGCGGTGTACGACGGGCTGGCCGAACCGGCTCAGGAGCACGTACGAGCCGTCGCCGCCCGGGTCGCCGACGGACCGCACCCTGAGATCCGGGCGCACACCGTCGCCGAGTTGCGGGCCGGGGCCCTCGGAAGCGCGGCGGCCCTCGCGCGGCTCTGACCCGCGTCCGCCGCGTACGGCCCGACGGGTTCGACGTCGCTCTGGTGGTGCCGGGGTGACCCACGCCAGCGCCGGCCACGGTGCTGGCGTCTCGCCGCCGAGCCGTTGTGCGGCTGGCCGCCGACCACATCATGTGGACATCCGTCGATTGACAGTCGCACGTCCGCCGGACAGGATATGTGATACCTGTGGCCGTCAGGGCCACCCACCGGAAGCGCCTCGTGCCACGGCTCACGGCAGGCATCTGGCTCGACGGCGATCGGCTGCATCGGCGTGGCTGTTCCGTCACCCCCCGGATGCCGGCCACCCGCCCCGGCCGTCGCGCCGCGGGCGGGGACCCCTTGACCCCGAGAACGGACCTCGCCATGGACACCTCCAGGGAGCATCGATGAAGCCGTTGACGAGAATTTCGGCAGTCATGGCGGTGACAACGGCTCTGTCCGGCACCGCTGTCGTGTTGGCGCTCAGCGCGCACGCCGCGACGAGCCGCTACGAGGCGGAGTCATCACCCGCGGTGTGCGGTGGCACCGTCGCCTCCAACCACTCCGGCTACTCCGGCAGCGGCTTCTGCGACACGCCCAACGCCGTCGGCGCCGCTGTCACGTTCACGGTGAACGCTCCCGCGGCGGGCGCCGCGAACCTGGCTGTCCGGTTCGCCAACGGCACCACGGCGAGCCGGCCGGCGGATGTCAGTGTCAATGGCGCGCCGGTGCAGACCGGGCTCGGGTTCGAGGCCACCGGCGCGTGGAGCAGTTGGGCGACCAAAAGCCTGAGCGTCCAGCTGGCCGCGGGAACCAACACCGTGCGGCTGGCCGCGACGACCGCCGGTGGGCTCGCGAACATCGACTACCTCGAGGTCACCACGACCGACGGCGGCGACACCTCGATCATGCAGGGTGCGGACGTGTCGACCGGGCAGCGGGCCCTCGATCTGGGCGCGCGGCACTACTACGCCGACGGTACCCAGGGCGACGCGTTGGACATTCTCAAGAGCGTGGGCGTCAACTATGTGCGGTTGCGGATCTGGAACAACCCACGTAGTGGCTACAACAACAAGGACAAGGTGTTGCAGTACGCCCGGACGGTGAAGGCCAAGGGCCTGAAGCTGATGGTGGACTTCCACTACTCGGACACGTGGGCGGATCCGGGTAAGCAGTTCAAGCCGGCGGCGTGGGCCAGCCACGGGATCAACCAGTTGACCACGGACGTCTACGACTACACGTACGACGTGTGCACCAGTCTGAAGGCGCAGGGCACCGTGCCGGACAGTGTGCAGATCGGTAACGAGATCAACACGGGGATGTTGTGGGATGACGGCCGGGTGGTCAACAGCAACTTCACCAACCTGGGGCGGTTGCTCAAGGCCGGGTACAACGCGACGAAGGCGTGTAACAGCGGCACCCAGGTGGTGATCCACACCGCGAGGGTGGAGGACGGCGCCCGGTGGTTCTACGACGGCATCCGGGCCCAGAGCGTCCAGTGGGACATCACCGCACTGTCGTACTACTGCTTCTGGCACGGCAGCCTGTCGAACATGGCCAACGTGGTGTCCGACATGCGGTCCCGGTACGGCAAGCCGGTCATCATCGCCGAGACCGCGTACCCGTACACCACGGCCAACGCCGACAGCACCCAAAACGTGGTCACCAGCGGCTGCTCGGGCTACGCGACCACGCCGGCCGGGCAACAGGCCAACTTCGCCGCGGTGCAGACCACCGCACGCAACGCCGGCGCCATCGGCATCTTCTACTGGGAGCCCACCTGGTACGCGGTGCCCGGCAACGGCTGGAACCCCACTGACATCAACAACTCCGGCAACGAGTGGGACAACATGGCGGTCTTCGACCGCAACGGCCGCCTCAACCCCAACATCCGCTGGCTGCCGTAGCCACCCCCGGGCCGGCGGCGGCCCGTGCGCGACCGGCCCACGGTTCGTCCGCGTCGGCTGTTGAGGCGGGCGGCGGTCGTGACGACGGTCGCGCTCCGTGCGTTGTGCCCGCTCACGCCGCCCGGTGCGCCCACCAGCCCACCCACGACCACGACGCCGCCGACCAGCCCGTCGGTCACCCCGCTGCGTCAGCCCGTAGCGACGAGTCAGCCCCACCGGTCCACCGTGGAGGTCGTTCGACCCACCTCCCGATGATGGCGCCGCCCCACCGGGCGGTGCCATCATTCGTTCACCTCAGCCCGCGCCGCCACCGGACGCCCGTCCTGCTCGTCCGAGGAGCACCCGGCAGTACCGGGTAGGATTTTCATGACCAGTTTCCGGAGCCGCAGCAGTCGACCCGAGGGTGGCCGGTCCGCGACCGGCGGCGGCCCGGCGGGCGCGACCATGAGCAGGGGAGCGTCGATGACGAGCAGTGTTCAGCCGAACTCGGCCGCCGAGGTGTTCGAACAGGCCGCTGCGCACTACGACCGAACCGGCGTGTCCTTCTTCGGTCCGTTCGGCGCCGAACTCGTCCGCCGTGCCGGCATCCGACCCGGTGACCGAGTGCTCGACGTCGGGTGCGGCCGGGGAGCCGTCCTCTTCCCGGCGGCGGACGCCACCGGCCCGACCGGTCGTGTCACGGGCATCGACCTGGCGCCGGCCATGGTCGCGCTCACCGCCGAGGACGTCACGCGCGCCGGCCTGACCCACGTCGACGTCCGGGTCGGCGACGCCCAACGGCCCGACTTCCCGCCCGGCAGCTTCGACGCGGTCCTGGCTGGGCTGGTCGTCTTCCTGCTGCCCGAGCCCGAGCAGGCCCTGCGGGCGTACGGGCGGTTACTGCGGCCCTCCGGCCGGTTGGCGATCAGCACCTTCGCCGCCCATGATCCGGCCTTCGTGGCTGCCATGGACGCCCTGGCCGCGCACCTGCCACCGGACTGGCAGCGCCCGGCGCCGGCGGCCGACCCGTTCGCCGACCAGCAGGCGATCACCGCGACCCTGGCCGCCGTCGGACTCACCGTCGCCACCATCGGCGAACACCGGGTCGAGAGCCGGTTTCGCGACATCGACCACTGGACGGAGTGGATGTGGTCGCACGGCGGACGCGCGCTGCTGCGGCACATCCCGGCCGACCGTCTCGACGCCGCGACCGCCGACGCGGCCCGGGCCCTCGAGCCCGCTCGGGTGCCGGGCGGCGGGCTGACCCTGACCACCGCGGTCCGGATGACCGTCGCGGTGCCCCGGGCCGGCGTCCCGAGCAGCTGACCGCCAAGGCGGAACGGGCAGCGCGCCGGACCCTGCCGGAGACGAACAGCCTGTGGGCGGGCGAGCCACCGCACGAGGGGACGTGACGCCGGATCGAGGTCTCGGGCCACCCGGCTACCCGACGAGATGCCGCTCCCACGCCCACGCGGCGATCTCCACTCGGTTTCGGGCCGGTAGCTTGGCCTGCACGCTGGCAAGATGTGTCTTGACTGTGCCGATGGAGATGAACAGCTGTGCGGCGATCTCGGCGTTGGTCATGCCGCGGGCGACGAGTTTCACCACGTCGAGTTCGCGGGGCGACAGCGTGCCGGTGTCACGGTTGCCCAGCGTGGACCGGTTGACGTGGGCGAGCAGCCGTACGGTGATCGATGGGCTGATCATGGCGTCGCCGGATGCGGCCGCGCGGATCGCCTCGACGAGCAACGCCGGGCCCGAGTCCTTGAGGAGGAAGCCGCACGCCCCGTGGCGCAGCGCGGTGTGGACGTACTCGTCGAGGTCGAAGGTGGTGACCACGACGACCCGGATCGGGTCGGCGACGCCGGGGCCGGTGAGCAGCCGCAGCGCGTCGAGTCCGTCCATGCGTGGCATGCGGATGTCCAGCAGTGCCACGTCGGGGCGCAACTTGCGGGCGAGGGCGACGGCCTCGACGCCGTCGGCGGCCTCGCCGACGAGTTCCATGTCCGGCTGGGCACTGATGATCATGCCGAAGCCGGTGCGGACCATCGCCTGGTCGTCGGCGACCAGTACCCGGATGGTCATGTGCCCGGCCGGGTGTGCAGCGGCAACGCTGCCTCCACGGTCCACCCTCCCGTCGTGCCCGGCCCGGCGTGGAGCCGGCCGCCGAGCGCCCTGGCCCGCTCGGTGAGCCCGATGAGGCCGAAACCGCCGGGCTTCCGTCCGGGCCGGCGCGACGTCGCCGTCGGGGCGTCGTCGGTGACCTGCACCAGGAGCCAGTCCGGGGTGCGGTGCAGGGACACGTCGACCGCGCTGGCGTCGGGGGCGTGCCGGCGTACATTGGTCAGCGCCTCCAGGATGATCCGGTAGGCGGAGGAGTCGGCGTCCGCCGGAAGCCCGTCCAGTGTCCCGTCCAGGTGTAGCCGGACCGGCGGGCCGCCCGAGGCGGTGAACCGTTCGAGCAGCGGGGCCAGGTCTGCGGTGCGGGCCAGCGGGGTGATCGGCGTCACCTGGTTGTCGTCCTGGCTGGCGGTGTCGGGGCGGTGCCCGTCGTCGTAGCTGCGCAGCACGCCGACCATCCGCCGCATGGCCGTCATGGTTTCCGCGCCGGCCTGTTCGATGTGGGTCAACGCCTGGACGGCCCGCTCCGGGTCCTGCTGGACGATCAGACGAGCGCCCTGGGCCTGCACGACGATGCCGGTGACGTGGTGGGCGATGAAATCGTGCAGGTCGCGCGCGAACTCTGCCCGCTGGTGGAGGAGCACGTCGGAGAGTCGGCGTTTGCGCTCGGTGTCCAGGGAACGCAGGTAGCTGCCCACGCCGACCACGGCTGCGGCGATCACGCCGTAGTCGACGCTGTGGTGGAAGGGGTCCGGCAGCTCCAGTTTGGGCACGATCCGCAGCGGCTGGGCCGCGATTGCCGCCACGCCGGCGACGACCGCCACCAGCGTGAGCCGCCCGGCCCCTCGGCGGGTCACCACGAGCAGGGACAGCAGGAGACCCAGTTCCTCGGCGCCACCCCAGTAGCCGTCCAGCCCCCGCAGGCCGGGCAGTAGCGAGAGCGCGGTGACCGCCAGCGAGCCGGCGAACAGCAGCAGGGCCGAGGTCGTCAGGCGCCGGGCGTGGTGCTGGTGGCGCGGCACCCACACCAGGGTGGCGGCCGCGGCGAGCAGCACGGAGGCGGGCGTCAGCGTCAGCGGCTGCTCGACGTCGTGCCGAATCAGAGCCGCGCCGACCAGCAGCATCACCAGTCGGGTCAGCCAGAACAGCCAGGTCCTGCCGTCGTCACGTGCCATCGCCGGGTCAGCGTACATCGTGCGTCGGCTTGCGGATCAGCCAAAAGGCAGAGGGGGACGGGCCGGGTCCTGACCACTGGCGGATGTGGGTGCGGCGCATCGGCCGGCAGGCTACTGGCGAACACTCCGAGAACGTGGAGGAATAGTGCAGACCGAACCATTCAAGAATATATCCCCGGTCCGGCCCGGCAGCGCCGTCGCCGCGGTCGATCTGGTGAAGGTGTACGGCAGCGGGGAGACGGCGGTGCGGGCGCTGGATGGCGTCACGGTCAGTTTTGCCCAAGCCCGGTTCACCGCCATCATGGGCCCGTCCGGGTCCGGGAAGTCCACGCTCATGCACTGTCTGGCCGGGCTCGACCAGGCCACGTCGGGGCAGGCGCTGCTCGGCGGCACGGACCTGACGGTCCTGCCCGACCGGGTGCTCACCCGGGTTCGCCGGGAGCGGATCGGGTTCGTCTTCCAGTCGTTCAACCTCCTGCCGCAGCTGACCGCGCGGCAGAACATCACGCTTCCGCTCGACCTGGCCGGGCGACGGCCGGACCCGGCCCGCTTCGACGACCTCGTCACCGTGCTGGGCCTGGGTGACCGGCTGGGTCACCGGCCCAGCGAGCTGTCCGGCGGGCAGCAGCAGCGCGTGGCGCTGGCCCGTGCGCTGGTCGCCGAGCCCGACGTGGTCTTCGCCGACGAACCGACCGGTGCTCTGGACTCCCGGACCGGCGCGGAGGTGCTCGAACTGCTGCGCCGGTCCGTCCGGCAGTTCGGTCACACCGTCGTGATGGTCACCCATGATCCGAGCGCCGCGGCGTACGCCGACCGGGTGGTCGTGCTGGCCGACGGCCGGATCGCCGGCGAGATTGACGACCCGGACCCGCGGTCGGTGACCGACGCCCTGCGCCGGCTGGCGGTGCCCGCATGATTCTGCGTACCCAACTGAGTGCCCTGGCGCGTCGCCCCGCCCGGGCGCTGCTGACCGGCCTGGCCCTGACCATCGCGGCCTGCGCCGTCTTCGGCACGGTCCTGGCGCATCAGGTGGCGCGGCAGGTGGTCGTGGACCGGCTCAGCCAGACCCCCGCGGCGACGAACCTGGTCGTGGGGGCCACGCCGACACTCGACACGCTCCAGAAGGTCCGTGCGGTGCCCGGCGTGGCCGAGGCGGTCGGCCGCGTGGACGGCTACGTCCAACTGGAGCGGATCTCGTCCGCCTACCTCCAAATCAACGCCGACCCGGGCAGCGGACCGATGGCAAAGGTGCGCCTGACGGAGGGCAGGTATCCGAGCGCGCCTGACGAGCTGGCGGTCAGCCGGCGGACCGCCGACCGGCTGAAGCTGCCCGTCGGGGCAGTGGTGAACCTGCGGCTTGATGCCCCGGACAGCAGCGACCCCGACGCCGGGCGCGAGACCGTGCGGGCGACCGTCACCGGCCTGGTGGAGACCGCTGACGACGGCTGGGACACCGCGTACACCACGGACGTCTTCGCCGCCCGGTTGGCCGTGACGGACCGCTGGACGCAGATCGACGTGCGCGTCGCGCCCGGGGTGTCCGTCGACGCCGTGCGGACGGACCTGGCGGCGCTGGTCGGCGCCGACGCGAGCGACAGCATCATGACGGGTGCCCAGGCCCGCGCCAGCGAGCAGGAGGCCGCGCTGGCCGACATCGACGCCGTCTTCGTCGCCATGTCGCTGTTCGTGGCGCTCGCCATCATCGCCGCCGCGCTCGTGACCGCGTCCACCTTCCGCATCGTCTTCGCCCAGCGCCTGCGCCAACTGGCGCTCCTGCGGGCCGTCGGCGCGGACCGCCGCGCACTGGCCAGGGCCCTCGCCGCCGAAGGGGCCCTCACCGGGCTGGTAGCCGCGGTGCTCGGCGTGCTCGCCGCCTCGGCGCTGGGACTGCTCGCGCCCCTGGTGCTGCGCAGTTTCGGCATCGACGTTCCCCGGCCCGGCTTTCCGGTCGGCACCGCCCTCGCGGTGGTGGCCGGCACGGTGCTGATGACGGTACTCACCGTGCTCGCGCCCGCGTTCGCGGCGGCCCGCGTCGCGCCGTTGGAAGCGCTGCGGACGGCGAGCACGACCGCCGGCGGGCGGGGGATCGGTGGCGTCCGCGCCGTCATCGGCGGGCTCTTCGCCGGCGGGGCCGTCCTCAGCGCCGCTGTCGCCGCGACCCTCCTCGGCGGCAGCGACAGCGCCGGCCGGGACTCGACGGTGCTGCTGCTGGTGCTCTGCTCGTTCGCCCTGGCGTTCCTGGCCCTCCTCACGCTCGGGCCGGTGGTGGTGCGGCCGGTGCTCGCGGTGGTGAGCTGGCCGCTGCGGAAATGGGGAGCGATCGGCCGGTTGGCGGCCAGTGGCGTGGGTGCCGCGTCGCGTCGCGCCGCGGCCGTCAGCACCGTCGTCGCGCTCGGCGTTACCCTCATCGCCCTCACCCTGGTCATCGGCGCCACCACGCAGGCAGCCACGGACCGGCAGGCCACCTCGATGGCCCCCGGGGACTTCAACCTGATCGCCGACGACGGCGCCGTCGTGCCGGACAGCGTGATCCAGAAGGCCCGAACCCGGCCGGAACTGACCGCCGTCGTGCCGTACCGCACCGCCACGGTCCGGATCGGCACGTCGAAGTCCGACGTCCTGGCCACCGATCTCGACCTGCGTCAACTCGCGACCCGAGGGCCGCAGCCGGAGCCGCGAACCGCTCCGGAGTCGCGCCGGGTGGAGGCCGAGGCCACTGCGCCGAAGACCGTCGACGCCTGGCACGCCGCGCTGGACCGGGCGGTGGCGCGGGCGGCCGGGGTGCGGCCCGGCGACTCCGTCACCATCACGACGGGCCAGCGCACGCTCGACGTCCGGGTCACCGAGATCCTCGACGCCACCCCGCTGGCGACCGGGATCATCGTCAGCCCGACCGACCTGGACCAGCTCGGTGTCCCACCCGGCCCCACCGGGCTGCTGGCCAATGCGACACGCCCCGGCGAGCCGGGCCGCACCGCCGCCTACCAGGCGCTGGAGGCCATCAGCCCCGCCGACCAGGGCCTCCGGTTGTCGGTGCTCGCCGACCAGAGGGACCAGACGCGCGAGAAGACCAACGCGTTGATCGTGGTTCTCCTGGCACTGATCAGCCTTACGGTGGTCGTGGCGGTCGTCGGGGTGGGTATCACCACCGCGTTGTCCGTGGTGGAGCGGGTCCGCGAGTCCGGGCTGTTGCGGGCGGTCGGCATGTCCCGCCGAGGGCTCACCGTCATGCTGACCACCGAGGCGGCGCTGTACGGCGCGCTGGGCGCCACGATCGGCGTCGTGCTCGGGCTGCCGTACGCCGCGATGTCGATCAAGACCTTCGACAGCACCGTACCGGTGGAGATCCCCTTCGGTCAGCTCGCCGTCACCGTGGCGGTCCTGACGACGCTCACCGGGTTGGCCGGACTGCTCCCGGCCCGCCGCGCCGCACGGATCAGCCCGATGGAGGGGCTCGCCACGGACGGCTGAGCGGCGGGACGTTTCCGCGGAAGCGCAACGTTTGGTTGCGCAAGGTCGACCCCCGGGGGTACGGTCATGCGCAACCAAACGTTGCGGGAGGGTGTCATGGAGTTCGGAACCATCGAGCGCGAGATCTACGTCGAGGCGTCGCCCGAGATCGTCTTCGAGGTGGTGAGCAGTCCCGACCACCTCAGGCAGTGGTGGCCGGACGACGCGCGGTACGACCAGACGCCCGGGTCGGTCGGGGAGATCGTGTTCGGTGACCGCGACGCCGGCGGGGCAGTGGTGCCGTTCACCGTCGTCGACGCGCGACCGCCGCGGTCGTTCTCGTTCCGGTGGACGCACCCGGCCGACGAGGTCGCGGCGGAGGGCAACTCGCTGCTGGTCACCTTCGACCTGACCCCGTCGGGCCGCGGGACGCTGCTCAGGATGACCGAGACCGGCTTCCGTGAGATGGGCTGGGAGGTCGCTGTCCTGGAGCAGCAGTACCGGGAGCACGACACCGGCTGGGACTTCTACCTGCCGCGGCTGGCGCCGTACGTCGCGACGCTGGGGGTGCGGCAATGAGCGCCGCGCTCGCCGAGAAGGTCGACGACGACCTCTGGTCCGCGATCGGGGACCCGACCCGGCGGAGAATGCTCGATCTGCTGCTCATCGAGGGCGACGGCACCGCGACCACGCTGAGCCAGCAGATGCCGGTCACCCGTCAGGCGGTGGCCAAGCACCTCGGCGTCCTCGACCGGGTCGGCCTGGTCCGAGCGACGCCGGCTGGCCGGGAGAAGCGGTACCGGGTGGACGAGGCCCAGCTCGCCCGCGCGGCGGCCCAGCTGTCGTCGGTGGGGCTGGCGTGGGACGCCCGGCTGCAGCGGATCAAGCGGATCGCCGAGGCGATCCAGCGCACCCGACAGGACTGACCACGAGACAGGCGAGACCAGGGAGAGTCGAGATGGTGGATATCCTGCACAGGATCGGGGCTAAGACCCCGACGCCGGAGAAGGTGTACGACGCGCTGACGACCGTCGAGGGCCTCACCGGCTGGTGGACCGACGACACGAAGGGGAGCGGCGACCTCGGCGGTGTCCTCGAGTTCCGGTTCCCGGTCGGGGGCTTCGACATGGAGGTCGTCGAGCTGCGGCCGTCCGAACGGGTGTCGTGGCGGGTGGTCGACGGTCCCGAGGAGTGGATCGGGACCACGATCGACTGGGATCTCCGCCAGGACGGCGACTACACGATCGTGCTGTTCACGCACCGGGGCTGGCGGGAGCCGGTGGAGTTCATGCACCACTGCAGCACCAAGTGGGCCACGTACCTGATGAGCCTGAAGTCGTTGGTGGAAACCGGCGAGGGCGCTCCGGCGCCCCGGGACGTCTGGATCGACGACTGGCACTGATGCGCCCGCCGGGCACCGCAACGGGACTCCGTGCGCCGGCAACGCCGGGAAGACAGCCGGTCGGGTGGGGTCCGCCGCGGTAGGCCACCAGCGCCCTGGCCGATCAACGAGCCAGGACGCTGGTGGCCGGTCCGCCACGGACGCGGCACGGCATGTCACGGGAGGGCGATGTCGGGGCGAGATGGCACCATGTCGCGGGTGACCAGCAGAACCGCCGAGGCGCAGCACCTGCGCGACCTCGTTCGGTTGCGCCGCGTGCGCGACCGGATCGACCGGGAGTACGCGCAGCCGTTGGACGTGGAGGCGCTCGCCCGCGGCGTGAACATGTCCGCCGGGCACCTCAGCCGTCGGTTCCGGCTCGCGTACGGCGAGTCGCCGTACGCCTATCTGATGACGCGGCGCATCGAGCGCGCGACGGCGCTGCTACGTCGCGGCGACCTCAGCGTCACCGAGGTCTGTTTCGCGGTCGGCTGCGCCTCGCTGGGCACCTTCAGCACACGCTTCACCGAGCTGGTCGGCGTGCCGCCCAGCGTCTTCCGGCGCCGTGCCGCAGCGACTACGGCGGGGATGCCGGCGTGCGTGGCGAAACAGGTGACCAGACCGGTCAGGAATCAAGAAGCGCGGGTCGTGCGGTCGCCCCTAGCCTGATCGCCATGGACATCACCATTCACACCAGCTTCCTCCCGCATGACGACCCGGAGGCGTCCCTGGCCTTCTACCGCGACACCCTCGGCTTCGAGGTCCGCAACGACGTCGGACAGGGCACGATGCGCTGGATCACCGTCGGCCCCGTCGGCCAGCCCGACACCTCCATCCTCCTGGCGCCGCCGGCCGCCGACCCCGGCGTGACCGAGGACGAGCGCCGCACCATCGTCGAGATGATGGCCAAGGGCACCTACGGCTGGATCCTGCTGGCCACCCGGGACCTGGACGGCACTTTCGAGAAGGTGCAGGCCGGCGACGCCGAGGTCGTCCAGGAGCCGACCGAGCAGCCGTACGGCATCCGCGACTGCGCCTTCCGCGATCCCGCGGGTAACCTGGTCCGCATCCAGGAGCTGCGCTGAGCGGTCCGGCGGCCGCGGCCATGACCTGCGCAGAAGACGTCCAGCGAAGGCGTGCCGGCGAGCCCGACGTGCCGCGCGAACCCGACGTGCCGCGCGAAGCTGGTCAGATCGAGCCAGGCGACGCCGACGGAGACTCGAAGCGGCCCGGGTAGCCCAGATGGAGACACGATGAGCATCGCCACGAGGCCCGACCCGCGGTTGTCTGCGCCGTACGGTGCCGACAGCCACGATCTGATCCGCGTGCACGGCGCGCGGGTGAACAATCTCAAGGACATCAGCGTCGAGATTCCGAAGCGCCGGCTGACGGTGTTCACCGGCGTCTCCGGCTCGGGCAAGAGCTCGCTGGTGTTCAGCACCATCGCCGCGGAGTCGCAGCGGATGATCAACGAGACCTACAGCGCCTTCGTGCAGGGCTTCATGCCGACGCTGGCAAGACCCGACGTCGACGTCCTCGAGGGGCTGACGACTGCGATCATCGTCGACCAGGAGAGGATCGGTGGCGACCCCCGATCCACGGTCGGCACCGCCACCGACGCCAACGCGCTGCTGCGCATCCTCTTCAGCCGGCTCGGGCAGCCGCACGTCGGCGGACCCCAGGCGTTCTCGTTCAACGTCGCCTCGATCAGCGGAGCGGGTGCGGTCACCCTGGAGCGCGCCGGGAAGACCGTGAAGGAGCGGCGCAGCTTCAGCATCACCGGCGGCATGTGTCCGCGCTGCGAGGGCCGGGGCGCGATCTCCGACATCGACCTCACCCAGCTCTACGACGAATCCAAGTCGCTCGCCGAGGGCGCGTTCACGATCCCCGGCTGGAAGTCGGACAGCTTCTGGACGGTGCGCGTCTATGCCGAGTCGGGCTTCGTCGACCCGAACAAGCCGATCCGCGAGTACACCAGGAGGGAGCTCCACGACTTCCTCTACAAGGAGCCGGTCAAGGTGAAGGTCGACGGCGTCAACCTCACCTACGAAGGGCTGATCCCCAAGATACAGAAGTCGTTCCTGGCCAAGGACCGGGAGGCGATGCAGCCGCACATCCGGGCGTTCGTGGACCGGGCGGTCACCTTCACCGCCTGCCCGGAGTGCGGCGGCACCCGGCTCAGCGAGGCCGCCCGGTCGTCGCGGATCAGCGGCGTCAACATCGCCGACGTCTGCGCGATGCAGATCAGCGACCTGGCCGAATGGGTGCGCGGCCTCGACGAGCCGTCGGTGGCGCCGCTGCTCGCCACGCTGCGGCGGACCCTCGACTCGTTCGTCGAGATCGGGCTGGGCTACCTCTCGCTCGACCGGCCGTCGGCCACGCTGTCCGGCGGCGAGGCACAGCGCACCAAGATGATCCGCCACCTCGGCTCCTCGCTCACCGACGTCACCTACGTCTTCGACGAGCCCAGCATCGGCCTGCACCCCCACGACATCCAGCGAATGAACAACCTGCTGCTGCGGCTGCGCGACAAGGGCAACACGGTGCTCGTCGTGGAGCACAAACCCGAGACGATCGCTATCGCCGACCACGTCGTCGACCTCGGCCCCGGCGCCGGCGCGGTGGGCGGCACGGTCTGCTTCGAGGGCACCGTCGGAGGGCTGCGGGCGAGCGGCACCCTCACCGGCCGCCACCTCGACGACCGGGCCACCCTCAAGGAGACCGTACGCAAGCCCACCGGCGCCCTGGAAGTCCGTGGCGCGGACACGCACAATCTGTGCGACGTTGACGTCGACATCCCGCTCGGGGTGCTCGTCGTCGTCACCGGCGTCGCCGGCTCCGGCAAGAGCTCGTTGGTGCACGGGTCGATCCCCGCCGGCGCGGGTGTGGTGTCGATCGACCAGGGTGCGATCCGGGGCTCGCGTCGAAGCAACCCGGCGACGTACACCGGATTGCTCGACCCGATCCGTAAGGCGTTCGCGAAGGCCAACGGCGTGCGGCCGGCGTTGTTCAGCGCCAACTCCGAAGGTGCCTGCCCCGTCTGCACCGGCGCCGGTGTCAGCTACACGGATCTGGGGATGATGGCCGGTGTCGCCACGGTCTGCGAGGAGTGCGAGGGGAAGCGGTTCCAGGCGGCGGTGCTGGAGTACAAGCTCGGCGGTCGCGACATCAGCGAGGTGCTCGCGATGTCGGTGACCGAGGCCGCGGGGTTCTTCGGTGCGGGCGAGGCGCGCACGCCGGCCGCGTCCGCCATCCTCGGCCGGCTCGCCGACGTCGGGCTCGGCTACCTCGGCCTCGGCCAGCCGCTCACCACGCTCTCCGGCGGCGAGCGGCAGCGACTCAAGCTGGCAACCAACATGGCCGCCACGGGCGGTGTCTACCTCCTCGACGAGCCGACCGCGGGTCTCCACCTCGCCGACGTCGAGCAGTTGCTCGGCCTGCTCGACCGACTGGTCGACGCCGGCAAGTCGGTCATCGTCGTCGAGCACCACCAGGCGGTCATGGCGCACGCCGACTGGATCATCGATCTCGGCCCCGGGGCCGGCCACGACGGCGGCCGGATCGTCTTCGAGGGCACCCCGGCCGATCTGGTCGCCGCCCGCTCCACCCTCACCGGCGAGCACCTAGCGGCCTACGTCGGCACCTGACCGAGCCGCTCGTCGGTCCGCGACCGGATCGCACGCCTCACCGGGCCGACCCGGTGGCCCCGGCGGCGCCGTGGCTGGCCGTACCCGGGGACCAGGGCCAGGGCACGTCGCCGAAGGCCGTCTCGACCAGCAGCGCCTCGACGCCGCGCAGCAACCCCTCGGCCCGCTCCGCCGGCAGGTACCGGGTGTCAGCGGTGACGACCAGCTCGATCGCGCCGGGGGCGTCGCGTACCTGGAGGCGGCAGCGCCAGGGGAACTCCGCCAGCTCCGGCAGCCACCGGAAGACGCTGTCGGCCACCATGGCCCGCACACCGGCCTCGTCCGGGCCGGCCGTCGGGGGGCGGACGGGCCGGGACAGCCGGGCGTCGTTGAGATAGCAGAACGGGGCCAGGAAGGTCCGGTGGTCGTGGCCCCGCTCGGTGACCGCGCGCTCCCAGGCGGCCGGGTCGTAGTAGGCGTGCCGGTAGGCGTCCAGGGCCGCGCGCCGGGCGCGGGACAGCAGCTCGGCGAAGCCGGGCCGGCCGGTCAGGCCCACCCGGCACAACCCGATCTGGTTCAGGGTGCCGACGGCGCGGTCGTGACCGGGCTGGAAGCGGTTGTTGGCCATGACGACGATCCCGCAGGCGTCCCGCCCGCTGCCCGCGTCCAGCACGGCGGCGGTCGCCGCCAGCAGGGCATCGGAGGTGCTGACCCGGTGTCGGGCCGCCACCAGCACGGACGCGTGGTGCAGCGCCGCGGACACCAGCGAAGCGCGCAGGTGGCGGGCCTCCGCCAGGGGCCGCAGCGGGTCGGCCAGGCTCCCGGTGAGGCCGGCCAGCTGCCGGGCCCAGTACACCACCGCCCGCTGCGAGCGCCGTGCCTCGACGTGGCGTTCCCGCTCGGCGAGGTCCAGCGACTGGAGCCCGGGCGGCGTGTCCAGCGTGCCGCGCAGCAGGAGCACCCGCAGGTCACGCAGTACGGTGTCGGTGGCGTGCAGGTCCACGACGGAGTGGCTGAATACCGCGACGACCTGCCGTACCCGGTCGTCGACCGTGACCAGCGCGACGCGCAGCGGCCACTCGGCGACGTGGTCGAAGCGTGGCTCGCGTAGCCGGGCGGCCAGGGCGGCCGCGGCACGGTGGCCGTCCGGGTCGCCGGCGGGGTGGGCCACGGCGTGGACGAGGACCGGCAGCAGGCCCGTCGCTGTCGCCTCCTGGTGCAGCTCGCGGTCGCGGAGGCGGAGCCGGGTACGCAGCGACTCGTGCCGGGTGACCAGCGCGCCGACGGCGCGCAGCGCCCGGGGCACCGTGACGTCGGCCCGTGCGGCGACCGTCAGGGTGCGGGAAAGACCCAGCACCCGGTACGCGGCGGGGGAGTCGAACTCCTCGACGGTGCGCCACATGGCGCGCTGCCCCCAGGTCAGTGGTGCGCTCGCGGCGCGTCCGCCGTGGAACGGCGCGTGCGCCACCTGCTCGACGCCCGGGACGCCCGGGACGTTAGGGACTGCCGGGGCCCTTGGGACGTCGGGGACTTCCGTGACGCCCGGAGCGACCGGCCCGCCGGCAGCCGGAAGAACCGTGCGGGCGGACGACCACGGCCACGGTACCGCCTCGAAGGCCGCCTCGACCAGCAACTCCTCCAGCCCGCGCAGGAACGGCTCGACGGCATCCATCGGAAGGTGGCGGGTGTCGGCGGTGAGTGTGACTCCGACCCCGGCCGGCTCGTCGACCACGTGGGTCAGCAGGTGCCAGGACGCCTTGTGCAGGCCGGCGGCCCAGGAGAAGGTGCTGCGCTGCATGGCGGCCCGCAGCTCACCCGGGGTCGCCCGGGGCACCGGGCCGACGCCGCCGGAGGACAGCCGGACGTCGTTGAAGTAGTGGTGCGGCAGGAACGCCGAGTCGACGTCGACGCCCCGGGCCGTGAGGGCGTGGCGCAGCGCCGACGGGTCGTAGTAGGCGTGCCGCAGGCCGTCCAGGGACGCGGCCCACACGCGGGACACCAGCTCGCCGAAGTCGGGCCGCCCGGTCAGGTCCAGCACGCAGAAACCGATCTGGCCGAGGTTGGCGACCGCGTCGGCGTACTCGGCGCGGAACCGGTTGTGGGCCATCGGGAACAGGCCGCACAGCTCGCGGCGCGAGTCGCGGGCGGCCACCGCCGTGAACCCTGCCAGCAGCACCGCCGACACGCTGACCCGCTGCCGGGCGGCGATCAGCCGGGCGGCGGTGTCGATGGCGGAGGAGACCAGCACACCCCGGCGCAGCGGGGGGTCGAGCCCTGGCCCGATCGGGGTCCACTGCTGGCGAGGTAGGCGCGGAAACTCCCGCAGCCAGTACGCCACGGCCCGCTCCGAGCGGCGCCGGTCAGCCCCGTGCTGGCGGCGGGCGACCTCCGCCGACTGCGGGCCGGGTGGCGTGGGCAGGGTGCCCCGGAGGAGGATCAGCCGCAGGTCGCGGAGCACGACCTCGGCGGCGTGCGCGTCCACGGTGGTGTGGCTGAACACCACCACGACCTGCCGTACCCGGTCGTCAACCGTGACCAGCGCGACCCGCAGCGGCCACTGTTCGGCGTGGTCGAACGCGACGTCGCCGAGGCGGCCGGCGGCCTCCCTGGCGGCACCGGACCCGTCACCGGCCCCGGCGTGCACCAGCAGCGGCAGCACCCCGGCCGCCGCCGTGTCCTGGCGCGGCTCGCCGTCGCCTACCCGCAGCCGGGTGCGCAGCGCGCCGTGGCGACCGACCAACTCGCCCACCGCGCGTGCCGCGGCGGCCACGTCCACGCCGGCCCGCGCCGACACCGCCACGGTACGCCGCAGGTTGAGGAAGCGGTGGTTGGAACCGAACCGGGTGAACGACCGCCACAGCACCTGCTGTGCCCAGGTCAACGGTGCCGTCCCGGCCCCGGCGCCGGTGAACTCGGCGGGCACGAGGGCCCCGGACGCCCACTCGGCGGGTGCCACCACGTCGGTGAATCGCATTCCCGACCGTACGACGGACCGCTGCACGGCCGGATCGCTCGATCATGTCTTCCACAGTGGACCGATCAGCCGATCCGTTGCCCTGGTCGCGGCGTGCACACTACTGGCTCCCGTCCGTCACCGCAGCGAGAAGGCACGCGTGACCAACGTTGACGTACCGTCGCAGAGCCCCGCCCTCGCGTCGACCGCGCCCCGGCTCCCCGCAGAACCCTGCCTGTCGTTCGGTCAGGAGCGGATCTGGTTCACCGAGCAGTTCACTCCCGGCACCGCCGCGTACGTCATCTACTCGACCACCCGGCTGCGCGGGCCGCTGGACGTCGACCTGCTGCGCGCCGCCCTCGACGCCACCGCCGACCGGCACGACAGCCTGCGCATGCGGTTCACCGAGAACGCGAACGGAGAACCCGTCGTGCACGTGCTCCCGCGGGTGCGGGTGCCGGTCACCGTCACCACCGCCCCGTCGGAGTCCGCCGCCCGCGCGCTGGTGTCCGCCTCCGTCGCCACCCCCTTCGACCTCGGCCACGCCCCGTTGCTGCGCGCCCTCGTCGTGCGGCTCGGCGACGAGGAGCACCTCGTACACCTCGCGACGCACCACATCGTCAGTGACGGCTGGTCACTGAACCTGCTCCTCGGCGAGGTCGCGGCCACCTACGCCGCGCTGCGCGACGGCGACGTCCCACCCCCGGCTCCGGCCCTCGACTACGTCGACTACGCCACCTGGCAGCGGAACCGGCTCGACGGCCCGGCCACCGGCGACGGCTTCGCGTCCTGGACCCGTGCCTTGGCCGGCGTGCCGCCGCTGGAGTTGCCCACCGACCGGCCCCGGCCGGCCGTGCAGTCCTACGCCGGTGACACCTACCGATTCACCCTCGACGCCGAGCTCACCGACGGCCTGCGCCGGCTCAGCCGCGCCAACCGGGCCACCCTCTACATGACCCTGCTCACCGGCCTGCAGGCCGTGCTGTTCCGGTACGGCGGGCAGCGCGACTTCGCCATCGGGTCTCCGGTCGCCGGCCGGGTGGTGCCGGAGCTGGAGAACCTCGTCGGTCTCTTCGTCAACACCCTCGCGCTGCGCGCCGACCTCTCCCCGGTCGCGGCGACCGCCGACGCCCCGGCCACCGAGCCCAGCTTCGCGGCCCTGCTGCGGCGCACCCGCACCATCGTGGTCCGGGCTCTGGCCCACCAGGAGATCCCGTTCGATCGACTGGTCAAGGAACTCCACGTCGCCCGCGACGTCAGCCGCTCCCCGGTGTTCCAGGTGCTGTTCACCCTCCAGAACTACGACCGCGGCGGCGACCGCTGGCCCGTCGGCCTGCACGCCGAGGGCATCGGTACCGACGCCGCCAGCGCCCGGTTCGACCTGTCGCTCTACGTCAGCGAGACCACGGACGGACTGCGCGGCATGGTCGTCTACCAGACCGACCTGTTCGACGCGGCCACCGTTCGCCGGCTGACCGGCAGTCTCGAGACGCTGCTGCGCGCCGCGGTCGCCCGGCCGGACCTGCCCGTCGTCGACCTGGACCTGCTCGGCCCCGCCGAGCGGGACCGGGTACTCGCCCTCGGCCGGCCGGGGCGGGGCGATGCCGACCACCCGGCCGCCGGCGCCGGCGTCACCCGCTCGGCGGACACGCTGGCCGACCTCATCACACCCTTCGTCACCGCCACGCCCGACGCGCCGGCCGTGGTCTGCGGGCCGGACACGCTCACCTACCGGGAGCTGGACCGGCGGGCGAACCAACTGGCCCACCTGCTGCGCGCCCGGGGAGTCGGTCCGGAACGGCTGGTCGGGGTCCTGCTGGAGCAGTCCGTCGACCTGGCCGCGACGCTGCTCGGGGTGCTCCGCGCCGGCGGCGCGTACCTGCCGCTGGACCCGGAGCAACCCGCCGCCCGGCTGGCCGGGATGCTCGCCGACGCCCGCCCGACGGTGGTGCTCACCAGCGCGGAGCTACGGGACCGGCTGCCCACCGACGCCCCGGTCGCCTGCCTCGGCGAGCTCGCCGTCGCGGCCGCGGCGGTGCCCGACACCCCACCGGAGAGCGGGGCGACCGGCGAGAACCTCGCCTACGTCATCTACACCTCCGGCTCCACCGGCACGCCGAAGGGCGTCGCCGTGGCGCATCGGCAGGTGCTGCGCTACCTCGACGGGGTGGCCGACCGGTTCGCGATCGTCCCGGCCGCCCGGTACGGGCTGCTGCAGTCGATGTCGTTCGACTTCAGCGTCACCCTGTTCTACCTGGCGCTGGCCACCGGCGGAGCGGTACACCTGCTGCCCCGCCGCTGCACCGGCGCCGATCTGGCCGAGCGGCTGAGCGTGGAGCGTATCGACTACCTGAAGATCACCCCGTCGCACCTGGCGGCGCTCACCGCCGACGCCGAGCCGGCCGAGCTGCTGCCCGCCCGCGCGCTGATCCTCGGCGGCGAGACGTCCGACCTGGAGCGCGTCGCTCCGCTCGCCGCCGGCCCGGCACGGATCTTCAACCACTACGGTCCCACCGAGGCCACCGTCGGCGTCGCCACCTGTGAGGTGGTCGCCGACGGACCGCGCACCGGCCCGGTGCCGGTCGGCCGGCCCCTGCCGCACGCCCGCGTGTACGTGCTCGACGAGCGGATGCGCCCGGTGCCGGTCGGGGTGCCCGGTGAGCTGTACCTCGGCGGCGACCGACTCGCGCGCGGCTACCTGAACCGGCCCGGTCTCACCGCCGAGCGCTTCGTGCCCGACCCGTACGGGCCCTCGGGCGCCCGTCTCTACCGCACGGGGGATCTGGGCCGGTGGAACGCCGACGGTGAGCTGGTCTTCCTCGGCCGCCGCGACCACCAGGTGAAGATCCGCGGCTACCGGGTCGAGCTGGGGGAGATCGAAGCCACCCTGCGGGACTGCGACGGCGTACGGCAGGCGGCGGTGCTGCTGCGCGACGACCGGCTGGTGGCCTATCTGGAGTCGGCGCCCGGCACGGACGGCCTGGACCCGGCGCGCCTGCGCCGCCGCCTCGCCGACCGGCTGCCCGAGCACATGGTGCCGACCCGCTGGATGCTTCTGGACCGGCTGCCGTTGCAGGAGCACGGCAAGGTGGACCGGCGGGCCCTGCCCGAGCCGACCGACGCGCCGCCGCGCGGCGAGCGGGTGGCCCCGGCCGGGCTGGTGGAGAACCTGGTGGCCGGCATCTGGCAGGCCGTGCTGGGGGTGGCTGACCTCGGCGCCACCGACGACTTCTTCGACCTGGGCGGGCACTCGCTGCTGGCCACCCAGGTGGTGGCCCGGCTACGCCGAGAACTGCCCGCCGTGGTCGGCGCCGACGCGCCGGCGGTCAGCGTGATGGACCTCTTCCGCCACCGCACCGTACGCGAGCTGGCTGCCCTCGTCGCCGGGACCGGCGACGGTCCCGGCGGGCTGCTGCACGAACTGACCCCGCCGGCATCCCCCGCCGACCGGGTCGCCACCCTGGTCTGCGTCCCGTACGGCGGGGGCAGCGCCGTGGTGTACCAACCGCTGGCCGACGCGCTGCCGGCCGGGTACCGGCTGCTGTCGGTGGCAATGCCCGGCCACGACATCGGCCTCGCCGACGAGCCCGCGCCCATCGCCGACGTCGCCGCCGACGTCGTCGCGGAGATCCTGGCCCGGGTGTCGGGCCCGCTGATCCTCTACGGACACTGCGGCCCCGGCGGCGCGCTGGCCGTGGAGGTCGCCCGCCGGCTGGAGGCCGCCGGCCGGGACCTGCTGGCGGTGTACCTCGGCGCGGTCTTCCCGTTCGCCCGACCGGCCGGCGGGCTGCTCGGCCCGCTGCTGCGGCTGCGACTGGCCGAACGTCTCCGCAGCGACCGCATCTACCGCACCTGGCTGCAGGCGCAGGGCACCGCCGTCGGGTCGCTCGCGCCCGACGAGGTCCGGTTCCTGATCCGGGCGATGCGGCACGACGCCGAGGTCTCCGAGGACTACTTCACCGAGCTGACACGCCAGCGGGTCACCCCGCTGCGCGCTCCCGTCATCTCGGTGGTCGGCGAACGAGACCGCAGCACCGACTACCACGAGGAACGGTACCGGGAGTGGCACTTCCTCACCGACCGCACCGCGCTGGCGGTGGTCGACGAGGGCGGGCACTACTTCCTCAAGTACCGGGCCGCCGAACTGGCGGAGATCGTCACCGACGTGCACCGGCGGCTCGACGCGCCGCCACCCGCGCCGACCGACCCGGACGCCACCCGGCCCGCCTGGCAGCTCGCCGCCGTCTCCCGCCGGCCCGCCGGCCCTCCGCCACCGGGCACCGACACCCCGGCGGACGCCGCGCCGCCGCCCAGCATGCGCCGTTTCGGGCTGGTTGCCGCCGGGCAGATCGTCTCCGGCCTGGGCACCGCACTGACCACCTTCGCGATCCCACTGTGGATCTACACCCAGACCGGGTCGCTCGCCCGGTTCGCGCTGTTCGCCGTGCTCGGCTTGCTGCCCGGCCTGCTCGTCGCGCCGCTGGCCGGGGCGCTGGTCGACCGCTCCAGCCGGCGACGCGTCCTGCTGCTGGCCAACGCCGCCGCCGGCGGCGCCAACGCGGTGATGGCCGGACTCGTGCTGGCCGACCGGGCCGAGGTGTGGCACTTCTACCCGCTGACGGCGTGGCTGTCGGTGGCGCTGGCGTTCCAGCGCCTCGCGTTCGTCTCGGCGGTGCCGCAACTGGTGCCCAAGCGCTACCTCGGCCACGCCAACGGGCTCACCCAGACCGCCGTCGGCCTCACCCAGTTCACCGTGCCGCTGCTGGCCGTGGCCCTGCTACAGGCCGTCGGGCTGCGTGGCATCCTGCTCATCGACGTGGTGTCGTACCTGCTCGCCATCGGTGTCCTGGCGGCCGTGCGGTTCCCGCGCACACTGGCGCTGCGACGGCGCGAGGGCATCGGCGCCGAGATTGTCGCCGGCCTTCGCTACTCGCTGCGCCGCCGGGAGTTCCGCGCCATGCTGGCGTTCTTCGCGGCGCTGAACTTCTTCCTGTTCCCGGTGTTGTTCCTGCTCTCCCCGCTGGTGCTCGGCTTCGCCGACCTGGACGAGGTGGCCCGGGTCGCGCTCGCCGGCGGGGTCGGCGCGGCCGTCGGCGGCCTGGTGATGCTGCTCTGGGGCGGCCCCCGCCGGCGCCGGATGCGGGCGGTGCTGGTGGGCACCTGCGGCATCGGGGTGGCCGCCGTGCTCACCGGGCTGCGACCGAACCTGCTGCTCATCGGTGCGGGCGCGTTCGGCATGTACCTGGCCCTCGGCATCGTCAACGGCGTCTACCACACGATCATCCAGACCAAGGTGCCGGCGCGCGTCCACGGCCGGGTCTTCGCGCTCAACCAGATGGTCGCCCAGTCGACCCTGCCGCTGGGCTGGGGCGTCGTGGCCCCGTTCGCCGCCCGGGTCGCCGAGCCGGTGTTGCTGCCCGACGGCGCGCTGGCCGCCACGGTCGGCGCGGTGATCGGCGTCGGTCCGGGCCGTGGCCACGGCCTGCTGTACGTGCTGTTCGGGGTGTGCATCACGCTGACGGCGCTGGTGTCGCTGCTCACGCCGACCCTCGCCCGGTTCGACGACGAGGTGCCCGACGCGCCGCCGGACGACCTGGTCGGCATCGAGGAACGCCGGGCCCGGGTCGCCGGTGGCCGTCGGCCGTCGGCCGCCACCGCCGGACGGAAGGCCGCCTGACATGACCGCCGCGACGACCACCGGCGGGGCCACGCCCCCGCTCCGCACCGTGCCCGAGCTGCTCGACTGGCGCGCCGGCCTGCACCCCGACCAGGTCGCGGTCGAGGTGCACGGTGTGGCGACGCTGACCTTCGCCCAGTGGGCCGCCGGCGCGACCGCCGTCGCCGCCGCGCTGCGGCACCGGGGCCTGGGCCACGGCGACCGGATCGGCCTGCTGTTCGGCGCCCGCGACTGGACCCGGTTCGCCGTGGCGTACTGCGGGGTGCTGCGGGCCGGCGGCGTCGCCGTGCCGCTGTCCGACCAGCTCGCCGCCGGGCAGCTCGGGTACGCGCTGACCCACTGCGCGGCTACCGCCGTGGTGCACGGCGA
>NZ_SMKN01000049.1 GCF_004348675.1 Micromonospora sp. KC606 | reverse complement strand
GGCTGGGGCAGGTGGAACGGGACGGGTCAGGGTGTGGTGCCCCAGCGGGCCTGTTCGAGAAGGTCGACGGCCCGGTCGCGGGCCTCCAGGCTGTCGTCGGCGCGCAGCAGCATGGTCGCCTCGTCCACCGCGTCGGTGAGCGCTCGCCACTGCGCGTCACGCTCCCGCACCACGTCGGACTGCGCGGCAAGCTGCCGGGTCTTCACCCACAGCTCCACGAAGACCGAGACCTTGGCCCGCAGCACCCACGGATCGAACGGCTTGGTGAGGTAGTCCACCGCGCCCACCGCGTACCCGCGTAGCGCGAGCTGGGCGTCCTTGTCGGCAGCGGTCAGGAAGATGATCGGCACGTGCCGGGTCCGCTCCCGCCGCTTGATGTGGCTGGCCGTCTCGAAGCCGTCCATGTCCGGCATCTGGGCGTCCAGCAGGATCACCGCGAAGTCGTCCACCAGCAGCTGCTTCAGCGCGGCCTCGCCGCTCTCCACCGCGACCGACTGCACCGGAAGACCCTGGAGAATCGCCTCCAGCGCCATCAGGTTCTCCCGACGGTCGTCGACCAGCAGCGCCTTGGCCGTCTGCGTCACGAATTCTCCTCGCCTCGGCTGCCGCTGATCCAGGCGGCCATCCGCTCGATCAGCTCGTCCAGATCGACCGGCTTCGTGATGTAGTCACTGCCACCGGCCGCGAGCGCCGACTCGCGGTCGCCCGGCATCGCCTTCGCGGTCAGGAAGACGATGGGCAGGTCCGCGAACCGGTGGTTGCGGCGAATCTGCCGGGTGGTCTCATACCCGTCCTGGTCGGGCATCATCGCGTCCATCAGCACGATGTCCACCTCCGGGTGCTCGGCCAGGAGACGGACACCGTCCGCCCCGTTGTCCGAGTACAACACGGCCATGCCGTGCAGTTCCAATGCGGAGGTCAGCGCGAACACGTTCCGCACGTCGTCGTCGACGATCAGCACCGCGGCGCCGTCGAGCTGGCGGGTCGCCGGGACCTCCGGCGGCTTGGGCAGCAGTTCCAGCGGCGGCATCAGCAGCGACGAGGGCAGCCCCGCGCGCTGCGGCGACGGGGCCTGCGGCGCGACCACCGCGTCCGGGGCCAACACATCGGGTACGAACAGTGTGAAGGTCGAACCCTGCCCGGGAGCGGACGTCACGGCTATCGTGCCCCCCAGCAGCCGCGCCAGGTCCCGGCTGATCGACAACCCCAGCCCCGTCCCGCCGTACCGACGGCTGGTGGTGCCGTCCGCCTGCTGGAACGCCTCGAAAATCAGCCCCAGTTTGTCGTCCGAGATGCCGATGCCGCTGTCGATCACGGTGAACGCGATCACCTGCCGCGCGTTTGTCAGCGCCGGCACGTCGAAGACAGCGTTCTCCGGCGCCACGCCGATCCGCAACGTCACCGCACCGTCGTCGGTGAATTTCACCGCGTTGGAGAGGAGGTTGCGCAGGATCTGCTGCAACCGCTGGGCGTCGGTGACCAGGGCCGGAGGCAGCTCCCTGGCCAGTCGTACCTGGAACTCCAGGCCCTTCTCCTCGGCCTGCGGGGCGAACGCCTGCTCGACGTAGCCACGGATCTCGTCGAACCGGACCTCGGTCGGTTCGACGTCCATCCGGCCGGCCTCGATCTTCGACAGGTCCAGGATGTCGTCGATCAGGGAGAGCAGGTCGGAACCGGCGCTGTGGATGGTGCGGGCGAACTCGATCTGCTTGCGGGTCAGGTTCTGCTCCGAGTTCTCCGCCAACAACCGGGCCAGCAGGAGCAGCGAGTTCAACGGCGTCCGCAGCTCGTGGCTCATGTTCGCCAGGAACTCCGACTTGTACGCCGACGCCCGGGTGAGCTGCTGCGCCTTCTCCTCCAGGCCGAGCCGGGCCAGCTCGATCTCCCGGTTCTTGGTCTCGATGTTGCCCTTCTGCTCGCTCAGCAGCTGGGCCTTGTCCTCCAGTTCGGCGTTGGTGCGCTGCAGCTCGGCCGACTGGTCCTGCAACTCCAGCGCCAGTCGTTGCGACTGCGCCAGCAGCTCCTCCGTCCGCCGGTTCGCCTGGATGGTGTTGACCGCCACGCCGATGGTCAACACCAGCCGCTCCAGGAACGCCAGGTGCAGCTCGGAGAAGCGGGCCACGCTGGCGAACTCGATCACCCCCAGCAACTCGCCCTCGAAGAGGACGGGGAGCACCACCAGGTCGGCCGGAGGCGTCTCGGCCAGCCCGGAACGCAGGATGAGCCGCCCGTCGGGCAGCGCGTTGACCCGGATCGTCCGCCGGGAGAGCGCGGCCTGGCCGACCAGCCCCTCCCCGGGGCCGAAGGTGACGTCGTGCCCCCGGGCCACGTACCCGTACGAGGCGGTGAGCCGCAGTCGCACCGAGCCGTCGGAGGCGTCCGCCAGGAAGAACGCGCCGAGCTGCGCGTCCACCAGCGGGGTCACCTCCATCATGATCATGCGGCAGACCTCGCCGAGGTCGCGCTGGCCCTGGAGCAGGCCGCCGATGCGGGCCAGGTTGGAGTCGAGCCAACCCTGTTCGGCGTTCTTCTTGGTCGTCTCCCGGAGGGTGACGATCATCTGGTTGATGTTGTCCTTCAGCTCGGCGACCTCGCCCTGCGCCTTGACGGCGATCCGCTGCGTCAGGTCACCGCGGGTCACCGCGGTCGACACCTGGGCGATGGCCCGCAGCTGCGTGGTCAGCGTCGAGGCGAGCTGGTTGACGTTCTCGGTGAGGTCGCGCCAGGTGCCGGAGACGCCCTTGACCTGGGCTTGACCACCCAGCTTGCCCTCGGTGCCCACCTCACGGGCCACCCGGGTCACCTCGTCGGCGAACGACGACAACTGGTCGACCATCGTGTTGACGGTGGACTTCAGCTCCAGGATCTCACCCTGCGCGTCCACCGTGATCTTCTGCGACAGATCGCCCTTTGCCACGGCGGTGGAGACCTGGGCGATGTTGCGCACCTGGGCGGTCAGGTTCGACGCCATCGAGTTCACGTTGTCGGTCAGATCCCGCCAGGTGCCGGCGACGCCGCGCACCTGGGCCTGACCACCCAGCTTGCCCTCGGTGCCCACCTCACGGGCCACCCGGGTCACCTCGTCGGCGAACGACGACAACTGGTCCACCATCGTGTTCACCGTGGACTTCAACTCCAGGATCTCACCCCGGGCATCCACCGTGATCTTCTGCGACAGATCACCCTTTGCCACGGCGGTGGAGACCTGGGCGATGTTGCGCACCTGCGCGGTCAGGTTCGACGCCATCGAGTTCACGTTGTCGGTCAGATCCCGCCACGTACCACTGACGCCCTTGACCTGCGCCTGACCACCCAGCTTGCCCTCGGTGCCCACCTCACGGGCCACCCGGGTCACCTCGTCGGCGAACGACGACAACTGGTCCACCATCGTGTTGACGGTGTTCTTCAGCTCCAGGATCTCGCCCTGCGCGTCCACGGTGATCTTCTGGCTCAGGTCGCCCTTGGCGACCGCCGTGGAGACCTGGGAGATGTTGCGCACCTGGCTGGTCAGGTTGCCGGCGAGCTGATTGACGTTCTCCGTCAGGTCCCGCCAGGTGCCGGACACCCCGCGCACCTGGGCCTGACCACCCAGCTTGCCCTCGATGCCCACCTCACGGGCCACCCGGGTCACCTCGTCGGCGAACGACGACAACTGGTCCACCATCGTGTTGACGGTGTCCTTGAGCTCCAGGATCTCGCCCTGCGCCGCCACGGTGATCTTCTGGGACAGGTCACCCCGGGCCACCGCGGTGGAGACCTGGGCGATGTTGCGCACCTGGGCGGTCAGGTTCGACGCCATCGAGTTGACGCTGTCGGTGAGGTCCTTCCACGTGCCGGCCACGTTCGGCACCTCGGCCTGACCACCGAGCTTTCCCTCCGTGCCCACCTCACGGGCCACCCGGGTCACCTGCTCGGCGAAGAGCCGCAGCGTGTCGGTGAGCGAGTTCATCGTGTCGGCCAGTTCGGCGACCTCGCCCCGGGCACCCACGGTGATCTTCTGGCTCAGGTCACCCTTCGCCACCGCCGTGGCCACCTGGGAGATCGACCGCACCTGGCCGGTCAGGTTCGAGGCCATGGTGTTCACCGAGTCGGTGAGGTCCTTCCAGGTGCCGGCGACGCCGCGGACGTCGGCCTGGCCACCCAGCTTGCCTTCGGTGCCCACCTCACGGGCCACCCGGGTCACCTCGTTGGAGAAGGACGACAGCTGGTCGACCATCGTGTTGACCGTGCGACCGATGCGCAGGTACTCGCCGCGCAGCGGGCGGCCATCGATCTCCAGCGCCATGTGTTGGGAGAGGTCGCCGTCGGCCACCGCCACGATCACCCGGGCGATCTCCGTGGTGGGGCGACCCAGGTCGTCGATCAGCGAGTTGATCGCCCGCTGCCCCTCCGCCCAGGAGCCGTCGAAACCCTCCTCGTCGAGGCGTTCGGTCAGTCGCCCGTCCCGGCCGACGATCCGGCTGATCCGGCGCAGGTCGAGATGCTGCCGTTCCTGGAGCGCCACCACGTCGTTGAAGGCGTCGGCCACCTCGCCGGCCGCGCCCGCCCGCCGGGGCAGCCGCACCTTGAAGTCACCGGCCCGCACCCGTCGCAGCGCCTCCGCCAACTCGACGAACAGCGCCTCGTGCTCGGTAGCGGATGGATCCGCAGTCACCGACTGTTTCGCGCTCATCATTCCTCGCTCAGCTCGGGGCCTCCGGCGCTCGTGGACACGCCACCCATCCCATCATTGTCCCCACCTGGATGTCGACGCCACGAACGCCACGTGCACGCTCCACCCACCCACCCATGTTGGCGGGGTTCTCGGCGGCGGCGGTGAAGCCCGGCCTCCCCTGACCGGGCCGGTCTTGCGTGCCGGCCGCACCGCGAGACTGGCCCGCACGACCGGCCGGTACGACCCGGCCGCACCGCACCGCACAGCCGCACCGCACGCATGGTCGGCCGGACCCGCATGATCGGCCGGACCGCATGGCTTCATCTGCCGCATGTGGCGGTGTCAGTGGTTCACAACACCGCCACATGCGGCAGTCGGAGTCCGACGAGACCGGCGGTGTGGCGTCCGTGGCCCCGACGCCGTATCGCCGGGCAGGCAGTCGGGGCAGGTCCGGCGGGGTGACCACGAAGGTGGGGCAGTCGGAAGCCCGGTTTGGCACCCGGGCCGTGGCGGTAGAGGATACGGGAGTGTCAGCGGAGGCGACGCCCGCGGCGGACGGCAAGCGGGACGAGCACGTCCGGCGCATTCGCCTGCCCGCCGACCGGCGTACGCCCGCCGCCGCCCGCGCGCTGGTCCGCTCCGTGCTCACCGAGGCCGACCTCGACGACCTGCTCAACGAGGCGCTGCTGCTGACCACCGAGCTATCCACCAACGCGGTGGAGCACGCCCGCACCGAACTGGACATCGAGGTCGTCGCCGACCCGATCGGGCTCACCGTCACCGTCACCGACTTCGCCGCCGGCCCGGTGGACGAGATGGTGGTGGGCATCCGCAACCACACCGACGACATCGGCGAGGTCTCCGAACGGGGGCGCGGGCTGCTGCTCGTCGACCACTTCGCCAGCCGCTGGGGCACCACGTACCTGCCCACCGGGAAGGGCGTCTGGTTCCGGCTGGACCGGTCCGGGGGCACGCAGGCCGAGACGGCGGTACGCGAACACGTCCCGACCAGGGCCGGGGAGGGCACCGCCACGGCGAGTTCCGCGCCGAGCGCCGCCGCGATGAGCGAGCTGACCCAGACCAGCCCCGACCCGTACGCCGAGGACCCGTTGCCCGACTTCGCCGCCGACCTGCTGACCCGGGTCGCCGAGATGGTGGGCGCGGCCGGGGGCGTGGTCCGGCTGGACCGAGGTGACGGGCAGGGCACCCAGGTGCTCGCCCGGTACGGCCGCCAGCCCCGACCCGGCAACCGACTGCTCCAGGTGCCGTTGGCGGTGCACCGCCCGTACGCCGGGGAACTGGAGCTGGACGCTGCGCCCTCGGCGTACGCCAGGCCCCTGGCGGTGCTCGCCGCCGAGCGGCTGTCGCTGCACCTGGAGAACGACCGGCTGCGCCGGGCGGACCTCCGCCGACAGGCCTGGCTGACCTTTCTCGCCGAGGCGAGCGAACTGCTGGCCCAGTCGCTGGACGTCGAGCTGACCATGGCGCTCATCCCGCAGCTGGTGGTGCCCAGGCTCGGTCAGTGGTGCGCGGTGCACACCACCGACGAGTGGGGCCGGCTGCGGCTGGCCGCCTCCAGTCACGCCGACGAGTCGGTCCTGCCCCAGCTGCACAAGGTGCTCCAGGAGATCGGCCCGGATTCGGTCCAGGCCCGGCTGCGGGAGGCGTCCCGCAGCGCCACCCAGGTGCCGCTGGGCTCGCCGATGGAGGGCTTCGCCGTTCCGCTGATCGCCCGCGGCCAGCGGCTCGGCACCCTGGCGGTGGGCCGGCACGTGCGGCACCGGCACGACCCGGACGAGGTCGCCGTGCTGGAGGACGTGGCGCGGCGGGCCGCCCTGGCGATCGAGAACGCCCGGATCCACGCCGAGCGCCGACGGGTGGCCCAGACCCTCCAGCAGTCGCTGCTACCGCCCGGGCTGCCGGTGGTGGAGGGGATCGGCTTCGCCGCCGAGTACGTCCCGACCGGCGACGATGCCGAGGTGGGCGGCGACTTCTACGACGTGGTGCCGCTGCCGGACGGCCGCTGGCTGGTGGTCATCGGTGACGTCTCCGGCAAGGGCATCCAGGCGGCGGCGGTGACCGGGCTGGTTCGGGACGTTATCCGGGTGCTGATCGGCGACGGCAAGCCGCTGCCCGAGGTGCTGTCCCGGCTCAACGAGACTCTGGTCGAGCGAGGCGGCGGCCGGTACTGCACCCTCGCCCTGGCCGCCGTCGGCCCGGCCGGACGCGGGCAGCTCGACGTGTCGCTGCACCTGGCCGGCCACGACCGTCCGGTGCTGCTGCGCGGCACCGGCGGCGCCTCCTTCGTCGGCATCGGCGGCACCGCGCTGGGTCTGCTCGACTCGATCACGTCCCCGACGGCGGAGATCCCGCTCGCCCCCGGCGACGCGCTGGTCTTCTACACCGACGGGGTGACCGAACGCCGGCGCGGCCGGGAGCTGTTCGGTGTCGACCGGCTGAGGGACGCCGCCGCTCCGCTGGCCGGGTACTCGGCGGACGTGGTCGCCGCCCGGCTGCGGGCCACCGCGATCAACTTCTCGGTGGAGACCCCGCGCGACGACATCGCCATCCTGGTGCTGCGCAACGACGCGCTCTGAGGCTGCCGGTGGGCGTGTTCGGCGCGGTACGGTGACCCGATGTCGAGCGCAGTGAATGTCCACCAGGCACGCCTGCCCCGGGTGGGTCTCATCCTCACCGCCCACCTGCTGCTGGCCGGCGCGTTCGTGGCGGTGGTGGCAGCCTACCTCGGCCGGATGGTCAGCGCGGGCGTCGGACCGGCCGAGATGCTCACCGGGCAGTACGACCCGAAGGACATGGTGCCCTTCGGGATGAGCGGCGCGAACCCGTTCTTCTGGCTCTACGGGGCCGTCTCCCTGCTGTATCTGTTCGGCATCGTGCTCGGGCCCGTGATCGCCCTCTACACCGGCACGGTGCTGGCCCGTGAGCGGCACCGATACCCGGTGCGCGCCCGCCGTCTGCTGCTCGCCGCCATGGTCGGCACGCTGGTGCTGACGGTGCTGCGGTTCACCCCCGCCCTCGACTCCATGCACCAGTGGTGGCTGGACTGATCCACCCGAGCGGTCTACAGGCCGCCCGGCAACCGCCCCGGGGCGAGCCGTCGGTGCGGGTCGAGGTGGTCCTTCGCGGCCCGGAGCCGGGGGATCGCCGCCGCCTCGCCCCACACGTCGACCGCACGCCGGACCGCCGGGGGCGCCGCGACCACCACGCACCGCCCCCGGCGGGCCAGCAGCACCCCGCGGACGGCGGCGAGGACCGCGGCGACGCGCTCCTCGGGCATCGCCGCGGGTAGGGCGGTGTGCACCACACCGAGCCCGGCGGAGCCGCGTACCGGGACGGGGACGCCGGCCGCGTCGCGCAGCGCGTAGACAGCGGCGTGCAGGTCACTGGTCGGCATCTCGACACGCAGCGCCGTGTCGCCCGGCCCGAACGGGTAGCGCCGCCACCAGTGCGGGGCGGCGCTGTCCACCGCCGCCTCGCCCTCGAAGAGCGCCACCAGCCGGTCGACCCGTTCGGCCACGTCGGCCGGACCGCCCTCCAGCAGTACCGCCAGGGTGCCTGACCCACGGCGCGGCGCGCCCGCCCGTCGCCCCGCCACGGAGGGATGGTTGGCGCGGGCCGCGGCGAGCGCCGACTCCTCGCGGGGCGACGCGGCCCCGGCCGCCGGCAGGTCCAGCTCGACCGCGGCCGGATCGAGCCGGGCGGCGAGCACCGCGCGGACCAGGTCGTGCACCTCAAGCGGCGTCCACACCGGACGCGTCACCCAGATCCGGCTGGCGGGCGCGGCCTGCACCCGCACGGTGGCCGACACGAGCACCCCGAGCCCGCCCTGGGAGCCGCAGAGCAGCCGGCCGACGTCCAGCCCGACCGGCACCGCCCCGGCCGACGGCTCCGTCGGGCCCACCCCGGCCCCGACCAGCTCGCCGTCGGCGGCCAGCCAGCGCAATCCGACGAGTTGCTCGCACGCGGTTCCGTGCCGGTGCCGCAGCGGGCCGGCCTCGTCGGCGGCGAGCACCCCGCCAAGGGTGGCTCCGGGCGAGGGCGGATCCAGCGGCAACCGCCGGCCGGTGCGTTCGAGGGTGGCCTGGACGGCGCGCAGCGGCGTGCCGGCGCCGATCTCGGCCACCGGCGCACCCGCCGGCTGGTGGCCTATGCCGGCGAGCCGTCCGGTGTCGAGCAGGATGTCTACCCGCCCGGGCGGCACGCCCCAGTCAATCTTGGTGCCGGCGCCGCGCGGCACCACGCTCAGGTCGTGCCGGGCGGCCAACCGCAGCACCTCGGCCGCCGCCTCCGGGCCGCCGGGGACGGCCACCCATCGGGCAACCCGCCCGGCCACCTCGTCGGCGGCGCCCGCCCGGCGGGCGAAGGACGGACCGCATATCGCGGCCAACCGCCGGGTGATCTCCGTCGCGCCGGTCGATTCCGCTGCTGCCGCCATGCCGGACATCGTACACATGTTCGAAAGACGCGGCGGGTCGTCACAGCGGGCGCGCCACGGACACCGGCCGGCCGGTAACGTGGCGCCGTGACCACCAAGACCCCGCCCCAGGCGCGGCGGGTGCCCGCCGAGCGCACCCACCACGGCGACACCGTCGTCGACGAGTACGCCTGGCTGGCCGCCAAGGACGACCCGGCGACGATCGCCCACCTGACCGCCGAGAACGCCTACACCGAGGCTCGCACGGCGCACCTGGAAGGGCTGCGCGCGGAGCTGTTCGAGGAGACCCGGCGGCGCACCCAGGAGACCGACCTGACGGTGCCCACCCGCAAGGACGGGTACTGGTACTACACCCGCACGGTCGAGGGCCAGCAGTACGGCGTGCACTGCCGCCGGGCGGCCCGCCTCGGCGAGACCACGCCCCCGGTCAGCGCGGACGGCGCCCCGCTCGACGGCGAGGAGGTGCTGCTCGACGGCAACGTGCTCGCCGAGGGGCACGACTTCTTCGCCCTCGGCGCGTTCGACGTCAGCCCGGACGGGCGCTGGCTGGCTTACTCGACGGACTTCACCGGCGACGAGCGGTTCACCCTGCGGATCAAGGACCTGAACACCGGCGAACTCCTCCCCGACGAGGTGCCGGGCACGTTCTACGGCACCGCCTGGGCGGCTGACGCCTCGGTGCTCTTCTACGTCACCGTGGACGAGGCGTGGCGACCCCACCGGGTCTGGCGGCACGTCGTCGGCACCCCGTCGGGCGAGGACGTGGTGGTCCACCAGGAGGACGACGAGCGGTTCTGGGTGGGCGTCGAACTGACCCGCTCGGAGCGCTTCGTGCTCATCGACATCCACAGCAAGCTCACCAGCGAGGTACGGGTGATCCCGGCCGGCAACCCGACCGGCGAGCCGGCCGTCGTCGCGCCCCGCCGGCAGGGCGTCGAGTACACCGTCGAGCACCACGGCCACCGTTTCCTGATCCTGCACAACGACAACGCCGAGGACTTCGCGCTGGCCTGGACCTCGGCCGACGCCCCCGGCGACTGGGTGCCGCTGATCGACCACTCCCCCGGCACCCGGCTGGAGGCGGTCGACGCCTTCGAGAACCACCTCGTCGTCTCGCTGCGCGCCAACGGCCTCACCGGGCTGCGTGTCGTCCCGATCGGCGGCGGTGACGAGTGGGCCATCGACTTTCCGGAGCCGCTCTACAACGTCGGACTGGACGCCAACCCGGAGTACCGCACCAGGGAGATCCGGCTGCGCTACACCTCGCTGGTCACCCCCGACTCGGTGTACGACTACGACCTGGTCACCCGGCAGATGGTGCTGCGCCGACGCAAGCCGGTGAAACCCGGGCCGGACGGGCGGGCGTACGACCCCGCCGACTACGAGCAGCACCGGGACTGGGCGCTCGCCGACGACGGCACCCGGGTGCCGATCTCGCTGGTCTGCCGCCGGGGCACGCCCCGCGACGGCTCGGCGCCGTGCGTGATCTACGGGTACGGCTCGTACGAGGCGAGCATGGACCCGTGGTTCTCCATCGCCCGGCTCAGCCTGCTCGACCGGGGGGTCATCTTCGCCGTCGCGCACATCCGGGGCGGCGGTGAGCTGGGCCGGCGCTGGTACGACGAGGGCAAGATGTTGGCCAAGAAGAACACCTTCACCGACTTCGTGGCCTGTGCCCGGCACCTGGTCAAGGCCGGCTGGACGGCCAGCGACCGGCTCGTCGCCCGGGGCGCGTCGGCCGGCGGGCTGTTGATGGGCGCGGTGGCCAACCTCGCCCCGGACGCGTTCGCCGGGGTCGTCGCGCAGGTGCCGTTCGTGGACCCGCTCACCTCGATCCTCGACCCGTCGCTGCCACTGACCGTCACCGAGTGGGAGGAGTGGGGCAACCCTCTCGACGACCCGGAGGTGTACGCCTACATGAAGTCGTACGCCCCGTACGAGAATGTCGCCCCGGTGGAGTACCCGGCGATCCTCGCGGTGACCAGCCTCAACGACACGCGGGTGCTCTACCACGAGCCGGCGAAGTGGATCGCCCGGCTGCGGGCGGTCGCCCCCCAGGGTGACTACCTGCTCAAGACCGAGATGGGCGCCGGTCACGGCGGCCCGAGCGGCCGGTACGACGCCTGGCGCGAGGAGGCCTTCATCAACGCCTGGACCCTCGACCGGCTGGGCCGCGCCTGACGGATTCCACGGCCGGCTGGGCAGGATCACGTCCTGGCGGTGGCGGCGGCGCCCCGCCGGGTGTCGTCGCACCTCATCCGGCCCGCAACTCCTCCACGGCGGTGCTGGCGCGTAGGAAGAGCAGTCCGACCCCGACCGTGATGAGCACCGCCGCCAGGGCTCCGGCACCGATCCAGGCCAGCTGCGGCACCGGCACGTCCGGCGTCACCGTGACCCCGTCCATTGTCGGCGCGGGAAAGAGACCCCGGGCGAGCAGCGTCCCGACGGCGAGTGCGAGCCCGACCGCCGGCACCGTCGGGGCCAGCGCCTGCCAGGCGATCGACCGGCCGATGGTGCCGCGGGGCACCCCGGCGGCCACCAGCGCCGCGTTCGCGCGCCGACGGGCGGCGATTCCCTCGACCAGCGCCACGACCAGTCCGCCGGACGCGACCATCACCGCTACCGTTACGGCGAGATCGACCAGGTCCATCGTGCCGAGGTAGAAGTCCTCGCCGTCGTTCAGTTCCCCGCCGCTCAACCGAATCAGCTCGTTGTTCGCGTGGAACCAGGAGCGCAACCCGGCCGCGCCGGCACCGAGCAGAATCGTAGCCAGGAGCGCGGCGAAGGTCCGGCTACCGGCCCACGGGTCGGCGATCAGGCGGGCGGCGGCGAGCAGCGCGGCGGGGCCGCGGGCATACCGGTGCAGCAGTTTCCCCGCGACGTACGACAGCCAGCCGGCGCTGATCACCACGCCGAGCATGGCGGCCAGCGCGCCGCCACCCACCAGGGACGGCAGCAGCAGGTCGGGCGGCTCCTGTTGGCGTTGTTCGTACCAGCGCAGGATTGGACCGACGGCGGTGAAGGCGGCCAGCGCGAGCGGGATGAGCAGGGCGGACCAGGGGCGAGGTGGACGTTCCCGTCGGGCCGTGCGCACCAGGCCGAACGGGGTGGTGCTGACCGGGCGCAGCAGCAACGCGCTGGCCAGTGCCGCGACCAGTGGGAGGCCGATCACCACGGCGGCGGTCACACTGGTGGGCGGCAGCACGTCGGTGGCGAGGGCGAGGCGACCCTGCTCGTCCGGGCGGTGCAGCAGCTGCCGACCGCCCAGGTAGGTGGCCAGGCCGACGCTCGTGCCGAGCAGGCTCGCCAGGCCGGTCTCCGCCACGGCGATCCAGGTCACCTGCCCGGGGGTCGCCCCGGCCAGCCGTAGTGCGGCCAGGCGGCGGTCCCGGGCGGGGGCGCCGAGCCGCGCGCACTGCCCGGCCAGCGCCAGCACCGGAATGGTGAGCAGCAGCAGCGCGAACGCAGTGCCGCCGCGTAGCCCTGGCTCCCGCAGCAGCGCGTTGCTGTACTGCTCGGAGTAGTTCCGGTCTCCGCAGCAGATCGGGGTCGGTATGGCCAGCACGGTGAGCGCGGCCAGTCCGGCGAGGGTGGCCAGGGTGGCGCTGAGCGCGGTCAGCACGACCCGCACGGTGTCGGTGCGACTGCCGGCCAGGGCGAGGCCGGCGAGGGTGGCCGGTTTCACCGGCCGCCTCCGGCGAGCGGCAGATCGAGCCCCAGGCCGGTGGCGTCGACGACACCGTCGCGGATCGTCACCTCCCGGTCGGCGTACCCGGCGATTCTCGGCTCGTGGGTGACCAGCACCACACTGGTGCGCTGCTGCCGGGCGAGCCGGACCAGGTGGGTGAGCACCTGTTCGCCGGCGAGGGTGTCCAGGGCGCCGGTCGGCTCGTCGGCGAAGAGCACCCGCGGCTCGGTGACCAGTGCCCGGGCCAAGGCGCACCGCTGCTGCTGCCCGCCGGACATCTCGCCGGGACGGACGTCGACGATGTCGGCCACATCGAGCCGCTCGAGCCAACCGAGCGCCGCCGTCCGCGCTTCTCGCCGCCCCGTGCCGGCGAGAAGCAACGGAAGCGCGACGTTCTCCGCTGCGGTCAGCTCTGTGACGAGCTGGCCGAACTGGAACAGCACCCCGAACTCGGTGCGCCGCAGCTTTGAACGGGTCGCCTCGGACCAGGTGTCGATCCGTTGGCCCCGCCAGGTCACCTGGCCGGCGTCGGGACGGAGGATCCCGGCCAGGCAGTGCAGCAGGGTGGACTTGCCGCAGCCACTGGGTCCGGTGACGGCGACGATCTCGCCCTCGGCGACGTCGAGGGTGACCCCGCGCAAGGCGGGTGTCGGCCCGTACGCCTTGACCACGCCGCGGGCTTGGAGATCCGTCACGAACGCACCTCCCGGTGCCAGTCGGCGACGCGTTCCAGGGTGGTCCGCAGCCACCTCAGGTCGGCGTCGAGGTGGGCGATGGCGTAGTCGGCCGCGACGACGTCGTCGAAAGTGGCCGACGGCGCCGTCTTGACGGCGGTCAGCTCACGCAGCCGATCGGTGTGTGCCCGTACCTGGGCGACCAGGTACGACCGGGCGGTGTCCACGTCGGCGGCCAGCAGCGCCACCACGACCTTGGCGAACAGAGCGCTGGCCACGTACGGCGCGGGCGGCTCGACAGTGACGAGCCACTGGTCGAGTTCCTGCCGCCCTCGGGCGGTGAGCGCATAGGCCGTCCGATCCGGGCCCGCCTCGCGCTCCTGGCCGGTGACCGCCACCAGCCCGTCCCGTGCGAGACGGCCCAGGGTGGCATAGACCTGCCCGAAGGCCAGCGGACGGGCCCGGGGCAACCGGTTGTCGTGGGCACGCTTCAGCTCGTACCCGTGCCGGTTGCCGGCGGCGAGCAGCCCGAGCAGAACGTACGGTGTGGACACACACCGTACTATTCACTGAGAGAATAGCGGGCGTCAAGCACCCCAGCCCGGGTCACGGCCGACCCGGCCGAGAAGCCGGTCCAGTTCGGTGCAGCCGGGGGCGGTGACCACCTCCGGGCCGAATGCGCCCATCTGCCGGCCCATCGGGCCCATCTCGTCCATGAACCGGTGCCCGACGGCGACCGCCTCGGGCGCCGGCTCGTATGGTCGACCGACCGCCCGCGCCAGATCCCAGCCGTGCACCACCAGGTCGATCAACCCCATCAGGCCGACCGTCGCCTGGGGCAGCCCCATCCCGGGCGAGACGCCCTCCTCGGCCGTCGGGTCGGCCCACGCCTCGACCAGGCGCCCGGCCTCCGTGCCGAACCCGTCCCGCCACCCCGGGGTCAGGTGGTCGGTCTTCGCCGACCAGTCCACCGCCTGGCGCGCGGCGAGCGCCTGGAAGTTGACCACCACGTCGTACAGGTGGTTCGTCAGGTCTCGCACCCTGTAGTCGGGGCAGGGCGTGGGCAGGTCGAGCTGGTCGTCGGTGATCGCCCGGACCACGTCGACGGTCCGCGGTGCGGCCACCGCCAGCAGATCACTAGTCTTGGTTGCCATGCCGCCAGCGTAAGAAGGTGGTCTTGAACAAATGCGACAGCCGCGCGACGACCACCGGGGCATCCTCGATCCGGCCCGGCTCCGGCGGGAGCTGCGCTTCCGTCGCCAGCTGCCGGCTCCCGGCCTGCGAGCCTGGGTGGAACACTACTGGCTGGTCGACTGGGAGCTGACCGCCCCTTTCACGCAGCACGTGGTGCCGCACCCGGCGGTCAACGTGGTCTTCCAACAGGCCGACGGTGGCCCCGAGTCGGCGGAGATCGCCGGGGTCGGGCTGACGCTCTTCTCGATCACGCTGACCGGGACCGGCAGGGTCAGCGGCATCCTGTTCCGGCCCGGCGGTTTCCGCCCGTTCTGGCGTCGCCCGGTCGCCGAGCTGACTAATCGACGCTGCCCGCTGGGCGAGTTTCCCGACGCTTTCCCGCAGCCCACGGCCGCCCCGCCGGCCGGTGGCGCCGGGTCCGCCGGACTGTCGGCGCTCTGCCGGGGTACGGATGAGGAGCGCTGCCGCGCCCTGGACGCCTTCCTCACCGCCCGGACTCCGGAGCCCGACCCGGCGGCGGCCGAGGCGGTGACGCTGGTGGCGGAGATCCGCGCCGACCGGAGCATCCGGCGGGTGGCGGACCTCGCCCGCCGGCACGGCATCTCCACCCGGCGGCTGCAACGCCTCTTCCTGGAACATGTCGGGGTCGGGCCGAAGTGGGTGATCCGGCGCTACCGGCTCCAGGAGGCGATCGAACAGGCCGCCGTCGCGCCGCAGGACTGGGCGACGCTCGCCGCCGACCTGGGCTACAGCGACCAGGCGCACCTGGTCCGGGACTTCACCGCGGTCACCGGCGTCTCCCCCGGCGCGTACGCCCGCGCACTCGCCGGCGGCGGGTGACTGCTCCACCCACGCGCGTCACCGGGACCACACCTCCCCCGGCCGGATCACCTGACCGGCGAACCGTGCTTGGCGACCATCAGCGGCAACCCTTAGTCACCTCACCCTCACTAGGCCGGGCAGGGGCACCGGCGCCTTTGCTCTGCTGCCACCCACGAAACAGTGACGGATAGCGACGGGCCAGTCAGCGACCGGGCTTGCCGGTCCGCAGGAAACGCCTGTTCAAGCCGGTGATGCGTCCGTGGCAGCAGAGCAAAGGCAGAACGGACGCGTCACGCCGCTCCGGTTGATGTGACGATGAGCAAGGCATGACGCCTCCTACACCACGCGACGACACGCTGCCGCCACGACCTCCAGCCGGTCAGCGGCGACGGACGGCCACCACCGCGACGTCGTCGTGGATCTCCTGCGGCGCCAGTTCGACCAGCAGCCGCTCGCAGAACCGATCCAGGTCGTCGTCCACCCGGACCGCGCAGGCGGCGAGCGCCGCCAGCCCCTCGTCGATCGTGGCGTCCCGCCGCTCGATCAGCCCGTCCGTGTAGAGCACCAGGGTCGCCCCGGGCGGCAGGACGAACTCCAGGTCGTCGGGGCGCGCGGCGCGGACGCCGAGCAACGGCGCCGACTGCTGGATGAACTCCACCCGGCCGTCACCGCTGACCAACGCCGGCAGGTGTCCCGCGCTGGCCATCCGGACCCGTCCGGTGGACGGGTGCAGCAGCAGGACGCACAGGGTGGCCAACTCGTTGCGCAGCAGCGAGCGCATCAGCTCGTTGAGCCGGTCCAGGATCACCGCGGGCTGGTGTCCCTCCACCGCGTACGCCCGCATCGCGTGCCGCAGCTCGGCCATCACGGTCGCCGCGTGCAGCGAGTGGCCGGCCACGTCCCCGATCGCCACCAGCAGGTGACCGTCGAGCATCACCAGTTCGTAGAAGTCCCCGCCCACCTCGGTCCGCGCGCTGGCCGGCTCGTACCGCACCGCCACGTCGAGACCGGCGACCTCGGGCAGCCGCCGGGGTAGCAGGCTGCGCTGGAGGGTGACCGCGATCCGGTGTTCCTCGTCGTAGGAGCGCTGCGCCTCCACCGCGGAGGCGACCGCCTGGGCGAGCTGCACCAGCACCGGCGTCCGGGCGGTCTGGGTGGCCGACGGCACCACCACGTAGATCGGGGTGCGGTCGTCGCGCAGTCGGGCCGCCGCCACCGTCACCGTGTCCCCGGCCGGCCACGACGCCAGCCCCCAGTTCACCGGATCGTCGATCCGCACCGTGGCGCCCTTCGGGATGTCGGTGTCGTCGACCACCCAGGGCACGATCGCCGGCGGTGCTCCCGGTCCGGCGGCCACACCGGCCAGGCACTCCCCGTCGAAGGTTTCGGCGATCACCGTCGCCGGGCTCTTGAAGATCTGGGCCGCGCCGGTGACCGCCTCCTCCAGCAGGCGGGCGAAGTTCGCGGCGGCGTGCACCGCGACGGTGGTGTCGGCCAGCCCGGTGAGCCGTTCGGCGAGCAGCTCCGCACGCTGTCTCGCCTGGTAGTAGCGGAGCACCGCGTGAGCGGTGGCGACGAGTTCGTCGGGCTCGATCGGCTCGGTCAGGTACGCGTCCGCGCCGCGGGTCAGCCCCTGCGCCCGGTCCACCACGTCCACCGCGTGCGCGGACACGTGGATCACCGGCAGCGCCGGGTGGTCCGCCTTGATTCGCTCACATACGTCGAAGCCGCTCAGGTCTGGCAACCGTACGTCGAGCACCACCAGGTCGATCCGATCGGTCGCGACGCGGTCCAGGGCCTCGGTGCCCGTCTCCGCCTCGCGGACCTCGAAACCGGCCCGGGTGAGCCAGCTGACCAGCAGATACCGTTTGGTACGGCTGTCGTCGACCACCAGCACGGTCGCCTGCTCGCCGGCCACCGTCAGTCCTCGCTGACCGGCAGCACGACGGTGAAGGTGCTGCCCCGGCCCGGTTCGCTGGCCAGCTCCAGCGTGCCACCGAGCAGTGTCACCAGCCGCCGCGCGTACGGCAGGCCGAGACCGGTGCCACCACGGCGGCCGAGGCCCGGCACCTGGTAGAACTCCTCGAAGATCCGCCCCTGCATCTCGGACGGGACCCCGACGCCGGTGTCGGTGACCGAGAGGCGCCACCGGTCCCCGTCCCGCTCGACGCGCATCCGGACCTCACCCCGCTCGGTGAACTTCAGCGCGTTGTGCAGCAGGTTGCGCAGCACCTGCGACAGCAGGACCTCGTCCGACCGGAGCACGGCCGGCGCGGGCGGCTCCTCCACCACCAGCTTCACCGCCGGCCGGGTGGCCAGGGCCCGCAGCGTGCCGCGCAGCTGGCCGAAGACCGCCCGCAGGTCCACCTGCGTCCACTCCGGCTCGATCCGCCCCGACTCCGCCTTGGCCAGGTCGAGCAGGTCGTTGACCAGGGAGAGCAGGTCCGCGGCGGAGGAGCGGATCAGTTCGACCTGCTCGGCCTGCGCCGGGCTCAGCGGGTCGGAGGCCGGGTCGGTGAGCAGCCGACCGAGGCCGATGATCGCGGTCACCGGGGCCCGCAACTCGTGGCTGACGTTGGCCAGGAACCGGCTCTTCGACTCGCTCGCCGCCCGTAGCTGGGCCGACTTCTCGTCCAGCTCCGCGTAGAGCGCCACCACCCCCCGGTTGGTCGCCTCCAGCTCCTCGGAGAGCTGGGTATAGAGGGCCATCACCCCGCGGTTGGTCTCCTCCAGCTCCGCGTTGAGCACAGCCAGCTCGTCGCGCTGACCGCGGACCTCGTCCAGCGCGGCGATGAGCTGCTCGTTCTGGGTGGCCAGCTCGTCCAGGGCGCTGGCCGGCGCGGTGTGCCCGAGCTGGGCGCGCAGCTCGGCCAGCCGCGCCGAGGTCAGCGGGGCGGTGGAGGCCGGAATACGTCGGGACATCCTCACGACCGTATCCCCCTCGCGGCTGGACACGCCCAGTGTGTCCAGCAGACGCCCCACCGCGCCGGACTGCGGCTCGTACCGGCCCTCCGGCAGCGGACGCACCGGCGTGAGATCGACCCACAGAGCACCGCGACCGCCCGGGGCCTCGGCCACGGTGAAGGCGACATCGGCGCCACCCACGACCCGCAGCAGGTCCCGGGCCACCTCGCTGAGCGCGGTGGCGACCCGGATCTGGTCCTGGTGCTCCAGTCCGACGGCGGCGGCAACCTCCCGGGCTCGCTGCCGGACGATGAAGATGTCCTGCTCGACCCGGAGCGCCATCTGCAGGAGCGGCTCGGCCCGCCTCACACCGGGCTCCTGGCGACCAGCACGCAGGCGTCGTCGCGCCGAACGCCGGCGTCCCGCAGCAGGGTGGCGGCGACCACCAGCGGCGAACGGCCGGTCAACCCCGGATAGTCCTCGATCCGCCACCGGCCGACCACCCCGTCGCTGTGCATCACCAGGGTCGCGTCGGGTGGGAACGCATAGTCGTACTCCCGGACCACCGGCCGCTGGTGACCGGCGATTCCGGGCAGCGACACCAGGTGCTTCCGGCCGCCGTCGGGGCCGAGGACGACGCCGGTGATGTTGCCGACACCCGCGTAGCGCAGCAGGCGTGCCGGCGGGTCGAGCTCGGCCACCGCCACGGCCGCGCCCCGGGTGTGCGCCATCGACTGGTGCAGGTGCCGCACCACCACGGCGGGCGGCGCGACCGGCGCGGTGCGGAACGCGGCCAGGGCGGCGTCGGCGGCGGCACCGGCGAGGCTGCCGTGCCCGAGGCCGTCGCAGACCAGCACCTGGTGCCGCCCCTGAACCACCCGCACCGCGTGACCGTCGCCGCTGATCTGCTCACCGGTGATCGGCCGGGTCAGCCCGGCCGCCCACATCGGTGGCGCGGGCACGTCCTTCGCCCAGACCTGCACCACCGAAACGGTGCCCCTGCCCCGCCACGACCAGGCGTCGTACCAGGTCGCCTGCCGGTCGATGGCGCCGAGGCCGATGCCGAGGGTGCCGGTGGTGGAGTGGCCGTCGCGGGCGGAGACCGTCAGGTCGGCCATGCCGGGCCCGGAGTCCACCGCGACCAGCTCCACGCCGGCCTCGCCCGCCACCCGCACCGGGCGGACCAGCACCATGCCCTCCTCGGCGTGCTTGACCAGGTTGCTGGTGAGTTCCGCGGTGACGATGGCGAGTTCGGCGACGCGGTTCGGGGTCAAACCCACCTGGGTGCCGAGCCGTTCGGCGGTCCGCCGGACCGTACTCGCCGCACCGCCGGACTCCACGCGGTACCAGCCGCCGGCGGCGGGGACGCTCTCGGCGCTCACCGGGACCACTTCGTCACCGTGACCCGAGTGCCGTTTCCGGCGGCGGTCTCGACGTCGAACTCGTCGACCAACCGGCGGGCGCCGCTGAGGCCGAGGCCGAGGCCGCCGCCGGTGGTGTAGCCGTCGGTGAGGGCAAGGTCGAGGTCGGGGATGCCCGGGCCGGAGTCGGCGAAGACGATGCGTACGCCACGACGGCGACCGTCGTCCACGACCGTCACCTCCGCGCTGCCGCCCCCGCCGTAGATCAGCGTGTTGCGGGCCAGCTCACTGGCGGCGGTGACCAGCTTGGTCTGGTCGACCAGGGAGAGTTTGACAGCCACCGCCACCGTACGCACCAACTGCCGGACCCGGACGACGTCCTCGTCGCTGCCGATCGCCTGGGCCTTCGGGCTCAGGTCGACGCCCGCGGTCATGGTGATGTCGCCGTCTGTCCCGGCTCCGGATACTCGACCTCTCCGTCGTACGTGAGGTCGGCCTCACGGCTCGCCGCGATGAGCTCCATGCCGCGTTCGACGTTCAGCGCGGTGCGGATGCCGTTGAGCGACAGACCCAACTCGACCAGGGTGATGGCGACGGCGGGGCGCATCCCGACGACCACCGTCTCGGCGTCGAGCACCCGGGAGATCGAGGCGATGGTGGAGAGCATCCGACCGACGAAGGAGTCGACGATGTCCAGCGCGGTGATGTCGATGATGACACCGTGGCAGCCGGTCGCCACGATCCGCTCGGCCAGGTCCTCCTGGAGGGCGAGCGCGGTCTGGTCGGACATGTCGATCTGGATGGACACCAGCAGGATGTCGCCGATCTTGAGGACCGGCACCCGCTCCATCACGCTTCCCTGCGCGGCTGGCGGCGAGCGGCCTCCACCCCGGTGAGCCGCAGCACGTGCCGCAGCGCGTCGGCCAGGCTGGCCTTGGTGGCGATGTCACCGAACTCGATGCCGAGGGCGACGATGGTCTGCGCGATCTGCGGCCGGATGCCGGAGATGATGCAGTCGGCGCCCATCAGCCGGGCGGCCACCACCGTCTTGAGGATGTGCTGGGCGACCTGGGTGTCGACCGCCGGCACACCGGTGATGTCGATGATCGCGTGCGGGGAGCCGGTGTCGACCAGGGTCTGGAGCAGCCGCTCCATCACCACCTGGGCGCGGGCCGAGTCGAGCGTGCCGACCAGCGGCACGGCGACCACGCCGTCCCAGATCTTGACCACCGGGGTGGAGAGTTCGAGCAGCTGCTCGGCCTGGTCGGCGATCAGGCCCTCGCGCGTGTGCACGTAGGTCTCGAAGGTGAACAGGCCCATCCGGTCGATGAGGCCGCCGAAGGCGACGACGTCCCGCAGCTCCACCTCACCGGCTTCGGCCAGCTCGACCAGCACGTCCTTGAGGGCGTAGAGGCCCACCGCGGTCTCGGTGGCCGAGAAGCCCTGCCGGGCCCAGCCTCGGGACAGCTCGGCGAGCGCCGCCCGCAGTTCACCGGCGCCCTCCGACTGGATGTCGGTGAGCCCTTCGGCACCGGCGTCGATCATGCTACGGTGCAGCTCCTGCACCTGCAGGCGCAGTTCGGCCTGGCTGAGCCGGCCGTGCAGCGACGCGGCGACGATGTCCGCCCAGCGCTGGACGACACGCTCCGCGTGCGCCGCCAGCAGGCCGACGAGCCGGCCGCTCTCCTCCGCGGTCAGAGCCATGATCCCTCCTCTGCGCCGGACGGGGCGGACTCTATCACCGGTGCCGGCCCTTTACTTGTCACGAGGCAAAGGAATGATCGAGCCCACCGGAACCTCCTCCCGTTCTGCGTGGTACCCCGTTCGTGGGATACCGTTCCACCGATAACAGGAGGTCCGAATGTCCTTGACGGTGCACACGGAACAGCGCGGCGACGTGGTCGTCGTGTCGGTCGCGGGCGAGCTCGACATGGCGACCGCACCGCAGCTGCAGGACCAGATCACCGACCTGCTCGACAAGGGCCACAGTCGTCTCGTGTTCGACCTCGCGAACGTGTCGTTCTGCGACTCGACGGGGCTGTCGGTCTTCGTACGCGCCAAGAACAGCTGCGACGAGGCCGGCGGCGTGGTCCGGCTGGCCGCCCCGCAGCGCGGCGTGCTGCGCATCCTCGAGGTCAGTGGCCTGGTCGAGGTGCTGCACACCTACCCGACAGTGGAGCAGGCCGTCGCCGGCGAACCCACACCGGCCTCCTCCTGACCCACGCCCTCATCGCTCGTCCTCGATGAACCGGGGGCGGGCGATGACCATGCCCGCGCCCGTCTGCACGGCGAGCGCGCCGAGCAGGAACCCGATCGGGGCGGTCCAGCCTCCGGTCGTCTCGTAGAGGACGCCGACCAGCAGCGGGCCGAGCGCGGCTATGACGTATCCGGTGCTCTGCGCGAACGCCGACAGCGCGACGGTGCCCTCGGCCGTGCGGGCGCGCAGGCCGATGGTGGTCAGGATCAGCGGGAAGGCCCCCTGGCCGAGGGCGAGCAGCAGCACCCACAGCGGCGCGAGGCCGTGCGGGGCCAGCGCCAGACCCAGGTAGGCGGCGGTGGAGAAGGCGGTCAGCGAGAGCACCAGCGGGCGCAGGGTGCCCAGCCGGCCGGCCAGGGTCGGCATCCCCAGAGCGACCGGCACGCCGAGCGCGGTGACGCCGGCGAGCAGCAGCCCGGCGGCCTCGGGACGGTAGCCGGCGTCCCGGAAGAGCTGCGCCAGCCAGCCCATGATCGCGTACCCGCTGAGTGACTGCGCGCCGAAGTAGACGGCCATCGCCCAACCCAGCCGGGTGCGTCCCGGCCGGATCCGGACGCGGGGCGCAGGCGTCACCACGGCGGTCGCGGCCCGTCGGGCGGCGCGGTCCCGCAGCGCCAGCGGCACCCACGGCAACACGGCCACCGCGGCCAGCCCGGCCCAGACGCCCAGGCCGGCCCGCCAGGAGCCGAAGGCGTGGGCGACCGGCACCGCGGCGGCGGCGGCCACCGTCGTGCCGACGGTCAGGGCCATCGTGTACGCACCGGTGACCAACCCGGTGCGGTGCGGGAAGTGCTGCTTGACCAGCATCGGCAGCAGGATGTTCGCCACCGCGATGCCGGCCAGCGCGAGCGCGCTGGTGAGGACGAAGACGGCCGCCGAGTCGGTGGCGACCCGGAGCAGTTGCCCCACGGTGAGGGCGAGCATCGCCAGCACCAGCACCCGGGTCGCCGGCCAGCGGCGGACCAACCAGGGGGTGAGCGCGCCGAGACCGGCGAAGGCGATGGTGGGCAGCGTGGTGACGAACCCCGCCATGGTGCCGGAGAGCGCCAGCCCGGTGCGCACCTCGTCGAGGAGGGCGCCGAGGCTGGTGACCGCGGCGCGCAGGTTGAGCGCCACCAGCAGCATCGCGACCAGCACCAGCGGGCCGCCGGACGTCGGCCGGCGGGTCTCGACGGACGTTCCCGGCGGGACGGTGGGCACGCTCGTTCCGGTGACCGACCGGCCGGTGGGGGCGGCGGTGCTGGTGGGTGGCGGGGTCATGACCTCGAACCTACAATCATGGGATGAATTTTCGGCAGGAGTTGTAACCGGTGACACTTCCGACGGACGTCACCGCCGTGCCGCCACGCGGCCATCGGGTGCGGCAGACCATCGCGCAGTTGCGGGCCCGCATCCTCGGCGGCGAGTGGCCGGTCGGTGGCCGGATCCCCACCGAACCGCAACTGGTCGCCGCGCTCGGCGTCGGACGGAACACCGTCCGTGAGGCGGTCCGCGCCCTGGTGCACGCCGGCGTGCTGGAATGCCGGCAGGGCTCGGGCACGTACGTGGTGTCGACCGACGAGCTGGCCCCCGTGGTGGCCCGACGGCTCACCGACGACCGGATGGCCGAGGTGGTCGAGGTGCGGCGCGCCTTCGAGGTGGAGGCCGCCCGGCTGGCCGCGTTGCGGCGTACCCCGCAGGATGTGGCGGCCCTCGACGGCGCGCTCGCCGCCCGGGAGGCCGCCTGGCGCTCGGGCCGGGTCGAGGAGTTCGTGGAGGCCGACGCGGCCCTGCACACGGCGGTGGTCGCCGCCGCCCACAACGGGATGCTCGCCGAGCTCTACGCCTCGGTCGGGGCCGCGCTGCGCAGCACCGTGGCGCAGGCGATGGGTGACGCGCTGGAGCCGGAACGGTACGTGGACCACGGCCGGCTGGTCGAGGCGATCCGGGCCGGCGACCCGGCGCGGGCGGCGGCCGAGGCCGGGGCTTTCCTGGAACCGCCGCCGGGGGCATAGGTTGTCCCGAACACAGGACGGACAGCACGGGAGTGCGGATGCTCAAGGGCTTCAAAGACTTCATCATGCGCGGCAACGTCGTCGACCTGGCGGTCGGTGTCGTCATCGGCGCCGCGTTCACCGGCCTGGTCACGGCGTTCACGAACGCATTTCTCAAGCCGATCATCAAGCTGGTCGGCGGCGGCAAGGACCAGTTCGCCGGAGCCTGGGAGATCAGCGAGGGCAACCTCATGGACTGGGCCGCGTTCGTCAACGCGGTCATCACCTTCCTGCTCACCGCGGCGGTGCTCTACTTCCTCGTCGTCTTTCCGATGAACAGGCTCGCCGAGCGGCGGCAGCGGGGCGAGGAGCCGCCACCGAAGGCGCCCAGCGAGGAGGTCAAGCTGCTCACCGAGATCCGGGACGCGCTGCTCGCCGGCGGCCAGGGCACCCCGGCCCAGCGCGGCGCGCTGGACGACGTGCTGGGTCGGCGCACGGAGCCGCCCGCCCCGCGCTGACACCCCTGACGCGGTCCGGCCCCTGCGGGAATCCCACAGGGGCCGGTTCATCTCGTACACCTGTTCGATAGAGTCCGGCCATGGAGCAGCGTAGGCACTGGTGGAACGGCAAGTGGGGGCGGCTGGCCCGGCGGGACGTCTTCCTCCGGGTGGACGGCGACCGGTGGCACGTCGAGCAGCGGGCCGGTGGCGCCGAGGGTGTCTCCCAGTTCTACGAGTACGCCAGCGTCGACGAGGCCGAGGAGACCGTCCGGGCGCTCCTCGAAGGGACGGATGCCTGGCGGGAGCTGTCCCCGCGCCCACCGAGCGCCTGGGCCCCGCCCACTGACGACCCGACGGGCGTCGAGGTGAGGCGGGGACAGGCCGGCGTTTAGCGCGGGGCGGGGGTGGGAACCGCGCGGGAATGGAGCAACAGGGCATCGAGCAGCAGGCGGTCCTCTCCCGGGTCACCACCGGGATGCGGGTGGTGGACGCCGTGGGGGTCGAGGTCGGCACGGTCGACCTGGTCGAGCGCGGCGACCCCAACGCGGTGACCGTGCAGGCACCCACCGCCGGCCCGGGCAGCCGCCTCGACGAGCTGATCGAGGCGGCTGCGGCCGAAGAGCCCGACGTGCCGGCCGACCTGGCCGCCCGACTGCTGCGCACCGGCTACCTGAAGGTCTCCACCGGGCTGGCCCGCACCGGCGCGGTCTACGTGCTGGCCGACCAGATCGCCGCGGTCACCGACGGCCAGGTACGCCTCGACGTACCCGCCGGCGACCTCCCGCCGGAGGAGTGAGGAGAAGCGGCTGGTAGACACCCACCGGCATCCTGTCCTGATGGACGTCACGCGCGGACGGCGTGACCGGATCGCGTTGGGGAATGTCGATGAGGCTGCTGGAGACCCTGCTGACGCAACTGCCGGCGCTGATCGGTGTGGTGGTCGGCACCGTCGGCACGATGATCGCGACGACGGTGGCCGAGCGGGCTCGGTGGCGGCGCAGTCAGACGGTGCGGTGGGACGAGCGGCGGTTGGACGCCTGTACGCCGACGGCGGGCGGGTTACGACCCGGGGCCGCGACCGCTGACCGCCGACGTGGACGTGACGGTCGCCCTTTCCGCCCGACCGCTGTCGACGTCGGCCGGCGGAGCGGCGGGCCGGTCGCGGCGGCGGAAGAGGAGCAGCATCAGCCAGCCGGCGACGAGTCCCCAGAACGCGCCTCCCACGCCGAGCAGGCTCACTCCCGAGGCGGTGACCACGAAGGTCACCACCGCCGCCTCCCGGCTGCCCGGTTCGGCGACCGCCGAGGCGACCGCGGTCGCGAGCGCGCCGAGCAGCGCCAGCCCGGCCACCGCCTCGATCAGCACCGGTGGGGAGAGCAGCACCAGCGCGGTGGCCACCCCGGCGCCGAGGCCGAGCAGGGCCATGCCGACACCGGCGGTCACCGAGGCGATCCACCGGCGGTCCGGATCCGGGTGGGCGTCCGGGCCGGCGGCGAGGGCGGCGGTGATCGCGGCGAGGTTGACGGCGTGCCCACCGGCCGGGGCGCCCAGCACGCCGGCCAGCCCGGTCACCCGCAGCGCGGGGCCGAACGGCGGCTGGTAGCCGTAGTTTCGCAGCACGGCCGCACCGGGGACGTTCTGCGCGGCCATGGTGACCAGGAAGAGCGGCAGCGCCAGACCGACCAGCGCCGGCACGGTGAACGCGGGCGGGGTCAGCTCGACCACCGGCCACAGGCGGCCCACTGTCCCGCCCGGCGTTGTCGACGCGATCGCCACCGCCGCCGCCACCAACGCGCCGGGCACCGCCCAGCGCCGGGCGAAGCGGTGCAGCACCAGCCAGACGACAATCACCGGTACGGCGAGTCGGGGCACCGCCACCAGTGCCCGCACCGGGGCGGTGCAGAGCGGCAGCAGCACCCCGGCCAGCATCGCCGCCGCCAACGGGCCGGGGATGGCGGCGACCGCCCGACCCAGCGCGGGGAAGAGCCCGGCGGCCACGATCAACAGCCCGCAGACCAGGAAGGCCCCTACCGCCGCCGGCCAACCGCCGGGCACCGGCCCGGTCGCCACCAGCAGCGCGGCGCCGGGCGTGGACCAGGCGATCGCGATCGGCATCCGGTGCCGCAGCCCGAGCCAGAGCGCGCACAGCCCGGAGGCGACGCTTACCGCGAGCAACCCGGAGGCCGCCTGGGCCTCGCCGGCGCCGACGGCGCGCAGCCCGGCGAGCACCACCGTGAACGAGCTGGCGAAGCCGACCAGCGCGGTCACCACGCCGGCCAGCACCGGTTGCAGCCGCTCCGCCATCCCCACCCTCCCGATCGTTCCGTTTACGAAACAGGAACGTGTAGCACCATAGCGGCATGACCGGAGCGCGACCAGACCGGCGGCGACCACTCGACGCCGACCCGGACGCGGTGGGACGGCGGATCCGAGTGCTGCGCGAGAAGCGGGGCGTCTCGCTCTCCACCCTGGCCCGCACGGCGGGAGTGGGAAAAGCCACCCTCTCCGCCCTGGAGAACGGCCTGCGCAACCCCACCCTGGAGACGCTGTACGCGATCACCGCGCAGCTCGGCGTACCGCTGGCGGCTGTGCTGTCCGGGCCGGCGACGACCCCCACCGTGCAGGGCGCCACGGTCACCGCGACCCTGCTGGAGTCGTTCACCGACACCGACGCCAGCTACGAGCTCTACCGGCTACGGGTGCGCCCCGGCGCGGAGCAGCTCTCCCCGGCGCACCAGGCGGGCGTCACCGAACACGTCACGGTCTTCTCGGGCATGCTGCGGGCGGGCCCCGCGGACGCGCCCGCGACCGCCACCGCCGGCGGCCACCTGCGCTGGACGTCGGACGTCCCGCACGTCTACGCGGCGCTCGGCGACGAGGAGGTCGCCGCCAGCCTGCTGCTGCGCTACCCCCGCCGCTGAACCGACACGCAACGTCGCGCCGCGCACCGTCGACAGTGGAGAGCGCAGATCATTTCTTCACGCCAGGCGCCGCGCGTGCAGACGACAACCGGGTGCATCCGGCAAGCTTGGGGGCATGACGCTGATCCTCCGCTCGGCCATCCTCAACGATGTCGGCCTGGTCCGCACCAACAACGAGGACTCCGCCCTCGCCGGTGACCGCCTGGTAGCGGTGGCCGACGGCATGGGCGGGCTCCCCGCCGGCGAGGTGGCCAGCGAGATCGTCATCCGGATCCTGGACGAGTTGGTCCCACCGACCGTCCCGAACGAGGCCGCGGAGGCGCTGCGCGCCGTGGTCGCCACCGCCAACCAGCGCATCCGCGCCGCGATCACCGCCGATCCCGCCCGCGACGGCATGGGTACGACCCTGACCGCCGGCCTGCTCGCCGGGGACACCCTGGTCCTCGCCCAGGTCGGGGACTCTCGCTGCTACCTGCTGCGCGACGGGGAACTGACCCAGCTCACCCGGGACGACACCTTCGTCCAGGCTCTGGTGGACCAGGGGACGCTCTCCCCCGACCAGGCTCGGCACCACCCGCAGCGCTCGCTGGTGACCCGGGCGGTGCAGGGCGCGGACGCGCCACCGGCCATCGGGGTGCTGACCCTGTTCGTCGGCGACCGGCTGCTGCTGTGCAGCGACGGGCTCTCCGACTACGTGGAGGACACGGCGATCCACGCCGCGCTGACCACGTACGGCGACCGGCAGCAGTGCGGCGAGCAGTTGGTGAAGCTGGCCCACCAGGCCGGCGCGCCGGACAACGTGACCGTGGTGGTCTCCGACCTGTTCGAGGTGTGAGCCGGTCAGTCGGGTTGCGGCGGGCCGCCAACCGGGTTGGGATAGGTGGATGCCCCTCCGCCGACTGGCCGCCGAAGAACGCCTGACCACCAGCTTCCCGCTCCAGACCTACGCCTTCGAGGCGTCCCCGCCGACGCGGGAGCGGGTGGAGGCGTTCCACCAGTACCTGCCGTACAACAAGGGCAACCGGACGCTGGTGGTCGAGGAGGGCGGCGAGACCCAGGCGGCGGCCAGCGCCATCCCGATGCGGCAGAACCTGCGCGGTCGGGTGCTGCCGATGGCCGGGGTGGCCGGGGTGGCGACCCATCCGCTGGCCCGCCGGCAGGGGCACGTCCGGGCGCTGATGCACCAACTCCTCGACGAGATGCGCGACGAGGGGCATCCGCTCACCGCGCTGTACCCGTTCCGGGCCGGCTTCTACGAGCGGTTCGGCTACGTAGGGCTGCCCCGGGCGCGCACTGTCCGGTTCTCCCCGGCCGACCTGGCCCCGCTGCTGCGGGCGGAACTGCCGGGCGAGGTGACCTGGGAACGGATCGGGGCCGGGTACGCCGGTTTCCGATCGTTCACCGAGCGCTGCCTGCGGGAGCGGCACGGCTTCGCGATCTTCCCGGACTACCGGGCGGCCGGCCTGCGCGACCGCGACGACCGCTGGCTGGTCTCGGCGCGGATCGGCGGCGCGACGGCTGGCGTGCTCACGTACCGGATCGACGACCACGGCGGTGAGCTGCACGGCGACGACCTGCTCACCGCCGACCCGTACGCCCGGGCGCTGCTGTTGCAGTTCCTCGCCCGGCACGTCGACCAGGTGGAGCGGGTCAGCCTCCAGGTCGCCGCCGACGAGCTGCCCGAGTTGTGGCTGACCGACCTGGCGCTGCACGTCGAGGCGAGGGTGACCCGACCCGGCTCGTCCGCTCCGATGGCCCGGCTGCTCTCGTTGGACGCGCTCGCCGGGCTGCCGGCCGGTTCGGGTCGGGTCCGCGTCGAGCTGGTCGACGACCGGTGGCTGGCCGGCACCCATGTTCTCGACGGCACGACCGGCCGGCTGGAACTGGCCTCCGGCGGGTCGGTCCCGTCGGCGACGCTCACCGCCGCCGGGCTCTCCGCGCTGGCGTTCGGGGTGCTCGACCCGGCCGAGGTGGACGTACGCGGGCTGGGGCAGGTCGGCCCCGAGGCCGCAACCGAGTTGCGGCGGCTCTTCCCGCGCGAGCTGCCGTACCTGTTCGCCGAGTTCTGACCCGGTTTCGGGCCGACGGGTCCGGGTACGGTCCCCCGACATGCCGGAGTG
>NZ_SMKN01000048.1 GCF_004348675.1 Micromonospora sp. KC606 | reverse complement strand
CGCCTGGGCGGCGTCCACCGGCAGGTTGTGTCCGACGCCCTGCATGCTGATCGCCTCGACCGGGGCGGTGCCGCCGCTGCCGCCGTACCGGGTGCGGGTGTAGTTGGGCTGCGGGGTGTCGGTGTAGGTCGGGGTCTGGCTCAGCCCGTGCACGTTGGTCCACTGCTTGACGGCCTCGGTGAAGTTCTGGTAGCGCAGCGCGTCGTCCTCGGTGCCGTGCCAGAGCTGCATCCGGGGGCGCTTGCCGGTGTACCCCGGGTACGCGTCGCGGACCAGGTCACCCCACTGCTGCGGGGTTTTGATGAGCTGGCCGTTGGAGCACTCGCTGTTCCACTCGGAGCCGTTGGTGGTGGCGAAGCAGCCGAACGGCACGCCGGAGTAGGCGGAGCCGGCGGCGAACACGTCCGGGTAGAGCCCGAGCAGCACGTTGGTCATCATCGCGCCCGAGGAGATGCCGGTGGCGAAGATCCGGTTGGCGTCCACCGGGTATCGTGCCCGCACGTAGTCGATCATCGACTTGATCCCGACCGGGTCGCTGCCCCCGTCGCGGCGCAGCGCCTGCGGCGAGGCGACGTCGAAACACTTGCTGCTCCGGGTCACCGACGGGTAGAGCACGATGTAGCCGTGCCGGTCGGCCAGGGACGCGAACTGGGTGTTGGAGTACATGGCCGGCCCCGAGCCGGTGCAGTAGTGCACCGCCACCACCAGCGCGGGGCGCGGGGCGACCCGGTCCGGCACGTACAGGTACATCTGCAGGTTGCTGGGGTTGGCGCCGAAGTTGGTCACCTGGGTCAGGGTGGCCGCCGACGCGGGCGTGGGGACCGAGACTGCCGCCAGGGCGGTCAGCGCGCTGACCGCCAGGGCGGTGCCGAGCAGTCTGGGCTTCGCTCTCATGGAAGTGTCCTCCGGAAGGCCGATGGGACGGATGTGTCGATCGAGGCTGCCCGGCGCCCGATCGTGCCCGGCTCAGAAATATCCACAGTAGTGGATAGGTCGGATGGTCTGGCAAGGACGACGCCGGCCCCGGCCCGGCCCGTGTCGTCACCTGCCGGGGGTGGCCGCCGGGACAGCCGGCCAAGCCGACCGGCGGACGCCGGGCATTGATCCCGATCGGCATCCTGAGGAGGGGCGCGGCCACTCGGGCCGCCGGCCCGCCGCCGGACCGGGCCTGGCTGCGTCACGCAGCCGGTGCCTCCCGGCGGCCGGGGCCCGAGGCAGAGGGGGTGCGCAGTGGAGCAGGTCGACAGGTCCGCCGTGAGTGCGGTGTGGCGCGAGCACCGGCGCTGGTCGTGGGCCGCGGGCACGGCCAAGCGGAGCATCGCGTTCTGGCGGACCGCGGCTCTCGCGGCGGCGGTGGGCGGTGCGGTCCTGACCACCGCGGCCGTCCAGGTGGGCCTCGACGGTGCTCCGGGCCGGGCGCTGGCCACCACTGGCGCGGTTGCCCTCGCCCTGGTCCCGGTCGTGCGGGCCTCGCGCCTGGGGCGCGACCGGATCGAGGCGTGGACGCGGGTCCGGTCCGTCAGCGAGGCGCTGAAGGCGCAGGTCTACCTCTTCCTCACCGGCGCGCAGCCGTACGCCGGGCCGGACCGGGGCGCTCGCCTGTGGGCCTTCGCCACGGCCGTCGCCGACGACGTCGCCGACCTCGCCGGCATGACGCTCGGCGCACCCGACCCGGACACCCCCGTTCCCGCCGTCGCTGACGTGGACGACTACCTCGCCCACCGGCTCCGTCCCCAGATCGACGGCTACTACCGCGCCGGCGCGGCACGCCAGCAGCGCCGGCTCACGCGGTTCCGGGCCGCCGAGTTCGGGATCGCCGCAGCCGGCGCGGTGCTCGGCGCGGTCGCCGCCACCACCGGGGCCGCCGGCGCCGGCGTCTGGGTCTCGGCGGTGACGGTGGTGGGTGCGTCGATCACCGCGCACATCTCCGCCGCCCGGTACGAGCATCTCGTCGTGTCGTACCTGGCGACCGCGCGGCGGCTGCGTGCCCTGCTGGCGGAGTGGGAGACGGCGGCCGACCGCTCGCCGGCCGCCGTCGCGGCGTTCGTGCGGGCGTGCGAGGAGGCGATCACGCAGGAGAACGAGAGCTGGCTGGCCGCGTGGACCCACGACCGGGAGCCGAGCTGACCGGCTGCGGGTGCGGACCGAGCCGAACCGCTCGCACCCGCCGTTCAGGTGGGACGGTACTCCACCTCGGGGCGGCCGGGGGTGCCGTATCGCGGGCTGCGGTCCACCCGACCGGTGTCGGTCAGGTGTTCCAGGTAGCGCCGGGCGGTGACCCGGGACATCCCGGTGCGCTCGGCCACCTCGGACGCCGACTGGCCGGGCCGGCTGCGCAGCGCGTCCAGCACCGCGTCGAGAGTCGCCGCGACCAGACCCTTCGGCAGGGTGTCCGGCGCGGTGCCGCGCAGGGTGGCGAACATCCGGTCGACCTCGTGCTGCGCCGCCACCGCGCCGCCGGCCGACGCCTGCGCCCGGTACGCCGCGTACCGCTCAAGCTTGTCGCGGAACGCGGCGAACGTGAACGGCTTGAGCAGGTAGTGGGTGACGCCGAGGGCGACCGCCGCGCGCACCATGCTCAGGTCCCTCGCGGAGGTGACCGCGAGCACGTCGGCGGAGCTGCCGGCGGCCCGCATCGCCCGGCACACCTCCAGCCCGTGCATGTCGGGCAGGTGGAAGTCGAGCAACACCAGGTCCACCCGGTCACCCGAGCGCAGCACCGCCAACGCCTCCCGGGCGGTGCGCGCCACCGCCACCACCCGGAACCCGGGGATCCGCTCGGTGTACGCGCGGTGCGCCTGCGCGATCAGTTCCTCGTCCTCGACGACGAGCACCCGGATCTCGTCGCTCACGTGCGCGCCCCGATCGGGAGCCGGATCCGGAACACGCTGCCGCCCTCCGGGGCGACGGCCACCTCGTACCGCCCGCCGTGCCGGGCGATGACCTGGCCGACCAGGGCCAACCCCAGGCCACGACCGGGTCGCTTCGTCGACCAGCCGCGGCGGAAGGCGTCGGCCACCTGCTCCGGCGGCAGCCCCGGCCCGCTGTCGCCCACCTCGACGAGCACCTCGCCGTCGGACTCGGTGACCCGCACCCGGACCCGCCGGGGCGGGGCCGCCGCGGCGACCGCCTCCAGGGCGTTGTCGACCAGGTTGCCCACGACGGTGAGCAGATCGGTGGTGGGCAGGGCGCCCACGTGGAGCCGGGAATCCGGGTCGACGGTCAGCTCCACGCCCCGCTCGGCGGCCTGGGCGGACTTGCCGAGCAGCAGCGCGGCCAGCGCCGGTTCGGCGATCGCCCCGACCACCTCGTCGGTCAGCCGCTGGGCCAGGGCCAACTCCTCGGTGGCCAGCCGGACCGCCTCGTCGATCCGGCCCAGCTCGACCAGGGTCAGCATGGTGTGCAGCCGGTTGGCGGCCTCGTGCGCCTGGGAGCGCAGGGCCTCGGTGAGCCCTCGCACGGAGTCCAGCTCGCTGCTGAGCGCGCGCAGCTCGGTGTGGTCGCGCAGGGTCAGCACGGTGCCGCGGACCCGATTGCCGAGCTCGGTGGGGCGCTGGTTGGCCACCAGGGACCGCTGCCGGGTGAGGATCAGCTCGTCGTGCGCGGGCCGCCCCGCGCCGACCAACTCCACCAGCGCCGGGGGCAGGCCGAGCCCGGTCACCGGCCGGTCCACCAGCGGCGCGTCGGGATCCAGGCCGAGCAGCCGGCGCCCCTCGTCGTTGACCAGCGCGATCCGCCCGTCGGCGTCGACCACCATCAGACCCTCGCCGACCGAGTGCAGGACGGCGTCGTAGTACTCGTACATCCGGGTCATCTGGGCCGGGCCCAGCCCGTGGGTCTGCCGGCGCAGCCGGCGGCTGAGCAGCCACGAGCTGAGCCCGGCCAGGACGAGCACGACGACGGTGACGGCCAGCAGGACGGGCGCCCGGCCGAGCAGCTTCCGGTTGATCGACTCGGTGGTGATGCCGACCGAGACCAGCCCGGTGACCGTGCCGTCGGGCCCGCGCACCGGGACCACGGCACGCACCGACTCGCCCAGGGTGCCGGTGTTGACCACCGTGTACGGGTGGCCGGCCAGGGCGGGGCCGATCTCGCCGATGAACGGCTGGCCGATCTGCGCCGGGTCGGGGTGGGAGTACCGCGTCCGGTTCGGGGCCATCACCACCACGAAGTTCGTCCCGGTCGCGACGCGAACGGACTCGGCGTACGGCTGGAGCGTGGCCGCCGGGTCGGGGGAGCGCAGCGCGGCGCTCACCTCGGGGGACCGGGCGACCGTCTCGGCGACGGCGAGCACCTCGTCCCGGGCGGCCTCCCGCGCGTCGGCGCGGGCGAGCAGCGCGGCCCCGACGGCCCCCGCGCCGACGAGCAGGGTGACCACCAGCGCCTGGAGGGCGAAGAGTTGCCCCGCGATGCTCCACTTCCGTGCCGTCATGTCCCCCTCTGATCAGGTCGTCGTTACGCCGACACTGCACCCCGGTGAACAGAATGAACGCAAGGCTGCTTCCGGCTGAGACCTGGGCCACAGTCTCACCCATGCAGACCCCCACCACCAGCACACCTGCGCAGCGGACCCGCCGGGACCGCACCCACTACCTGTACCTCGCGGTGATCGTCGCAGTCGTCGCGGGCATCGTGGTCGGCTTCGTCGCACCGGAGTTGGCCAAGGACCTGAAGCCTCTCGGCACCGGGTTCGTCGCCCTGATCAAGATGATGATCAGCCCGATCATCTTCTGCACGATCGTCCTCGGCGTGGGTTCAGTGCGCCAGGCGGCCAAGGTCGGCAAGGTCGGCGGGCTCGCCCTCGGCTACTTCCTGGTGATGTCCACGGTCGCGCTGGCCATCGGCCTGGTCGTCGGCAACCTGATCCACCCCGGCTCCGGCCTGCACCTCAACTCGGAGCTGGCGGGCGCCGGGCGGCAGGCCGCCGGCGGGCAGGCGGAGGGCACGGTCGACTTCCTGCTCGGCGTCATCCCGACCTCGCTGCTGTCCTCGCTGACCGGCGGGGAGGTGCTTCAGACGCTGCTGGTCGCGCTCCTGGTCGGCTTCGCCGTGCAGGGCATGGGCAGCCGGGGCGAGCCGGTGCTGCGCGCGGTCGGGGTGCTCCAGCGCCTGATCTTCAAGATCCTCGCGATGATCATGTGGGTGGCCCCGATCGGCGCGTTCGGCGCGATCGCCGCCGTCGTCGGCGCGACCGGCGTGGACGCGCTGAAGAGCCTCGCCCAGATCATGCTCGGCTTCTACGCCACCTGCCTGGTCTTCGTCGTGGTGGTGCTCGGCCTGCTGCTCCGGGTGGTCGCCAAGATCTCGATCTTCTCGTTGCTGCGGTACCTGGGCCGGGAGTTCCTGCTGATCGTCTCCACCTCATCCTCGGAGTCGGCGCTGCCCCGGCTGATCGCGAAGATGGAGCACTTCGGGGTGAGCCGGCCGGTCGTGGGCATCACCGTGCCGACGGGCTACTCCTTCAACCTCGACGGCACCGCCATCTACCTGACCATGGCGTCACTGTTCATCGCCTCCGCGATGGGCAACCCACTGTCGGTCAGCGAGCAGGTGTCGCTGCTGGTCTTCATGATCATCGCTTCCAAGGGCGCCGCCGGCATCACCGGCGCCGGCCTGGCCACCCTGGCCGGCGGTCTCCAGTCGCACCGGCCGGACCTGGTCGACGGGGTCGGCCTGATCGTCGGCATCGACCGGTTCATGTCCGAGGCCCGGGCGCTGACCAACTTTGCCGGCAACGCCGTCGCCACGGTGCTGATCGGCACCTGGACCGGCGAGTTCGACCGGGAGCAGGCGCGGGCCGTACTCTCCGGCGAGCGCCCGTTCGACGAGGCCACCATGCTCGACGAGGACCACGGGGCCCCGGAGGCCGCCGAGGCCCCGACCGCCGACGAGCGCGCGGCCGGCGCGGCGCAGCTGCCCGACCGTCTCCCCGCCCGGGCCGGCGCCTGACCGCGCCCCGTACCCGCCCCGCCCCGGTCTGCCACGAGCGGCCGGGGCGGGCGCGCGCCGTGGCAGGCCGGCTGGTCCGGCCGGTACGCCGACACCACCGGCCTCGCCGCCCGAAGCCCCGTCAGCGGGGGTCCGGTCCACAGCCCCGTCAGCGGGGGCCCGGTCCACCGGCCGCCGGGCCGGCACCACGTCCCGGTTGCCGGAGCCAACGCAGGACGTACACCGCCGCGCTGGCGGCGAAGAGCACGCCGGTCAACGCCAGCCAACGGGCCAGCAGCGGCCGGGGTTGCAGGCCCGTCGCCGCCGAGTAGGTGCCGTCGCCCAACCCGAGGACACCGGGCAGATACACGAGGAAGACCAGCCCGGCCGCGAGCGCCGGCACCCGGACGTGGTTCAGCGCCGACGGTCGTCGGCTCCTCCGAGCCGCCGGGCCACCCGTCGACGGCCGCCCCCGGGCCAGGGTCGCCCGAAGCGCCCGGTCGACCAGCGCGTACGCCGGAAAGAGCACCAGGTCGTGGACGACCACCGCGCCGAGGAACCACAGCAGCATCCGGCCGGCGGTCGGTTCCCCGGCCAGCCGCAGCGCGATCCAGCCGGCCACCGCGAAGCAGCCGAGCAGGAGCAGCAGGTGCCAGGGCGCCGCGCCGTAGCGGCGGCGCAACTCAACCACCGTCGACTCCCGCGAAGGTGATCTCGCGGACCCACTTGGTGCAGTGCACCCCCGGCAGGGCCGGCACGATCACCCGGGCCGGGAAGCCGTGGTCGGGGGAGAGGTCGACCCCGTTGACCCGCAGGGCGAGCAGCGAGTCCGGGTCGCGGACCTGGCCGGCGGTGAGCGCGGCCTGGCGGAACAGGCCGGTACGTTCCAGCGACCCGACCCGGGCGACGGCCCGCTCCGCCGCGCCCACCAGCGTGGCCAGGTCGCGCAGCCGAACCCCGGTCCAGACCTGCGACGTCGACCAGCCCTCCACGCAGGAGATCGGCAACCGGGCGGTGTGCTGGGCCATCGCCAGCAGCGCCGAGCGGTCCAGGTCGACCGTTCGCCCGCCGGCGCGCAGCGTCAGCCGCCACCCCTGGCCTGTCTCCTCGGGTCGGATGCCGGCCGCGGCGGCGGTGCGGTTGACCGGGAAGCCGTTCGGCCCGTCGCCGGGCTGCCGGCCCCGGGGCAGCAGCAGGGCGGTACGGCGCAGCGGGCCGTCCAGACTCTGCCCGACCGTCAGCGCCGCCAGCAACGCCGCCGCGCCGCCGGTCAGCGCCAGGACCCCGCGCCGACTCATCGTGGCCGGCCCGGGCCGCCGGGCGACCAGGCCGTCGGAGTCCGCCGGCTCAGGCCCGGTCCGAGCCACCGGGGTACGCCGGAAGCCCGGCCCACGCAGCGCGGCCACCATCCGGGGCAGCTTGATCACCACGTGGGTGACCAGGGCCGCCGTGAAGACCCAGGCGCCGTACCAGTGCGCGGTGTAGAAGTCGAAGCCGAACAGGTACGCGTACTGGACGTTGAGCAGACCGGTGACCGTCTCGAAGAGGATGCCCCCGACCAGCAGCAGCAACGACAGCCGTTCCAGCACCTGGGCCACCGAGCGGGCCGGCGGCCAGGCGAACAGCTTCGGCAACACCGACCAGAGCTTGGCCAGCACCACCGGGACCAGCACGATGCCGAGCGTCACGTGCAGCCCCTGGGTGAGGCGGAACAGCCAGGCCGGCCGGGCCGGCCAGTCGAACGCCGGCGGTCGCAGCCAGCCCACCCCGCGAGGAAACGCCTGGTCGAGACGTGGGCCGTAGGCGATCCAGTCGAGCAGGCCGGTGACCAGCACCACCGGTAGCGTCACGAGCAGCACCGCGCCGAGCACCGAGGTGAGCCACGGGCCGCGTACCGGGCTGCGCCAGGCGTCGGCGACGGCGTCCGCGCCCGGCGGACGGTGTCGGTCCAGCGCGCGCCACCACCGCGCCGGGGCGGCGTACCGCCGGTCGGGCCCGGTTTGTTCGGCGGCATCGGGTCCGGTCTGCTCGGCGGCATCGGTCCCGGCCGCCGGCCGCCCGGCGTCGCCAGCGGCTGCCCCCGGCCCGGCGTAGCCGGTCTCCGGACGCGGGTCGGCCGGGCCGGGTGGTGGCGGCGTGGCGGGCACAGATCCTCCTGGTGGACGGTCGGCGGCGGCTTCCATCGGGACGCTAGACGGCGTCGCCGCGCCTCGGCCTGGTTCGCCGGATTACCGAACGCTTACCGTCGGTCTCTTACGGAGTGCTGACATGCCGCACCGAACCGGCCCGCCGGGCCGCCCGGCTGGCCTAGCCTGGCCGGCATGCGGGTACTGGTCACCGGCGCGGCCGGGTTCATCGGATCGCAGGTCGCGGACCTGCTCGTCGCCCAGGGGCACCAGGTGGTGTGCCTGGACGCGCTGCTGCCCCAGGCCCACGGCGGCGGGCTGCCCGAGTGGTCCCGCCGGCACGACCCGGTCGTCGGGGACGTCCGGGACCCGACGCTGCTCGACCGGCTGCTGACCGGGGTGGACGCGGTCTGCCACCAGGCGGCGATGGTCGGGCACGGACTGGACCCGTCCGACGCTCCCGACTACGCCAGCCACAACGACTACGGCACCGCGGTGCTGCTCGCCGCGATGCACCGGGCCAGGGTGTCCCGGCTGGTTCTGGCCAGCTCCATGGTGGTATACGGCGAGGGGCGCTACGAGTGCGCCCGGCACGGTGTCGTCCGCCCGGCCCCCCGCCGCGCCGCCGACCTGGCCGCCGGCCGCTACGACCCCACCTGCCCGCACTGCGCCGGCCCGCTCGCACCAGCCCTGGTTCCCGAGGACGCCCCGCTGGAGCCGCGCAGCACGTACGCGGCCAGCAAGCTGGCCCAGGAACACCTGGCCGCCGCCTGGGCCCGACAGACCGGCGGTGGCGTCTGGGCGTTGCGGTACCACAACGTCTACGGGCCCCGGATGCCCCGCGACACCCCGTACGCCGGGGTCGCCTCGATCTTCCGGTCGGCCCTCGCCGCCGGCCGCCCGCCCCGGGTGTACGAGGACGGCCGGCAGCGGCGGGACTTCGTGCACGTCACCGACGTGGCGCGGGCGAACCTTCTGGCGCTCGCCGCGCCCGCCCCGGACGGCGCGCTGATCCCGGTCAACGTCTGCTCCGGTGAACCGCACACCGTCGGCGAGTTGGCCGCGGTGCTGGCGTCCGCGATGGGCGGGCCAGCGCCCGAGGTGGTCGGTGGGGCCCGCGCCGCCGACGTGCGGCACGTGGTGGCCGACCCTCGTCGCGCCCGGGAACTGCTCGGCTACACCGCCCGGGTCGGTTTCGTCGACGGGGTCACCGCCTTCGCCACCGACCCGCTGCGCGAGCCCGCCGCCGTCCCGGCCTGACCCCCACCACCCGCCGCGACGGGCTGCCCTCGGGGCCGCCTCGGACGAACTGGCCGCACGGTCCGCCTGCGTGGGCTGGCTCGGATTGCGGCAAGCTGGTGGATCCGGCCGCGCGGTTACCCCAGTTTTCCGCAATCCGCACGGTTACCGTGCGCGGACCGGATCGGGCCAGCTTTGCCAGCCCGCCAGACCGATGTCTCGGCGGCCCGGGCGTGTAGGTGCGGTGGGGCGCCCGGGGAGCCCCGGTGCAGGGTGGCCCGGTCGGCGGTCAGTGCGCCGCCGGTCTGGCCGGCGTCGCCGAGCAGGGTGATCAGGCTGGTCGGACCGTCGGCGAGGACGGTGGCCTCGTCGGCGCGGACGTGCAGGGGTGTGCTGGTCAGGGTGCTCTCCTGCGGGATCTGGAGCCGCGGGTTCGGGGTTCGAGTCCCTGGCGGCGCACAGCAATCAAGGCCCTGACCAGTGAGAAGCTGATCAGGGCCTTGATGGTTATCTATGTGGTTTTGAACCGTCCCCCGAAAACCCCCCAGTAACACCCTCCGGGTGACCAGATTCGCCAGGGCCGGGTAACGGCGCGTCGGCCGCCAGCCACGCCCTCCGCGTCTATGTGGTCTGGCTCTGGCCGGGGTGGCGGCGCTCGGGATCGCCTGACTCCGGCCTCCCGCCGAGTTGTTCGAGGATGCTCGAACTGTCCGGGGCGATGGCGGGCTTGACGATGTAGTGCTTCATGGTGGTCTCCTTCGTCTTGTGTCCGAGTTGGGCGGCGGCGCTGTCGGTGTTGGCCTCCTTGTCGATGAGGGTGGCGACGGTCTTGCGGAAGGTGTGTGGGGTGACCCAGTCGAGGCCCACGTCGGTGCGGGCTTGCCGCCACTGGCGGCGCACGTTGGGCGGGGACAGCCAGGTGCCGCGCCGGGAGGGAAAGATCGCGTCGTTGGGGTTGTCGGCGGCGTTGAGCTTGCGGGCCAGCAGCATCGCGACCGCGAACTTGGGCAGAACGACTGACCGGTAACCGGCGTCGGTCTTCGTCCACTCCTGTCGAAAGAAGCCCTTGCCCTTGATGTAGATGATGGTGCCGCTGATCGTGAGGACGGGATGTTCGACGGCGAGGTCTAGGTCTTCCCAGCGCAGTGCCAGGATCTCGCCGATGCGGGCGCCGGTGGCGAGCATGAGGTCGACGATGTCGGCCAGGTCGCTGGTGGGTCGAGGTCCCGACTTGCCGGGGGTGGGCTGCTGCCATTTCCGGATCGCCGAGCGAACGTCGTCCAGTTGCTCCATCTCTAAAGGATGTCTCGTAACTGGGTGAAGGCGTTGCTGGTCAACGGTGTTGGTGTCATCCGGCGAGGATGATGTTGTGGAGGTGGGCGATGCCGGATACGGTGTCGGTCAATGTGTGCGCGGCGCGGCGGTAGTCGCGCAGGATCTTCCAGTTCTTCATGCGGGCCAGGGTGTGTTCGACCTGGGCTCGGACCCTGCGGTGTTGCTTGTTGAGGTCGGCCTTCCAGTCGGGTAGGTCGCTGCCGTCGGTGGGTTTGCGGTACGGGATGATCACGTCGGGGTCCGAACCGGCTGTGGGTCGCCGACATCTCTTACCTGCGCACTTGGGAGGGGTTCCTCTACCTCGCTGTCGTGGTGGACGCCTACTCCCGCCGAGTCGTCGGGTGGGCGATGGCCGATCACCTGCGCACTGAACTGATCCTCGACGCGGTCGGCATGGCCATCCAGCACCGTAGGCCGGCACGTGAGCAGCTTGTTCACCATTCGGACCGCGGAACCCAGGCAGTACACGTCGTTCGAGTTCGGCCGCACCCTGCGTTCCTGCGGTGTCCTCGCGTCGATGGGCTCGGTCGCCGACTGCTACGACAACGCCATGGCCGAGTCGTTCTTCGCCACCCTCAAGACCGAACTGGTCTACACCCGGTCCTGGCCCTCACGGCACGAACTGGAGATGGAGGTCTTCTCCTACATCGAAGGCTTCTACAACCCTCGCCGCCGGCACAGCCGCCTGGGTAACGTCAGCCCCGACACCTACGAGAAGATCCACCGAGAGTCCCCGACAGACATCGAGGTGTCCGGCCGATAGGGGTCACTTCAGACGCGCAACGGGAATCAGCGGACGGCTGGTGTCGGCAGCGCGGCTCAACCCCCGGTGACCCGGCCGCCCAGTGGCGGGCGTCACTTCCCGACACCGCGGTTACGTGTTTCACCGATGTTGGATAGCCACGCCACGTGCGATGGTCTCGGGGAGAAACGGAGCTTGGCGTCGATGCTCCGCAGGGACTGCGGAAACACGGAGGTGCGTCATGGCCAACGAGGTAACACGGCTGCGGTTGCCGAGGCGGCAGGGTCGATGGCGACGCGCGGCTGTGCTGCTCTCCGCCGTCACAGTCCTGGTGTCGGGGTCGCTGCCGGCAGCCGGGTCCGCCCGGGCCGGCCTGGCCGCCGCGGATGAGGGGACGCTGCACATCTCGGCCGTCTTCGACGACGGTTCGGCGCTGCCCGATGCCGCGCTCGTGCGGATCAACGGCACCGTCGCCGGCACCACGGACGGGTCCGGTTCCGCCACCGTGACCTGGCCGGCGGGGCCGGCGGAGGTGGCCGTGGTGCTCCCCTCCCTGGCCGCGGGCTCGGCGTCGGCGACGGTGGTCGCGGGTGGGACCACCGACGTGCATGTGGTCCTGCAGGACGGCGAGGGCGTGCACGAACCGAGCACCCTGACCATGGACGAGCTGGCCAACGGCGGGTTGGACATGGCCACGCCGTCGGTGACGCTGCGGTTCCTCCGCGCGCCGGACGCCTCGGCGATCCCGGTCGCGTTCGTGCAGTTGGTCACCGTGGCCACGGCCGGAGATGACGAGCAGGACCTGACCTCGCTGTTCCGGGTCGGTGCCGACGGCGCGGTGGTGGCCGCCGACCCGGCCGCGCTGCGTGCCAGGCTCGCCGCGCTCCACTCTGACACGGTGTCGCTGCACGTGGAGGCCGTGGACGCGACGGGCCTGTCGTACGCGGGCACCATGTCGTTCGTACGCGGCCTGGCCCGCGTGGCACTGGTGCTCCAGGCGCCACCGTCCAAGCCGGACCTGGCGGTCTCCTCGGTCGAGGTGGCGGTGCGGTTCGGCAGCCGGGACAGGACGGTAACCACCGACGCCACCGGCCGGGTGGTCTTGGATCAGGTGCCGACCGGCCCGTTCGGCGTCAGCGCCGCGGTGCAGGCCGACGGCCAGTGGTTCAACGCCATCGCCGACCTCACCATGGCGGCAGGCAGTCACACCCTCACCGTGCCGCTGCGCGCCACCGCCGACGTGCTGGCGGGGGTCGCGCCGTGGAGCCTTGCCGCCGGGCTGGCGGCGAGCGGCGCCCAGGAACGGGCCGCCGGGCGGGGCACCGGCCGCACACCCACAGTGGACGCCACCGCCGCGGCTGCCCTGCAACCGGGCTACGCGGTGGTCACCAGTGCCGCGCAGGACGTGCCCCAGGTGCGCGTCGGCACCGCCCTGGTGCCGAAGGGCACCAGCGACATCGTGCTCGCGTACAAGGTGGAGAGCCGCGAGTACCCGCACTTCGTGCTACCGCAGAGCAAGTACAACGACGTCTGGAGCGTGACCGTCCTCGGCCCATCCGGCCAGATCCTGTACACAATCAGCCGGGCGGTGAACTCCCAACTGGAGACGCCGCCGATCTGGCGGTCCGACCCGTTCCTCGGCGGAATCACCGGCCAGATCCGGCAGGAGCTGAATATAACCGCGCTGACGGCGAACGCCGATATCGCGCTGACCCTGGTCGTGACCTCCACGAACATCGGCGCTTCCGGCGGGGCCACCAAGGTGGACGCCTCGCTGGGCGCCTTCGCACCCACCCTGTCCGTCAGAGCGATCCGCCCCGACCGCGTGCCGCAGCCCGCGGCGGGCCGCTCGGACCGGTTCAGCATCCCGCGTACGGGCGGGACGAATACGTTCCAACGCACCCTCGACATCGACTACAGCCACGCGGCCAACGTGGAAATCACGCGGATACGTGTCGACCTGGTGAACGGCAGCAACAGCTTACTCCAGACGGTGGTGAACGTGCCGATCACCGATCCGGCGGTCACCGTCGTGGACGCCGACACCCTGCGGGTACGGGTCACGTACGACGGCGGGACGCTGTCCACCATCGCCGGCGTGCCGCCGCCCACCGACCTCATCCGGTACCAAGTGACGCTTACCGGGCGGCGGAGCGACGGCGCGACCGGCAACAGTTCGCCGTTGCTGTCAGCGGACTTCCGCGCGCTGTGGCGCATGCCCGACGGCTTCGACCGGTACAGCGTGCGGGAGCCGGGCGGCGACGACTGGACGTCGCGGGCCACCTGGAACTGGCTGTCCGTCAACCGGGCCCTGGTGACCCGGATCAACGACATCTCCGGGGAACACGCGCGCGACCTCGGTCATTTGACGCACCTCGAAGGCAGAGATCTGGACCTCTACCACGTCTACCACTTCCCGAACAACCCCGGGTTCAACGGGACGGTCAACTTCTACCGACTGGCCGAGGACACCCGGGCGGCGATGGCCGGCAACGCCGAGGCCCGGGCGCGGGTGGCGGCTTGGGCCACCCAGACCCGGCAGCGCTTCGACGCCCTGATCGCCAACGCCGACACGGTACGGATCTACTACGCCATCGGGCGCGCCATGCCCGGCCGCACCGGCGTACCCGCGCTGGGCCGGGGCTGGGCCCGGGCCCTGCTGGAGAACGGCAGCTACACCACCGCGGCCGGGGAGCAGGTGAACCTCGGCATCGGGGCCTGGGCCAACGCGGGGCACGACAAGATGCGCTACAACGAGGTTCACGACAACCACTTCCACCTCACCCTGGCCGCATAGCAACCTGGTCGCACCGCACCAAGGGTGAACGCGGGCCCGATCCGGTCGGGCCCGCGTTCATCCTTGACGGCGTGCTTGAGCTTCACGTCCGGCGGTATGGCGGTCGGATCCCCGGGGAGGCTGGCGAGCGTCTTTGACGCGTGCAGGTCCCTCTCGCAGCCGACCTGGAAACCCGTGTACCCGACCTACCGCTGTCTGGACTGGGCCTGACAGGCGGCATACCAGGGCACGAACCTGTGTGTGCCATGATGCCGTTGGCCAGGGGAAACGCTAGACCAAATCGTGCCCCCGGCAGGGCACCAACCTGCGCGATCGTTCCGTCCCGGTCCGCACCGGCGATCGGGACAGCGCCCCCGTTTACCCCCCGAAAACCCGTGCCGGGCGTTGACCACCAACGACAAGTAGTGATCGACGGCTGGCTGCGTTTGTGCAGGCCAACGCTGGTTCTTGACGATCGATGACAAGGCCGCGAGGGCGTCGGTCGACAACCGCGGGCTCAGGACCGGGACGCGGCGACGCCCCCGGGGCCCGGGGGTGGAGCGGAGCATCCCGGCCCCGGACCAGGGCCTGGAGCTGCTTGTTGAGGTACGGGCAGCTGGTAGAAGGCGGTCAGGCGAGCCGCCGAGACCGCCTGGTCCGGCGGGAGCCAGGTCATGTTCAGGCAGCTGTGCAGCGCCCACTCGACGCCTTCGGCCATCTTCATGATCTGGACCTACATATCCAGATCAGGTCCGGCAACCCCGCCGCGCCGCGCTGTCGCGTCCGCGCCGCGCGGTCGCGTCCGCGCGGCGCCGGTCCGCCTGCCTGCCTGATGCACAGGCTGGCCTGGAACCCGGCAGGCTGGTGGGTCCGGCCGTCTGCCCGTCCGCCCGCCTCTGCCCGTCCGCCCGCCTGGCCCTCTGTCGGACAGGCCGGCTCGGATTGCGGCAAGCCGGTGGGTCCGCCCGCGCGGTCACCCCGGTTTGCCGCAATCCGCTGGCCGCCCGCCTGGCTGGCCGTCCGGGTGACCGGGTAACCGGCCGTTCAGGAGACGGTGAACAGCAGGTGGTTGACGGCCAGCGCGGTGGCGGCCTGACCGGCGAGCCACCAGCGGCGGTGGGCTCCCGGCAGGTGCGCGGTGGCGACCAGCAGCCAGACCACGAACGGCAGCCAGATCCGCTCCACCTCGGCCTTGCTCAGCCCGGACAGGTCCGCGCCCAGCACCGCCAGCGTGGCGGCGGCCGACAGGACCACCGTCGGGCCGAGCGCCCGGAGCCGGTCCGGCAACCCTGCCGGCCACCACCGTGCGGTCGGCGGCGTCGTGCCGGTCGTGCAGTCGGCGGCGTCGGCCGGCAGGGCGGCGGCGCCGGTTCGGTCCCGTTCGCCCGTCCGGGCGGCGAGCAGGGCGCGGCGCAGCGCCGGCCCGAGCACCGGACCGGCCGACAGCAGCAGCGCGGCCAGGTTCGCCCAGACCCAGTAGCCGTACGGGCGGTCGGCCGCCCAGCCCTGGTAGTACCTCTCCACCACCTGGTCGTACCCCTCCCACCAGGCGAAGCCGGCCAGGGTGAAGGCCGCCACGACCACGCCGACCCCGACCGTCCCGGCGAGCAGCGCCCTGACCCGACCCGCCGGGCGCAGCGCCAGCACCGCCAGGGCGAGCGGCCCGACCAGCACGAAGCCGTACGACAGGTACAGCGCGAGGCCGAGCAGCAGCCCGCCGGCCAGCGCGGCGACCGGCCCGCGTGCCGCCAGCAGGGCCAGCCCGGCGGCGACCACCCCGGCGAAGAGACCGTCGCCGGAGGCGCCCACCCAGACCGCGCCCGGCAGCAGCACCAGGAACGGCAGCACCGCCCGGGCTGCCTCGGCGGCGCCCAGCGCCCGCAGCGCGGCCGGAACCGACACGGTCACCGTCGCCCCGACCAGGACACAGGCCAGCGCCGCGACGGCGCCGCCGCCGAGACCGACCCGGTCCAGCCCGACGAAGACCAGCAGCGCGCCCGGCGGGTGCCCGGCGGTGTGCGTCGACCAGGAGTCCGGTTGGAAGTCCAGGATCCGGTCGGCGAAACCAGCCAGCATCCGGGGCACATCGGTCACCCTGGGGACCTCGTGCAGGTATTCGGCCTGCACGGTGAGGCGGCGGGTGAACCCGGCCGACCAGCCGTCCACCAGGGCCAGCGCGACCGTCCAGGCCACCGCCGTCAGCCAGCCGGCCGCCAGCAGCGGCCCCCACCGGGCGGTCCGGGCCCACTGCCATCCGGGGCCGAGGACGGCCAGCACGACCAGCGCCGCCGCAGGGGTGCCCCACCCGACGTGCGGTCGCCAGGTGGCGTAGATCGGCGCGGCGTCGGCGTGCAGGCCCACCCCTCGTCGGTTGAGCACGGCGCCGACCACAACGGCTGCCACCAGCAGCACCGCCTCCAGGGCCAGCACGGCGAGGTCGCCTCGGCCGCCGAGCCGGGGACTGCGGTCGGCGGACGAGCGGTCGAGGGTGGTCGCGGGTCTCATGTCGACCGGACGGTACGCGGTGCCCGCCCCGGCCACCGGCGCAACCGCCGTCGTGTCATCGGACGGTAAGAAGTCCCTGCTCGGTAAGGGTTCCGTAAGGCCGGTCCGGGCCCCGGCGGCCGGGTGGGAGACCTAGCGTCGGCGACATGCGGACACAGATCGACGTGGTGCTGCCCTGCCTCGACGAGGCCGCCGCCCTGCCCGGGGTGCTGGCCGCGCTGCCACCCGGCTACCGGGCGATCGTGGTGGACAACGGTTCCCGGGACGGGTCGCCGGAGGTGGCCGCCCGGCACGGCGCCCGGGTGGTGCGCGAAACCCGCCGGGGGTACGGCGCCGCCGTGCACGCCGGCATCGAGGCCGCCCGCACGGAGTTGGTGTGCGTGCTCGACGCCGACGGCTCCTTCGACCCGGGGGAGCTGCCAGCCCTGGTCGCCCCGGTCGCCGCCGGCGCGGCCGACCTGGCGGTGGGCCGTCGCCGACCGGTCCGCGCCGGGGTCTGGCCGTGGCACGCCCGGGCCGGGACGGCGCTGGTCGCCGCGTTGCTGCGGCACCGGGGCGTGCCGCTGTGGGACCTCAGCCCGATCAGGGTGGCCCGCCGGGAGGCGTTGCTCGCCCTCGGGGTCACCGACCGGGCCTTCGGCTACCCCCTGGAACTGCTGATCCGGGCCGCCGCCGCCGGCTGGCGCATCCACGAGCGGGACGTCCGGTACGCCCCCCGCGCCGCCGGGACCCGCTCCAAGGTCTCCGGGTCGGTACGCGGCACTCTGCGCGCCACCCGGGACTTCGCCGCCGTGCTGCGCAGCGTGGACGGTCACCGGTGACCGTACTGCTGGTGGTGGCGAAGGCGCCGGTGCCCGGGACGGTGAAGACCCGGCTGTGCCCGCCGGTGACCCCACGGCGGGCCGCCCGGATCGCCGCCGCCGCGCTGCGCGACACGCTCGACGCCGTGGCCGCCACCGCGGACGTGACCCCGGCGCTGGCCCTGGCCGGTCGCCTCTCCGACGGGGTGGACGCACCCGGTTTGGCCGCCGCCACCCGGGGGTGGACGGTGCTTCCGCAGCGCGGCGGTGACCTGGCCGACCGGCTCGCCCACGCCCACGCCGACGTGGCGGACGCCTGGCCGGGGCGGGCGGTGCTCCAGATCGGCATGGACACGCCGCAGCTCACCCCGGCACGGCTGGCGGCGGCCGCACGTCGACTGGCGGACCCGGACACGGACGCGGTGCTCGGGCCGGCCGTCGACGGCGGCTGGTGGGCGTTGGGCCTGCGCGACCCGCGCCGGGCGGACACGCTGCGCGGGGTGCCGATGTCCACCGCCGACACCGGACGGCTCACCTGGACGGCCCTCGCCGCACGTGGCGTGCGGATCGCGCCGCTGCCGGTGCTGCGGGACGTGGACGGCTGGGACGACGCGCTCGCGGTGGCGGCGTCGTCGCCGGGTGGCCGGTTCGCCCGGGAGGTGGGCAGGTGCCGGCGGGAGATGCTGGTCGGGGGGCGGCGGTGAGCGGCGACGGCTTCGCCCCCGCGTTGCGCGATCGGGCCGCCGGAGCGTACTGGCTGGTGGGCCCGGACGGGCTACGCAGCCGGCTTCCGGTGCGTCGGTGGCATGGCGCGGCGGAGGTGACGACGGCGCCGGTGGTGGCCCGCTGTGTCGGCCCCACGCTGGACCTGGGCTGCGGACCGGGACGCCTCACCGCGGCGCTCACCCGGGCCGGCACGACAGCGCTCGGGGTGGACGTCTCGGCCCGTGCGGTCGCGCTGACCCGGGCCCGCGGCGCGGTGGCCGTGCGCGCCGACCTGTTCGACCCGCTGCCGGCGGAGGGGCGGTGGGCGCACGTCGTGCTGCTCGACGGCAATATCGGCATCGGTGGCGACCCGGTGGCGCTGCTGAGCCGGTGCCGGTCGCTGCTCGGCCCGGCCGGAACGGTGCTGGTGGAGCTGGACCCGCCCGGCGCGGGCAGCTGGCAGGGACTGGCCCACGTGCTGTCGGGGCGGGACCGGGGGCCGGTCTTCCGCTGGGCGCGGCTGGACACGGAGGCGGTGCACGACACGGCGGCCCGGGCCGGCCTGGCCGTCCGCGAGGTGTTCCGGGCCGGCCGGCGCTGGTTCGCCGAGCTGCCCGCACCCTGACCGGGGCGCCGTCCTGCGCCGTGGCCGATCAGGCGTGGGTGGCCGGGAGCGTCGGTGGCAGCGGCAGCGGTAGCCCGGGCAGCCCGTCCAGGCTGGTCGCGACGTGGTCCTTCTTCGCGAAGTACGCGCCCAGCGACTCGTCGTCCTCCCGCGCGAAGCGCTGGGCGTGCAGCTCGCGGTCACCGTCGTAGGTCATGAACGGCACGGCGTAGCCGCACGTGTCACGGATCAGCTCGGCGCGCACCACGATGATCGCGCGCAGCCCGTGCAGGGTGGCGTCGATGGCGGGGAAATGGGCGATCAGGCCCGGCCAGCGGGGGTCGTCGCGGAAGACCGGCTCGCCGCGGCCGTGCACCCGGACGATGTTCGGCGGCCCCTGGAAGGCGCACCACATCAGGGTGATCCGGCCGTTCTCCCGCAGGTGCGCGATGGTTTCCGCGTTGCTGCCGGCGAAGTCCAGGTAAGCCACGGTCAGGTCGTCGAGGACGGCGAAGGAGCCGGTGAGCCCTTTTGGTGACAGGTTGACCTTCCCGGCGCCGCTGAGCGGCGCGGTGGCGGTGAAGAAGATTGGTTGCGTCTCGATGAACTCCCGTAGCCGGCCGGCGATGCGTTCGTGTGTTTTCCCCATGACCGTCATTGTTCCAACCGGTCCCGCTGGGACTGCCTTCGCTACCGGAGCGGCGGCGCGGGTCAGGTGCCGGCCAGCGGGAGGCGCACCACGAAGCGGCAGCCGCCGGTGACGTTCTGCACGTACACCCGGCCACCGTGCGCCTCGACCAGCCCTCGCACGATGGCCAGGCCCAGCCCACCGGAACCCTCGATGCCGCCGTTGCCGACCCGGGGGGTGCGCGCCGGTTCCCCCCGGAACGCCACGTCGAACACCCGGGGCAGGTCGTCGTCGGGGATGCCGCCGCAGGTGTCGGCGACGGCCAGCCACGCGTCGTCGCCGTCCCGGCCGGCGTCGACCCGCACCGTCCCGTCCGACGGCGTGTACCGGACCGCGTTGAGCAGCAGGTTACCCACCACCCGGGCCAGCTCGGGCTCGCTGGCGATGACCGTGGGCCAGCCGGAGTCGGCGGCGACCAGCCGGATCCGCCGGGCCGCGGCCAGCGGCGCGGTGCCGGCGAGGGCGTCGGAGACCACGTCGCCCAGCGGTACGGCCGACAGCGACAGCCGCAGCGCCCCCGCGTTGATCCGGGACAGTTCGAACAGGTCGTCCACCAGCCGGGTCATCCGGTCGGTCTCCACTCGGATGCGGCGGTGGTACTCGTCGACCGTCTCCGGATCGGCGACGACCCGGTCCTCCAGGGCCTCGGCCATCGCACGCAGCCCGGCCAGCGGCGTGCGCAGGTCGTGCGACACCCAGGCGACCAGGTCGCGGCGGCCCTTCTCGATCCGCCGTTCCCGCTCCCGCGCCTGGTCGGCCCAGACCGCCGCCGCGGCGAGCCGCCGCCCGAACAGCCACCCGACGCCGAGACTGACCACCGCCCCCGCCGACACGGTGATCAGCACGACCTCCAGGTCGTGCGGGGAGAGGAACATCGCCTCGGCGACCACCGCCACCCCGGCCACCACGGCGCTGACCGTCATCGCCAGCAACACGGTGATGTGCACGGTGATCGACCGGCCCCGCAGCAGCCGCAACACGCCGGCCCCGAGCAGCCCGACGGCGCAGGCGGCCGTGAGCGCCGCACCGAAGATCAGGGCGAGGTCAGTCATCGATCGGCTCGTACCGGTAGCCGACGCCCCAGACCGTGACGACCCGCCGCGGGTCCGCCGGGTCCGCCTCGACCTTCTCCCGCAGCCGGCGCACGTGCACGGTCACCGTGGACTGGTCGCCGAACTGCCACCCCCACACCCGTTCCAGCAGTTCGGCGCGGCGGAACGCCCGGGCCGGGTGCCGCATCAGGTGGGCCAGCAGGTCGAACTCCCGCAGCGTCAGAGACAGCTCCCGGCCGTGCAGCCGGGCTACCCGAGGGCCGGTCTCCACGACGAGACCGCCGTCGGAGAGCACCTCCGGCGCCGCCCCGGCCGGCTCGCCGCCGGCCCGTCGCAGCACCGAACGGACCCGCAGCACCAGCTCGCGGGGGGAGAACGGCTTGCCCAGGTAGTCGTCCGCGCCCAGTTGCAGGCCGAGGATCCGATCGGCCTCATCGCCGCGTGCGGTCAGCATCACGATGGGCACGCCGTCCGGCCGCTGCCGCAGCCGCCGGCAGACCTCCAGCCCGTCCAGGCCGGGCAGCATCACGTCGAGGACGACCAGGTGCGGCGGCGCCGCGGCGACGGCCGTCAGGGCTGCCGGGCCGTCGGAGACGTGGTCCACCCGGTAGCCGGCGTGCCGCAGGTAGCGGCAGACCACATCGGCGACCGTCCGGTCGTCGTCGACGACCAGCACCCGTTGGCTCAACCCGCACCTCCCCGTCGTGCGGCTCAGCGTAGCGGCGCGCGGGCCCGGCGGCGGCGGGCGCGGTCCTTGCGATCCGCTTACGGCCGGCCGCCGCATCGGCCGGTGAAGCGGTCGGCCGGCTCAGGCGGCCCAGCGGTCGGCGGCGTGCGCCCCGTACGGCTGGGCCGGCACCGGCCCCACCGGCGGCTGGTCGGCCTCGTCCAGTCGTAGCCGCCACCGCGACCGCCCCGAGCGCCCGGAGCCCGGTGGCGGCCAGCCCGACCGCAGCGCCGGCCGGGACAGCAGCACCGTGACCACGTATCCGGCGACCAGGAACGCGTGGCTGACCAGGCGCGACAGGTCCACCCGCGCGGTGACGACGTCGTTGACGGACAGCAGCACCAGCGTGGCGACGAACGCGGTCAGCGTCGGCAGCAGACCCGCCGGCGGGCTGCGGCGCACCGCCACGAAGAGGAAACCCGCCCCGACGGCCACGTTCCACGCGGCGGCCTCGTGCCACAGGTGCTGCCCGGATGGGTGCAGGTGGTCGGTGACCGCGCCCTGACCGGCCTGCGCGAGGCCGAGCACGAGCTGACCCGCGCCGAGCAGCCCCAGCACCAGCCGTGCGCCGGCCACCAGCCGGGCCCGCCACATCGTCCGCAGCCGGGGCGGCGGAGCGGCGGCGAGGATGGCGTCGGACAGGTCGGGCAGGTCGGTCACCGCCTGGGTGCGGATCCGCCGGTTGACCACGGCGGCGGCCTCCAGCCAGCCGCGGCAGTCGATGCAGGAGTCGAGGTGCCGCTGTGCCGCTCCCGCCTCCGCCGTGCTGGCCTCTCCGTCCAGGTGCGCCGAGAGGATCTCGCGCCACCCCTCGCAGCGCAGGTATCGCAGGTCACTCATCGGATCCGTCCCGCCGTCACCCGACGCGCCCCGCGCGCCACCCGGACCGCCCCCCGACGGCGGCCACCAGGTCCTCCCGGGCCCGCGCCACCCGGGACCGGATGGTCCCGACCGGGCAGCCGCACACCTCGGCCGCCTCGGCGTACGACAGCCCGAGGACCTGGGTGGCGACGAACGCCTCCCGCCGGTCCACCGGCAGCTCCCACAGCAGTTGGTCGAGGACGACCCCGTTCTCGAACCGGCCGTCCGCCGGCGGCTCCCGGCCGTCCAGGCCGATCACCTCCGGCCGGGCGCGCCGCGCGCGCAGGTGGTCGGCGGCGACCCGGCGGGCGATGCTGAACAGCCAGGTGCGGGCGGAGGAACGGCCGGCGAACCGGGGCATCGCCCGCATTGCCCGCAGGTAGGTCTCCTGGACCAGGTCGTCGGTCTCGGCCGAGGCGAGCAGGTGACGCAGGAAGCGCCAGGTCTGCGCCTGTGTGGCCCGGACGAACGCGGCCAGGGCCTGCGGATCGCCCTGGCCGGCCGCCAGGGCCCAGGCCGTCACCTGCTGGTCGTCCCCCTCCGCGAACACCCTGACCTCCGGTCCCCGTCGTAGCTCATCGTCCGGCGCGGCCTCGCGACGCCACGGCGAAAAGCGGTGAACCGTCGGTCGGCTGCGTCGAATGGTACGGACGGCCACGCCTGGTGGTTCAACGACGACTGCATGTCGCGGATCACCAGTCGCCACAACGGTCCGACAGCGCGTACCGCAGCAGCACCACGTCGCCGATCTGGCGGACCTCGGCCACCCGGGCCCGCCGGCCCGGATGCCAGGGGAAGCGGCCCTCGGCGACGAACCGCGGCGCCTGGCAGTCGCCGACGAAGAACGGGGCGACCACCAGGTGCAGCTCGTCGGCGAGCCCGGCGGTGAGGAACTGCGCGTGCACCGTCCCGCCGCCCTCGACCATCAGCCGCCCGATGCCCCGCCCGGCCAGGTCGGCCAGGATTCGGTCGTGGTCCACCGGATCGCCGGCGTCCACCACGGTGGCCTGCCCCGCCAGCAGCTCGGTGGTCTTCCCCACCGCTGGTGAGGCGCAGTAGACGAGCTTGTCCGCGTCGCCGACGGTGAAGAACCGGGCTCCCGGGTCGAGGTCACCCCGCGCGGTCAGGGTGACCTTCGTCGGCGACGGCGGCAGCCCGCGTGCCACCCGCGCCCCACGCAGCCGCTCGGAGCGGACCACCAGGCGCGGATCGTCGCGGCGGACCGTGCCGGCGCCGACCAGGATGGCGTCGCAGCCCGCCCGGACCGCGTCGATGCGGTCGAGGTCCTCCTCGTTGGAGAGCACCAGCCGCTGCTCGGTGGCGTCGTCGATGTAGCCGTCGATCGACGTGGCGCAACTGAGCAGCACGTACGGCCGCCTGGGCGGCCCGGGGCCCGTGGCGACCGTCGGCGTGGTCGGTACGGCCACCATGTCAGTGCAGCGCCGGCGCGTCGGCGGTCCGGGTGGCCGCCCGGCTCGCCTTCGCCGCCAGGTAGTCGGCGTTGGCGGGGGAGAGGAACACCCCGGTCGGCACCATCTCGGTCACCGTCACGCCGAGCCGGCCGAGCTGCTCGGCCTTCTCCGGGTTGCTGCTGAGCAGGGCGAGCTGCTCCACCCCCAGTACCGCCAGCATCTGCACGGCGGCCCGGTAGTCGCGCTCGTCCTCGCCGTGCCCGAGCGCCCGGTTCGCCTCGTAGGTGTCGAGGCCGGCGTCCTGCAGGGCGTACGCGTCCAGCTTCGGGTACAGGCCGATGCCCCGACCCTCCTGCCGCAGGTAGAGCAGGAACCCGCCGGCCGCGGTGATGCGTTCCACCGCCTCCCGCAACTGCGGACCACAGTCGCAACGCTGGCTGCCGAAGACGTCCCCGGTGAGGCACTCGCTGTGCGGGCGGACCAGCGGCGCGGCCCCACCGGAGGGATACCGCCGCACCGCGCCCGCCCAGTCGCCCAGCCCGAACGCCAGGTGTTCCCGCCCGTCCACCAGACCGTCGAACGAGAAGACCCGGGCCGTGGTGGCGTACCCGTCGGGGAACCGGAGGGGAACCCTGACCTGCGTGCGGACCGTCGCGACCGGCAGTGCTTCGAACATGTGTCTCCTCCGTCAGACGCTACCGGCCAGCCCGGCAGCGGGAACCGCGGCAGAACCACCCTGGTTCACCGCACGAGCCGTGGACCGTACCCGGAATGTGATCGGTCCACGCCGCAGCAGCACGACGGCGCCGGGGAGGGCGGCGACGAGCACCAGGGCCCCGTAGACCAGAGCGGTGGCGACCCCCTGGGCGGCGCCGAGTCCGGCAGCGCCGAACGCCCACGCCGCCGCGCCCTCCCGAGGGCCGAAACCGGCCATGTTGGCCGGCAACGCCATGGCCAGCAGCGCCAGCAGGGTCAACGGCAGCAGTTCGGTCAGCGGGGCGGTGGCCCCGGCGACCCGGGCCGCGAGCACGAAGGTGGCCAGGTGACAGCCGACCGCCACCACCGAGGTCAGCAGCACGCCCGGCGCGGTGCGGCGGGCGAGCAGACCTGCGCGGACGTCGGCCGCGGCGGCCCGCAGCGCGCGGGCCCGACGCGACGGGCCGGACCGGGGCAGCGCCCGGACCAGCAGCACCACGCCGAGCGCGACGGCCACCGCCACCGCCACGACGGCCGGCAGGTACGGGCGCACCGGCGAGGGCAACGCCAGCAGCAGCAGCGCCGCGAACGCCACCTGGATCACCTGCCCGGCGCCGCGTTCCCAGACCACGGCGCGCACGGCCCGCCCGACGTCGCCGGCGTCCCGGCCGTGCCGGACCGCCCGGTGCACGTCGCCGAGCACCCCGCCGGGCAGCGTGGCGTTGAGGAAGACCGCACGGTAGCAGTGGGCGACGGCGGCGCCCAGCGGCAGCCGCACGCCGAGCCCTTCGGCGACCAGCCGCCACCGCCAGGCGCAGCAGACCGTTGCCAGGGCACCGAGCAGCAGCGCCGCGAGCAGGGCCGGAGCGTCGATGCGGCGCAGCGCGGCCAGCGCCGGGCCGCTGCCCAGCCACCACAGCAGTCCTGCCACGAGCGCCAGCCCGCCGAGATTGCTCACCCAGGGCCAGGCGGAACGGGCGGGCGCGGGGGGCGGGTCGCCGGCAGCCTGTGTCACGCGGAGCCTCCTCGGAAGATCGTCACCTCCTTGCACGTACCGGGCGGGCCAGCGGTTCATTCCACCCCGGCGAGCAGGTCGTCGTGTCCGACCGTGACGGTCAGCTCGCCGTCGGCGGCGGCGGCGAGCCGGCGGCGGGCGTACTCGGCGGTGCGCTCGACGAGGTCGGGACGCTGCTCGACGGCGGCGGCCAACCAGCCGGTGAACCATTCGGCGGTCAGCGCGGCCTGCGCCGGCCCGAGCCGCCACGGCGTGGACCGCACGGTGGCGGGAACGCCGTGGCGGGCGAACGCGGCGGCGGCCGCCGCGGCGGCGTCCGGCCCGAGCAGGGTCCGCCCGTCGGCGGTGCGTCGCTGGTGGTCGTCGAACGCGGCGGCGACCTCGGCGTCCAGCGGGTCAACCGGGGCGAAGGTGACCCGCCCGACGACGGAGAGCGCGAACAGCGCCGGGCGACCGGTGCCCGCGCAGGCCGCGACGATCCGGTCGATCTCCTCGGCGGTCAGCATGTCCAGCAGCGCCGACGCGGTGACCAAGCCTGCCCCGGCCAGGTCGGCGGCGGTCAGCCGGGTGATGTCCGTCTGCCGGGTCGCCAGGGTGACGGGGCTGCCGTCGGCCGCCACCGGCGGGTGGGCACGCGCCCGGTCGAGCAGGCCGGGGTCCCGGTCGTACAGGATCCAGTGCTGTGGGCCGGGCAGCCGGGGGGCCAGCCAACGGGCCATCGAGCCGGTGCCGCTGCCGAGGTCGTGGACGACCAGCGGCCGGTCGGCGGTCAGCCGGGCCCGGACCAGGTCGACGAGGTCCTCGGCGCGGGCGGCGGCGTCGGCGGGTTCCCGCAGGGCGAGCCAGTCGGCGAAGGGTTCGGTGGCAAACAGGGTCATACCCGCACTCCGTCCAGGACGTGGGCGATAACGGTCGAGGTGGCCGACCAGCCGGCCAGGGCGCCGCGCCGGGCCAGCGCGGCGCGGCGCAGCCGCTGCCGTAGCGCGGCTCCGTCCAGCCAGCGGCGCAGCGCGTCGGCCAGGGCGGCCGGGTCGTCCGGGGGGACCAGCAGGCCGGGCGGATCGCCGTCGGGGGCTCGGCCGAGCGCCTCCGGCACCCCGCCGACCGCCGTGGCGAGCACCGGCAGGCCGCGGGCCAGGGCCTCGGTGACCACCATCCCGTACGTCTCACCGCGTGAGGCGAGGACCAGCAGGTCGGCGTCGGCGTACGCGGCGGCCAGGTCGGTGCCGACCCGGGAACCGGCCCACCGTACCCGCCCGGTCAGTCCCCGGTCGGCGACCTGCCGGCGCAGCCTGGCCGCGTATGCCGGGTCGCGGGTCAGCGCGCCGACGCAGTCCAGCGTCCACGGCAGCTCGGCGACCTCGGCGAGCGCCCCGACCAGCAGGTCGTGCCCCTTGTGCGGGACGACGGTCGCGACGCAGAGCAGCCGGTTGCCGGCCACCGTGCCGGCGGCGGCCGTGGCCGGCTCGACGCCGGGGGCGGCCACGTGCACCCGGTCCGGGGCGAGCCGGTACCACTGCCGCAGCCGGTCGCGGGTCCACCCGCTGGTGGTGACCACGGCGGCGGCGCAGCTGAGCGCCGCGGCCTCGGTGTCGCCCTGCATCGGCATGTGCACCAGCACCACCAGCCGCAGCCGGTCGGCGTGCGGCGCGAGGACCTCCGGCACGACCGAGGCGACCAGTCCGTCCAGCAACACCGGCGTGCCGACGGGCAGGTCGGCGAGCAGCCCGGCCAGGCCGGCGCGCGCCCGGCCGTCGGGCTGCGGCCAGTCCCCGGGTACGCCGTGTTCGTGGACCGTCCAGCCCAGCGCCGTCAGCCCGGCGCAGACCCGGCGGTCGTAGTGGTTGCCGCCGCTCGGGGTCGCCGGGTCGTCGATGTCGCCGGGTAGGACGACGTGTACCACCGCCACGGGCTACAGCGACCGTTCGTAGCTCGCCCAGGCCACGTGGGACTCGTGCAGCGTGACGGTGATCCCGGCCAGCGCGCGGGCGCCCTCGCCCAGCCCGCCGGCGTGCACCCGGTCGGCCAGCCGGTCGGCGATGGCCCGGCACAGCACCTCGGTGGTGGTGTTGGCCCCGGCGAAGGCCGGCTCGTCGTCCAGGTTGCGGTAGTTCAGCTCGGCCAGGACGGCCTTCAGTTCGGTGGTGGCAAGGCCGATGTCGACCACGATGCCGTCGCCGTCGAGGTCGGCGCGGCGGAACGTCGCGTCCACCACGAAGGTGGCCCCGTGCAGCTTCTGGGCCGGCCCGAAGACCTCCCCCCGGAAACTGTGGGCGATCATGATGTGGTCCCGTACGGTGACGCTGAACACGGTCACTCTCCGTCGTAGGTGATGAGGTGGCAGAGCGCGGGGAGGCTCCCCGCGGCGAGTCGGTCGAGCACGTCGGGCAGGTGCGTGAACCGCGACCGACCGGTCAGTAACGCGTCGAACGCCGGGTCGGCGAGCAGGTCCAGGGCCAGCGCCAGCCGTTCGGCGTAGCTGCGCCGGGCCCGGTTCGGCGACACCGTGCCGACCTGGCTGCTGCGGATGGTCAACCGGCCGGAGTGGAACGTCCCGCCCAGCGACAGCTGCACGGGTCGGTCGCCGTACCAGCTCAGCTCGACCACGGCGCCCTCCGGGGCGAGCAGGTCCAGCGACCGCTGCAGACCGGCGCCGGTGGCGCTGGCGTGCACCACCAGGTCCCGCCCGCCGGTGGCGTCGTCGGGCGAGGCGAACCCGACGCCGAGCGCGTCGGCCACGGCGGCCCGCGCCGGGTCGGCGTCGACCAACTCGACCCGGACGCCGGGGAAACGGGCGAGCAGCACGGCGACCGCACAACCGACCATCCCGCCGCCGACCACGCTCACCCGGTCGCCGACCATCGGCGTGGCGTCCCAGAGCGCGTTCACCGCGGTCTCCACGGTACCGGCGAGCACGGCCCGGGCCGCCGGCACGCCGTCGGGCACCGGCGTCACCGCCGAGGCCGGAACGACGTAGGCGGTCTGGTGCGGGTACAGGCAGAACACGGTCCGCCCCCGTAGATCGTCCGGGCCGTGCTCGACCACACCGACGCTCAGGTAGCCGTACTTGACCGGGGCGGGAAAGTCGCCCTCCTGGAACGGGGCGCGCATCGCCGCATGCTGGCTCTCGGGCACCGCGCCGGTGAACACCAGGGTCTCGGTGCCCCGGCTGACCCCGGAGAACACGCTGCGTACCAGCACGTCCTCCGGACCGGGCTCCGGTAGCGTCACCGACCGGATCTCTCCTGCTCCGGGGGCGCGGAGCCAGAAAGCACGGGCGTCGCGGATCACGCGGTCGTCTCCAATCTGGCTGCGAAACCGAACCGATCGGCCGCTCGCTCCGTACTGGTCTGTCGAGGTCGTCGATCATAAACACGGAGGCAGCGTGTCCACGGTTCGAACCGGTCCGGTGATCGGACTGACCGCCCAGATCGTCCTGTTGGCCGTGCTGGCCGCGACCGTCGGGCTCGACGCCGCCGGGTGGCTGGCCGGCGTCGGGTACGGCATCGGGCTCTGCGCCGTGCTGACGCGCGGCCTGCGCCGTCACGGCGTCGACCGGCTCGGCCCGGCGGATCGGGTGACCCTGGCCCGGGCGGTGCTGGCGGGCGGGGTGACCGCGCTGCTGGTCGACGCCGTCGACGGCTCGCCCACCCCGCTGGCGGTGCTGGTGCCGATGACCGCGGTGGCGCTGGCCCTGGACGCGGTGGACGGCTGGGTGGCCCGGCGTACCGGCACCACCAGCGCGCTCGGCGCGCGCTTCGACATGGAGGTCGACTCCTTCCTGGTCCTGATGCTCAGCGTGCACGTGGCGCCGGTGGCCGGGCCCTGGGTGTTGGCGATCGGCGGGATGCGGTACGCCTTCGTCGCCGCGAGCTGGGTGCTGCCCTGGATGCGGGGCACTCTGCCGCCGCGGTACTGGCGCAAGGTGGTCGCCGCGGCGGCGGGGATCATGCTGCTGACCGCCGCCGCGGGCGTGCTGCCCCACCTGGTGACCGTGCTGCTGCTGGGCGCCTTGCTGGCGATGTTGTTGGAGTCGTTCGGCCGGGACGTCGGCTGGCTGTGGTGGCACCGTCCGGCCCGCACCGCCACCCCGGCCGCGTTCCCGGTCGCGGCCACGGCGGCCGCCGCCCCGGCCCTGGCCTCGGTGCCGGTTGCGGCCGCCGCCCCGGCCCCGGCCTCGGTGTCCACCTCGGTTCCGGTTCCGGCGCGTGTGCTGGTTGCCCCCCGGTCCCCGGTCGTGGTCCCGACCGTTGCCCGGAGCCGGAACGTACGGCCCCGCGCCGACACCCGCGTCGAGCGACCGCTCGCCGCGCACCAGCCGGCCTGAGTCGGAC